>JAAZVL010000063.1 GCA_018623515.1 Marinobacter sp.
CCCTCGGAATGAAGACTTGAAGCTCAGAGCCCCGTCACTTAACCCTAAACCCGGGGGAACTTCAAGCGCGGGAGGTCGGTGGCGGTCAGGCAATGCGGGAAAAGAAATCGTCGGGCCGGCTTTGCTGATCGCGGGCGGCCGCTTCGGCGTCATCCCAGCCCGCTTCCCAGGCAGCAATCACCACATCGCCCCGATACGGACAGCGGCTCTTGGCCATGCCCATGGAGGCCGCCATGTAGCCCTGGCGGTAGGCCTTGTTCAGCGCCTCCACATCCCATCCGAGCTTGATATCCCTTGCCATGCCGGCATCCTCCGTTATCCCGATGCCCAAACGCTAGCAGGGGCCCGTGCCGCTGACAAACCGATGTTCAGGTTCTGTGCAACAGATCCCCTACAGGCTGTGACGGAGACCGAACTCTGCTCTCAGGACCTGAGGTAATCTGCCAGGAACTGCTCGAACGGCTGGGTATCGTGGGCTTCCATCTGAGCCTGCTCGGCCAGGGAATCCCGACTCATTGCCCGGAACGCTTCCAGGACATCCGGCGCCATCACCTCGTCCCGTAGGGATTGCTGATGGCGCAGGGACATCTCCATTACCCAATCCCGGTGGCCGAGACCGGAAGCGCGCATGGCATCCAGTACCCGGGTGGACGGCACACCATCTGCCAGGCTATTCCGCTGGGCCGCCAGGGCACTTGCGTAGGCGTTACTGCCCGTCCAGTCATCCAGCACCTCCGCCAGCGACTCCAGGCGATCCAGCAGCCCGGAGGCAGCTTCCATCACCGGAATCCGGCTCCCTTCCCGGCACAGGGTAAGACCGGCTTCACGGCCCCTGGCCACGACGTCCTTGTAGTTATCATCCAGACGTTCGCATTCGGCGTCACTGATACGGGGCGAATCCGACAGCAGGCAGTCGAGCAGGAAAAGGTCCAGGAAGTCGATCTGTTCCCTGTTGACACCCAGGGGTGAGAACGGGTCCAGGTCCAGGCAGCGCACTTCGATGTATTCCACCCCGCGCGCCTCCAGGGCCTGGATCGGCTTTTCCTCCCGCTCGGTGGTCCGCTTCGGGCGGACGGCACTGTAATACTCGTTTTCGATCTGCAGGACGCTGGTGTTGATCTGGATGAACTCATCGCCGCGGCGCGTGCCGATCGCCTCATAGGGCGGCCAGGTCGTGTGAATGGCACGATCCAGGGTCCGGGTGTAGGTGCTCAACTCGTTGAAGCAGATATTCAACGAGGCCTGGGCATTGTTGTGGTACCCCAGATCGCCCATGCGCAGGGACGTCGCATGTTTGCCATACCAGGTGCGCTCATCAAACCGGCTCAAATCGTGTTTGACGTCAGCGACAAAACTGGCGTCCAGTGCCGGCGAGGCTCCGAACAACAACATCAAAAGCCAGCTGCGGCGGCGGAAGTTCCGGATCAACCAGAAATACTGCTGGGATTTGAAATCACGGAGTGACTGCTGGTCCCCCAGCAGTTGCTGCCACTTTTCCCAGAAGGCATCGGGCAGAGACAGGTTGTAGTGCGCACCGGCAATACTCTGCATGATGCGGCCATAGCGCACCGCCAGCCCCTGACGATAGACATGCTTCAGGTAACCGATATTCGAGCTGCCGTATTCCGCGATGGGAATGCTCTCGTCGCCGTCCAGCTCACAGGGCATGCTGGCCGCCCAGAACACTTCATCCCCGAGATTCTGCTGCACGAACTGGTGGATATCCCGCAGGGACTCCAGCATGGCGTCGGTGCTGCCACACACCGGCGTAATCAGCTCCAGCAGGGCCTCGGAGTAGTCCGTGGTAATGCGGGGATGGGTGAGCGTGGAGCCCAGCGACTGCGGATGGGGGGTCTGGGCGATGAACCCGTTCCGGTCAACCCGCAGACCTTCCTTCTCCACACCCTTGAGAAAGCCGTGCCACTCCGATTTTGAGAACTGCCGAAATAACGAATGGCGGGATTCAGCCATGCTTGACTCCTGCTGCGACCACCCCGCTCATGACGGGGTGCTCGGTGAACCTGATGTTGGAAAAGCTTACCGTCCGTCCTTTCGGGCCGAGGCAAGCGCCTGAGCCAAGGCCCCGGCCATCGCGCCCTGGGCCGGCTTCTGCCCTTTCGGGGCCCGGCTCTGGTGCTGGCCGGAACGGTTATCGGGCCGCCCACGCCCGGACGAGGCCCGGGACTCGTTCTTCTCACCGGGCTGGTCGTCCATGCGCATGGACAGACCGATACGCTTGCGGGGAATATCCACTTCCATGACCTTGACCTTGACGATATCACCGGCCTTGACCACTTCCCGCGGGTCCTTGACGAAAGTGCGGGACAACGCAGAGATATGCACCAGCCCATCCTGATGCACACCAATGTCGACAAAGGCGCCAAAGTTAGTCACGTTGGTAACTGACCCCTCCAGAATCATGCCCGGCTTCAGGTCGTTGAGGGTTTCCACACCCTCCTCGAAACTGGCAAACCGGAATTCCGGGCGGGGGTCCCGGCCCGGCTTTTCCAGCTCGGCGATGATGTCGCGAATCGTGGGCAGCCCGAACTGTTCTGTTACGTAATCCTGCGGATTCAGACCACGCAGGAACGCAGAATCGCCGATAATATCGTCCACCTTGCGGTTGTTCCGGGCGGCAATTGCTTCCACCACGCCGTAGGCTTCCGGGTGCACCGAGGAGCGGTCCAGCGGGTTTTCACCACCGGCAATCTTCAGGAAGCCGGCCGCCTGCTCGAAAGTGCGATCGCCGAGGCGGGTCACTTTCAACAGCTGCTTGCGGTTGGTGAACATGCCGTTCTGGTTGCGGAAATCGACGATGTTCTGGGCAATGCTCTGGTTCAGGCCGGACACCCGGGCCAGCAGCGGCACCGACGCGGTGTTCAGATCCACACCGACGCCGTTGACACAGTCCTCAACAACGGCGTCCAGGCTGCGGGACAGCTGGACCTGGGACACATCGTGCTGGTACTGCCCGACCCCGATGGACTTCGGCTCGATCTTCACCAGCTCGGCCAGGGGGTCCTGCAGACGACGGGCGATGGATACCGCGCCCCGGATGGTGACATCCAGATCCGGCAGTTCGCGGGAGGCAAATTCGGAGGCCGAGTAGACGGAAGCGCCAGACTCACTGACCACAATCCGCGCCAGCTTCAGCTCCGGATAGCGCTTGCACAGGTCGGCCACCAGCTTTTCGGTTTCCCGGGAGGCAGTGCCATTGCCAATCGCCACCAGTTCGATGCCGTACTCCCGGCACCAGGTGGCGAGTTGCTCGATGGACTGGTCCCACTTGTTCTTGGGCGCATGGGGGAAAATCGCGCCATGACCCACCACCTGGCCGGTACCGTCGATCACCGCCACCTTGACGCCGGTACGCAAGCCGGGGTCCAGCCCCAGGGTCGGGCGCGGGCCGGCGGGGGCCAGCAACAGCAAATCTTTCAGGTTGGCGGCGAAGACGTTGATCGCCTCGGTTTCCGCTGCTTCGCGGACCTGCGCCATCAGGTCGGTCTCAATCTGGGTGGACAGCTTGACCCGCCAGGTCCAGCGCACCACTTCAGATAGCCATTTGTCGGCGGGGCGACCATCGTCCCGGATACGCCAGCGCGCGGCAATCCGTTGTTCGGCCGGGTGCGGCTGGCGGCGATCATCTTCCCCGTCACCGACCACAATACTGTAGGTGAGGATGCCCTCATTGCGGCCACGCAGGATCGCCAGGGCCCGGTGCGACGGCACCTTTTTCAGGGGCTCGACATGGTCGAAGTAATCCCGGAACTTGGCGCCCTCGGTTTCCTTGCCTTCCACCACGGAGACCTTGAGCTGCCCTTGCTGCCAGATGAAGTCCCGCAGGTCGCCCAGCAGTTCAGCATCTTCGGCGAAGCGCTCCATCAGGATATAGCGGGCGCCATCGAGGGCCGCTTTGGTGTCCTCCACGCCGGCGTCCTTGTTGATATAGGCCTCGGCAGTGGCTTCCGGTTCAAGTGTCGGATCGTCATACAGGGCATCCGCGAGCGGCTCCAGGCCGGCTTCCCGGGCAATCTGGGCCTTGGTGCGGCGCTTGGGCTTGTAGGGCAGATACAGGTCTTCCAGCCGATTCTTGGTGTCAGCACCATTGATCGCGGCCTTGAGCTCGTCGGTCAGCTTGCCCTGTTCCTCAATGCTGTTGAGGATGGTGGCGCGCCGGTCCTCCAGTTCACGCAGGTAACGCACCCGCTCTTCGAGGTTCCGCAGCTGACTGTCGTCCAGCGAACCGGTGACCTCTTTCCGGTAGCGGGCAATAAACGGAACGGTCGCGCCCTCATCAAGCAGGGCAATGGTGGCATTAACCTGTTGTTCGCGGACACCAAGCTCTTCCGCGATACGGCTGGAAATCGTCTTCATGCAACCTCGGCAAATCACATAGGAATCGAATTAACGGGAAAAGGTACAGCGGCTTACTTCTGCAAGCAAGCAGCCTGACTGCGGCTGTTCAGGAATTGCACAAGCTCGTTCCAGGGCATGGGGCGGGCGTAATAGTAGCCCTGGACTTCGTCACAATGCTGCTGGCGAAGAAACTCGAGCTGCCCTTCGCTTTCCACGCCCTCGGCGACCACGCTCATCTGCAGACTGTGGGACAGGCTGATGATCGCCCGTATGATGTGTTC
Organism: Marinobacter sp.; assembly: GCA_018623515.1. Classification (GTDB taxonomy): domain Bacteria; phylum Pseudomonadota; class Gammaproteobacteria; order Pseudomonadales; family Oleiphilaceae; genus Marinobacter. The sequence goes on from JAAZVL010000063.1 coordinate 4,638, forward strand.
GGCATCGGCTGAGTGCCCGAGCTCCTCTACAAAGGACTTGTCGATCTTGACCAGGGAAATCGGCAGGTGCTGCAGGTTGCTCAGGGACGAGAAACCGGTGCCGAAATCATCGAGGGCAAAACTGATGCCCAGCTGATTCAGCTCCCGCAGGCAACGCTGGGCATATTCCGGATCGTGCATCATGGCACTCTCGGTGAGCTCCAGCTCCAGCAAGCTGGTGTCGACGTTGGCGTTGAAGATTATCCGGAAGATGGTTTCCGTCATCTTCCGATCATGGAACTGACGGAACGAGAGATTGACGGCAAACACCAGCCCCGGGAAACCCAACTCGGCGGACTCCTGAAGACGCTGGCACGCCTGCTCGATGACCCAGTAGCCGATAGGCACGATCAGGCCGCTGCGCTCGGCCACCGGAATGAATTCATCCGGCCCCACCAGGCCCCGCTGCGGGTGGTTCCATCGCAACAGGCATTCCACGCCCCGTACTTCCTCGGTCGCCAGGTCGATACGAGGCTGGTAATACACTTCCAGCTCCCGTCCTCTCAGGGCGTTACGCAGATCCGCTTCCAGGCGCAGCTGGTAGCCGGCAGAGATGTGCAGTTGCCGGTCGTAAAAACGGTAACTGGTACCCGGATCCCGCTTGGCCTCGAACATGGCGCGGTTGGCCCGACGCATCAGGTTCTCTGCACTGTCACCGGACTCCGGATAGGTGGCGACACCGAGGCTGGCGTTGACTACCAGTTGCTGGCCGTCCACGGTCACCGGCTCGTCGAGGATGGTGACCACCTTGCGGATGATCCGGGTAATGTCGAGCGAGTCGTCCACTTTCTCGATAATGATCGCCAGCTCGTCACCGCCAATGCGCATCAGCGAGTCCACCCGGCGCAGAGCATGGCGCAGGCGCTCCGCCAGCTTCATCATCAGCTGGTCGCTGCGCTGGTAGCCAAAGGATTCGTTCATGCTGCGGAAATCGTCGACATTCAGGTGCAGCAGGGCCAGTCTCTGACCGCCCCGCTCGGCCCGCAGCAGGCCCTGCTGAAGCCGGTCGAAGAAAAGGTCCCGGTTAATGATGCCACTGGCAACTTCACGCCCCAGATGTCCCAGGGCGGACGTACTCAGCTGTTCCCGGTACCACAGGTATTTCACCGCTCGGGGAAAACTCCACCGGTCGAGCCCCTGGCGGCTCAGGTAGTCCCCGGCTCCCTCGCCGATCAGTTGCGAAGCGCGCTCACCGGGCAACTCGGCGCTCATTGCCAGCACCGGCTTGTCGCCACTGGAGACCGACAGGTATTGCAGGAACGCGGCTTCATTGCCACCGTGGAACACACAATCCCAGACGATGACGTCGAAACTGGCGTTACGGATAAGGTCGTCGCAATCAATCAGGTCCGGACACCAGGTGACATCCGGATCGATCTCGGAATCGCCCGAAAGCAGCGAGTCCAGCCAGAGAAAGTCCGCGTGGTGAGGTGTCAGCACCAATACGCGTAACCGATCGGGCCTCGGAGTCTCCAGGGGCAATGTCATCAAACAGGATCCGTCTCTGCATAGGCGTTGACTGTTAACCTTATCATAGCCCAGCGATGTTCGAGGTACAGTAAGGCCTGCTGGTGTAGAATAATGACACGCGAATTTCCCGACCCCCGTTCCGATCTGGTCTGTAATCTGTGAACAAACTCAACCCCCGACAAAGTGAAGCCGTCCGTTACGCCGATGGCCCGCTGCTCGTGCTCGCCGGCGCGGGCAGTGGCAAAACCAGTGTGATCACGCGCAAGATCGCCTACCTGATCGAGGAGCTGGGCATTCCGGGGCGGCATATTGCCGCGGTGACCTTTACCAACAAGGCGGCCCGGGAAATGAAGGAACGGGTGGGCCGGATCGTGGACCGGGGCAAGTCCCGGGGGCTAATCGTCTCCACCTTCCACAACCTGGGTTTGAACATGATCCGGGAAGAACATCCGCACCTGGGCTACCACCCCGGCTTCTCGATCTTCGATGCCGAGGACGCCAAGGCGCTGCTGCAGGACCTGATGCTGCGCGAGGCCAGTGCCGAGGCCGGCGATGAGCTCAACGACGTGCAGATGACCATTTCGTCCTGGAAGAACGCCATGCGCGGCCCGGAAGAAGCCTACAGCAAGGCCGCCGATGAACGGGAACAGCGCATCGCCCTGATCTACAAGCGCTACAACGAATACCTGAAAGCCTACAACGCGGTGGACTTTGATGACCTGATCCTGCTCCCGGTCCAGCTGTTCCGCAGCCATCCGGATGTACTGGCCAAGTGGCGGCGCAAGATCCGGTACATGCTGGTGGACGAGTACCAGGACACCAACGTGTGCCAGTACGAACTGGTCAAGCTGCTGGTGGCCGAACGGGCGGCTTTTACCGTGGTCGGCGATGACGACCAGTCCATCTATGCCTGGCGCGGGGCGCGGCCGGAGAATCTGGCCCAGCTCAAGACAGACTTCCCGAGCCTGAAAATCGTCAAGCTTGAACAGAACTACCGCTCGACCGGGCGGATCCTGCGCAGCGCCAATACGGTGATTGCCAACAACCCCCATGTGTTCGAGAAGGCTCTGTGGAGTGACCACACCATCGGCGAGGAACTCCGCATCATCCGCTGTCGTAACGAGGATGCCGAAGCCGAACGGGTGGCGACCGAGATCATCGACAACAAACTCAAGCAGGGTCTGGATTTCAAGGACTTCGCCGTGCTGTACCGGGGCAACCACCAGTCCCGGCTGCTGGAAATGAAGTTGCAGGCCTACCAGATCCCCTACCGGATCTCCGGCGGCCAGTCATTTTTCGCCAAGAACGAGATCAAGGACGCCATGTCCTACCTGAGGCTGCTGGTCAATCCGGACGACGACGCCGCCTTCCTGCGGGTGGTCAACGTGCCCCGGCGGGAAATCGGCCCACGTACCCTGGAGCAGCTGAGCCACTATGCCCGTTCCCGCAATGTCAGCCTGTTCCAGGCGCTGGGAGACATGGGGGCGGAAGCCCACGTGACCGAGAAAGGCCTGGAGCGGTTGCGGCGTTTTGCCCACTGGGTCGACCGCACCTGCGAGCGCCTGCATGCGGAGGACCCGATCCCGGTGATCAAGCAACTGTTCACCGACATCGAGTACGAGGAGTGGCTGCACCAGCACTCCGGCACGCCCAAACAGGCGGAACGGCGCATGGAGAACATCTGGTACCTGGTGGAATCCATCCAGCGCATGCTCGATGACGGCAAGGGCACGGCGGATGAGATTGGCATCGAGGATGCCATCAGCAAGCTGATCCTGCGGGACATGATGGAACAGCGGGAAGAAGAGGATGACAGCGACAAGGTCCAGCTTCTGACCCTGCACGCCTCCAAGGGCCTGGAGTTTCCCCATGTCTTCATCATGGGCCTGGAGGAAGAAATCCTGCCCCACCGCACGAGCATCGAGGAAGGCAACATAGAGGAAGAGCGCCGCCTGATGTATGTGGGCATCACCCGTGCCCGGGAAACCCTGACCCTGACCTACGCCGCATCCCGCAAACAGTACGGCGAGAAAATCGAAACCATTCCCAGCCGGTTTCTGGATGAGTTGCCCGAGGAGGACCTGAAATGGGAAGGCCTTGGAGACCTCGACGGGGAAGCCAACCAGAAAAAAGGCAAAGCCACCCTGAGCGCACTGCTCGGGGATCTCGAAAGCTGACTATTTTTTATTCTTTTCCTTGCATCCATTCGCGCTCCCGGTCCGTTGCTCCCGATGGGGACCCTCCCCTCGACACAACAACAAGACCAGGAGAACGAAATGACACCGATTGATCTTTCGTACGGCTCCAGCAAGCTGCGTCCCGGCAAACTGCTGCTGGCTTTCAGTTCCGCACTGATACTGTCGGCCTGCGGCGGCGGTGACGATTCCGGCGCCAGTGACAACGTTTCCAGCTCCGAAACCTCGGCCGGCCAGGATACGGTGGTGGGCGGCGTCAGGTGGCCCAAACCGCCGAATCAGGGGCGCCGGCCGGTGACCCCGTCAAAGGTTTCTTCAGCGATCCGTTCGCGAAACCGGTCATCACCGTCGACGTTGAGGATGTGGAAACCGATGAGCGGTGCGTGACCAACAGTGAGGGCCTGCTGGACACCGCTGACAACACCTCGAAAAACGACGGTGCGCTGTTCTGTTCCGACATCATTGTACTGGCTGATGGGCGGATCATGGCCGTCGGTGGTACCGACTACTACTCGGAACCCGGCGTTGATGGCTTCCCGGTCGGGGTCGTTGAGCTTGAGGGCATCAAGAACTCCCGTATCTTTGACGGTAGCACCAATACCTGGCCCCAGAGTGGTGACATGACCTATGGCCGGTGGTACCCGTCTATGGTCACCCTCGGTAACAGCGATGTCTTTGTGGCCAGCGGTGTCACCAAGCTGATCAAGCCGGTTTACCCGGAGGATCCGCTCAACTCCGGCCGCAATGTGGTGGAAACGGAAACCTGCGACCCATGCACCGGCACCTGGTCCGAAATGGCCACAGCCAACCGACCAAGGACCTACCACAATACTGCAGTCTTGCTCCCGGACGGACGGGTTCTGGTGGCGGGCCACGCCCCATCAATACCGCTTACCTCTCCCATATCAATCTTGAGGACTTTGGCCTGGGACCCAATGCCGGCCGCGATCCCAGTTTCGAGATCTATACCCCGCCCTATGCCATGCGAAATGACCGCCCCGAAATCCTGTCAGCACCGGAAGCGGCTACCATTGGCGACACCCTGAGCATCCAGGTGGACGACGCCGGGAAGATCGACGAGGTACTGCTGATCCGGCGCACTGCCATGACCCATCTGATCGACGGTGATCAGCGGGCGGTGGAACTCCCGATCGTTTCCCGTAATGGCCGAAACCTCCGCCTGGCAATGCAGGACAGCCTGCTGGACGAGCTGGGAGGCCTGCTATGACTCTCGGCAGTAGCCGGGTGCTGCTCCGCTATCGCCGCTGGCCCTGCCCGGTGGTGGCGAGCCTCGTTGTCTGGGCCGGGACAGCATTCGGTCATGGTTTTGGAGGCACCACGGCCGGGACTGCTGCTCAGTTACCGTGGAGAACGGGCACTGACCATCCTGGGCGAGGACAGGGAGCCCATGCTGCGTTTCACACCGGCACTGGCGTGGAGGCTAATCTGACGAGCCCAACGTTCATGTCGAGCACCGGCCGAAATGACGCTCAAGAGACTCAAGACGGGCCGTGGTCGCCTGTCTCGGGATCAGGAACTTACGGATGGATGGATCCTCGCCTTGCGGTATCGGCGAATCACACGGAAAGATGGGAGGTGAAGATTACCGACGGCAGTGGCAATCACTTCGAACTCAGGGGAACCCTTGAGCCCGTCGAATTCCAGTAAAACAGAAGCCAGCCTCCCTTCCTGCCGAACCCGGCAGTAAGGGAGGCAACAGCCAGACCTTACTGGCTCTGAGAAACGATGTGCTCAACCGCGTTCTTGATTTCCTCATCCGGACAGCTTGCACAGCCACCCTTGGCGGGCATGGCATTGTAACCGTTGATGGCGTGGTCAATCAGGGTCTCCATGCCCTGGTCGATGCGCGGGGCCCAGGCACCGGTATCACCGATGACCGGAGCACCGGCGGCACCGGTGGTGTGGCAGGCCATACAAACGGCATCGTACACTTCGCTGCCAGAACGGGGGCCAGAGCTGGCTGTCTGGGTCGGCGCTGCGGCTTCACCACACTCTTCGCCTTCCAGGCACACTTCACCGATCGGCTGGATGCGCGCGCGGATCTCGTCTTCAACACTAGCCATAACGGCACCGGCGGTCAGGCCGAAACCGAGCATAACAACAGCCAGGACTCTCTTCATGTTCACAATGCACCTCGCATTTGAGCGTTATAATCTTTGGTCGCCGCATTATAGCGACTGAACCCCGGCAAAAAAACCAAAGGCCAGAATCAGAAATTGATTTCAACCGGTTTAATTGCAATTTCGTAAGCCCTCGGGCATGAATTTGTGAATACAGGTACCATACCGGCAATCCAACCAACACGACTTCCAGGACCCGCTTCATGCCAGACGCAGAAAGCAACCGCCCGCATCCGTGGCGCAAGCCGCTGTTGATTCTTGAGTTCTCAGCCCTGGCCGTTCTGCTCGGCTCGATGGCCTGGTTTTCCAGCCAGACCGCCGACGGCAGCAAGATCAGTGCCGTCTGGCTGCTGATCCCGGCCTTAGCCAGTCTGGGCGTGTTTGTAAGCTTTATCGGACTGATGTACCTGCGCTGGGTCGCGGCCGCCAGCGCGGCCAATCTTACCCGCCACAGAATCATTTTCGCATTGCTGACGATTACCCTGCTTGGCGTCTGGGTGTACGGCATTGCCAATACCTGGCTGAGCCTGAACGCAGGCTGAGGATCGCTCCATGGTTGATCAATCCTGGCTGCGCAATACCGGCCTGGGCGTATGTCTTACCACCCTGGCCAGCCCGTTGGCGGTTGCCCAGTCGGCTGGCACCGAGCCGTCAGAGCAGTTATCCGCCGAGCAGTGCGCACTGATCGAAAACGGGGTCCGCAGGCTGGCCTGTTTTGATCGCGTGTTCCGGGCTGAAGAAGAGAGACAGGCGGCCTCCGAGGATGAGCAGGAACAGGCCGAGGAGGTTCTGGACGAAGAACTGCCGCTGGCCGATGGACAAGGCCCGGAAGACGATGACAGCGTCATGAATTCGCTGTTGGAGCAGTATGTAGCCACGGAAAAAGCGATCTTCTCGTTCTCGGGGAGCTTCGTGGGCCATCGCCCGACCTATATCCTGCCGATAACCTGGGCCGATGACCCGAACGCCACGCCCAGCAGTCCGAGACTGGGCACCACGGGCTATGACTATGAGCTCCGGAATGAGGAAGCCAAATACCAGATCAGTTTCAAGGTGCCTTTGTTGACGGGCCTTCTGGAGGATCGCACCACTCTGTGGTTCGGCTACACCCAGCAATCTTTCTGGCAGGTCTACAACCGGGATGATTCGGCTCCGTTCCGGGAAACCAATTATGAACCGGAGATTTTCCTGCGCTACCAGACCGGCTGGGATTTTGGCCCCGGCACCCTGACCGGCGTAACAATCGGCTTCAGTCACCAGTCCAATGGCCAGTCGGAGCCCCGCTCCCGGAGCTGGAACCGGGTTGTGGGCAGTGCTGCATACAGCTACGGGCGCTGGCTGTTCATGGTGCAGCCGTGGTACCGGATTCCGGAGAGTAGCAACGATGACAATGCCGATATCGAGCGGTATCTGGGCCATGCGAACTATCAGGCGGTTTACAAGCTGACGGAGGACCGGACGTTTTCGTTGCGGCTGTTGAATAATCTGCGGTCCGATAACCGGACGTCCGTGGAGTTCGGGTACAGTTTTCCGATGGGTGAGACGTTGAAGGGGTTCTTTCAGTACTACAACGGGTATGGGGAGAGTCTGATTGACTATAACCACCGGATTGAGAGGTTCGGGATCGGGATTATGTTGAACGACTGGCTCTGAGGTCTGACTGGCCTCTGGTGCAAGGCCGAAGCAGGCAGGCTTTGTAGAAGGTTGAGCGGGCAGGAAGGGCGGTCAGAAACCCGCTCCTTGCGGCACCCCTCCGGGGTCCAGCCTGCAATCATAGATTGCAGTCGTTCAGCTGTCGCATGAAGCTTCGCTTCATAAACGCTCGGCCTCACCCATCTGACGCTTGAGCTCCGCCATCCATGGCTCCGCACAGTTTCTGACCGCCCTTCCTGCCCGCTCGCCCCAGAGTCCTGGAGCCTAGCTCACCTTGTGCCCTTCTCTGGTTAACCTTCTTTGTTCAGTCGATCCATTTCCGCCAGTAGTTCTTTTGTCTTTTCTTCCATCAGCGGGATATTCGCCCTCGATTCCACGTTCAGGCGCACAACCGGTTCAGTGTTGGACATCCGGAGGTTGAAGCGCCAGTCGTCGAATTCGATGCTCACGCCGTCCACGTGGCTGACACTTTTGGCGCCGACGCTGTATTTGGCCTCGATCGCGGCGATCACTTTGGGAGGATCGGCGATGGTGCGGTTGATTTCGCCGCTGGCCGGGTAGGCTTCGATTCGGGCGTCGATCAGTGAGGACAGGGTCTGGCCCGACTGGCACAGGCGTTCGGCGACGAGGAGCCAGGGGATCATGCCGCTGTCGCAGTAGGCGAAGTCGCGGAAGTAGTGGTGGGCGCTCATTTCGCCGCCGTAGACGGCGTCTTCGTCGCGCATGCGCTGTTTGATGAAGGCGTGGCCGGTCTTGCTTTCGATGGCTTCGCCGCCGGCGGCTTTGACCAGGTCAAGGGTGTTCCAGGTGAGGCGGGGGTCGTGGATGACTTTGCCGCCGCCGGTCTTGCGCAGGAACTGGTCGGCGAGCAGGCCGACAATGTAGTAGCCCTCGATAAAGCGACCTTTTTCGTCGAAGAAGAAGCAGCGGTCGTAGTCACCGTCCCAGGCGATGCCCATGGCAGCGCCCTGCTCGATCACGGCATCGGCCGTGGCGGCGCGGTTTTCCGGCAGGATGGGGTTGGGGACGCCGTTGGGGAAGTGGCCGTCGGGTTGGTGGTGCACTTTGATGAATTCGAACGGCAGGTGCTGTTCCAACTCGTCGATCACCAGGCCCGCGCCGCCATTACCGGCGTTGCACACGATGGTCATGGGCTTGAGTGAGGCGGCGTCAACGTAGCCCAGGAGGTGGTCGATATAGGCACTCATCACTTCCAGGGGCTCGTAGCGGCCTTGTTCTGCGGCATCGGCAAACGGTTCCAGCACCCGGTCGCGGATCTCGTTCAGGCCGTTGTCGGAGCTGATCGGCCGGGATTCGGGGCCGACCATTTTCATGCCGTTGTGGTCCTTGGGGTTGTGGCTGGCGGTGACCATGATGCCGCCGTCCATCTTGTAGTGGCTGGTGGCGAAATACACCTGTTCGGTGCCGCACAGGCCGATGTCGAACACGTCGGCGCCGGCGGCCATCAGGCCGGAGCTGAGCGCTTCGGCGATTTCCGGGCTGGACAGGCGGATGTCGTAGCCGACAATCACCTTCTTCGCGCCGGTCACTTCCACATAAGCCCGGCCGATTTTCTCGGCAAGCGTGGGGTTCAGTTGGTCAGGTACACGACCACGAAGGTCGTAGGCCTTGAAGCAGGACAGGTCCATTGCAGTCTCCCGGTTGGTAGCATCCGGCAGGATCCGGATCATATCAGAACGTCAAACAGCGATTATTCTAACCGCAATCAGGAAAAATCTGGGGGAATTGGCAAGAAAAGGATGCGGAAAAGGCGGGGCTACCGGCAATCGCCCATGGTGTAGCGATTGCCGGCAGGTTGTTACTCGGAGGCGCCAGACTGAAGCTGGATGTAGTTCTGAATACCCATCTGGGAGATCATCTCCAGCTGGGTTTCCAGCCAGTCGATATGCTCTTCCTCGCTCTCGAGGATCCGGCGGAACAGTTCACGGGATGTGTAGTCCTTGATTTCATCACAGTAGGCAACTGCTTCGACATAATCCGCGTGGCCGGCCAGTTCCAGCTTCAGGTCACACTGGAGCATTTCTTCGACATTTTCCCCGATCAGAAGCTTGTTCAGGTCTTGCAGGTTGGGGAGCCCTTCCAGGAAGAGAATACGCTCGATCAGCTCGTCAGCGTGCTTCATCTCATCAATAGACTCTTCATACTCTTTGTCTGCCAGCTTGGTAATGCCCCAGTCCTTGTACATGCGGGAATGCAGGAAGTACTGGTTGATGGCGGTCAGCTCGTTGGCAAGAGCCTTGTTGAGATACTGGATGACTTTTTTGTCGCCTTTCATAACCCTGCTCCTTGTTTGATAAGTGCTATGACTCTCAAGGATAGACGCTTTAACGGCGATAAAAAACCGCGACTGCAAAAGGTCGCAAATGCGGATCGCCGTGATATGCGGGGGTTCAGGCTGGCTGGGCAAGCATGTTGGCGAGTGACAAATAATCCGGCGACCGGCTCTCACGGAGAATCTCACGCGCGGTGCAGGCACAGCGACCACACTGGGTGCCTACGCCCAACTCCTTGCCCAGCTGACGCATGGAGGAGACGCCGTTTTCGGCCGCGTCGCGGATTTCCCGATCAGTTACCCCGTGGCAAAGGCAAACGTACATAGCAATAACTCACCAACGGTTATGAAAGTTAGTGATAATTATTGTTATTACCATCCGAGAATGCAACCCCATTGCATCATTTTTATGCAACGGAGTGTTTCGGAGTTAACCGTCGCGGGTCAGGTTCCGGCTCCCGGTTTCCGTGACCACGACGTTGTCTTCAATCCGGATGCCACCGCAGCCCCGTAACCGCCGGATCAGATCCTGGTTCAGGTGTTGTCCCAACTGTCCTTCCAGCAAGGGATCCAGCAACGACGGAATGAAGTAGAGCCCGGGCTC
>JAAZVL010000242.1 GCA_018623515.1 Marinobacter sp.
CCTTTGCGCAGGCCGGATTTTTCCAGCACCCGTTCCAGAATCAGCTCACCCCAGTTGCCCTGGATTTTCTTGTCACCCTTCAGGGCTTTGGTCAGATTCGCCGCTTCCTCGGTAATCTGCCGGTTCAGCTCCTGCAGTGATTTGATCTCGCTGCGCAGTGCCTGTCGGTCCCGGGTCTCGGTGGTGTAAACGTCTTCCACGCGCTTGCGGAAGTCCTGCAACTGGTCCCGGAAAGGATTGAGCAGGCTGTCCAGGCTGGTGCGCGTCTGCTGGGTGAAGCGCTCGTTCTTCTGATCGAAAATCCGATTGGCGAGATTTTCGAACTCCTGTTTTAACGCATCCCGGTTACGTTCCAGAAGTTCCAGCTTCTCCGCCGCGGAACGGCGCTCCCGGTCCAGGGCCACCTCCTGCTCGCGGAGTCTCACCCGCACACGGTGCAACTCGCCGGAAAGATCCTCGATCTTCGTCTGGAGGCTTTTGCGTTCTCCCTCGAGCTGGTCGATCCACTGCCGCTTGCCGCCAACGTCCGATTCCAGCCCGGCGACCCTCGTCTCGGCCTCAAAGGCCCGGTTTTGCCAGGCATCGGCCTTACGGGCTGAACGCATGAGAAAAATCGCAAGCAGCACTGTCAGGAGTGCCAGCACGCCAACTAATCCAGCCATCAATTCCGGCGAGGCCACTATCCATCGGGTTATCGCTTCCGGCACTGCAAGACGCTCCTGATTGGTTTGCCCGGATGATCACATAATGACGAACAGTTTAACGTAACAATGGAACCTTTTGCGTTGCCGCCCGTTCATAGGCTTGAAAAGGGGGCCAGCGCCTCGACTGTTTGGCAAATTCATTACCAGTATGCATCTGGCTCTGGACGTGCCTCGTAATATCCACTAAAAGAATAAAGTGGTCGTCCTGTTTATTTTGGTTACATTTTTTTCATGGCCGGGGCGAATCCGCAGTCAGAGGATGGACAGGCAAGTTATGCTGAAAGAACTGTGGCGAAAACTGGGATCAGAACTCTGGCAGGATAACCAGGCCGGGGATGGCATGCCGTCGTGTGTTCTGGCGGGCAGAAAAAAAACCTATCCGAAAGGCTTCCGGATTCTGCCCCACATTACCCACACCGGTGAATTCCATCTCGAACGCCTGACAAAAATCCTGAAAGAGCGCTATGGTAAGAGTTTCTCCATTCCCGATAGCCGAAGTGAGAATGACGGCGCCATCAAGGAAGTCATCAGCTTTGCCTCCCGTATCCAGGATCAGGATATCCAGCGCGAATTGTTGTTGTTTTACCTGAATTGTTCTCCGGTGATTCAGGAGTATCTGCGCTCCCAGACCGACCTCGGCGAAGGCCCCTTCCTGTCCGGATAATCCGCATTGCCCGTTAACCAACTGTAAAGTCACTACACAGGTTCGTTGCGGTATACTCCCCGGCCTTAACTGAACACAATCGAGGCACAGACTATCAGCACGCCCTCATATTCCGTGCGTTCTTGTCTGCCGGCTCAGGGGTACTTCATGGGTTACAAACGTTCACGGGCTGGTTTTCCGTTCCTTTCTGTCATCGCGGCCGCAGGGCTGAGCCTGGTATTGGCCGGCTGCTCCTCAGACCGCTATTTCATGGTTCCGAAAAAGGACCTGACAGAACTGAACTCCTCGGTACAGTCCCAACGGGCGACGCTGGTCACCATGGAAGGCAATGCAGCGGTGCGCCATGAGCAGCTTCTGCAACATGAGCAACTTTCCACCCAGACCATCCTCGAAGCCATTGAAAAGAAAGTCGAAAAGCCGGTCTGTCCACCGACGCCGCCCCAGCCGGTCTGCCCGACACTGGAGGACACCGGCCGATCCGACCGACTGAAGGGCAAGGTTGTGGTCGGCGAAGTGGAAAAATTCTATCTGGCCGAACCGGGGCTGGTTTATACCGCCCGGATCGACAGCGGTGCGGAGACCTCCTCCATCGACGCCCGCAACATCACCCGGTTCGAGCGGGATGGCAGCAACTGGGTTCGCTTTGATGTTCCGGTCCCGGGCACCGACGAACTGGTCACCATGGAGAAGGAAATATCCCGTCGGGTCCGAATCATCCAGGCCAGTGCCGAGGATTCTGAACGGCGGGTGGTGGTGGAACTCCAGTTTGCCATCGGTGATCACAAACAGGTCGCCGAGTTTACCCTCGCCGATCGCAGCAACCTGACCTACGAAGTGCTGATCGGCCGCAATGTCCTCCGGGATGTGATGCTGATCGATGTCGGCAAGGAATTTGCCACCGAACTGCCCAAGAACCTGAAACGCAACGGAGATGACGCTTGACCAGCCGTTCGCGCATACCGTTTTACGTCGCCGTCCTGCTTCTGATCGGTGCAGGCATTTCTCTGGCCATCTGGCGCCATGTGGAGCTGGGCATCCCCTGGCTCACCGGTGAGCAACGCCCGGTCTGGATGGTCGAGGCCCGGGTCGATTTCGTAGGAACCGATGAGCCTGTACTCGCCAGTCTGAACATTCCGGATCAGCCCCCGGGCTTCAGCATCATTTCCGAGCAGGCTGCCTCCCCGGGCTACGGCTTCTCCATCGTGGAGGACTCCGGGGGTCGTCGGGCGGAATGGAGCAAACGTGATGTCTCCGGGCCTCAAACTCTCTACTTCAAGGCCCAGTTCATCCCCACGGATGAGACCCCACCCCAGAGAGTGGCTCGTGAGCCACGCCCCCGTCAGATGTTCTGGGAGGAACCCCAGGCGACTGCCGTGCGCGAGATCCTGGCACAGGCCCGCGAGCGCTCGAGCACCCCTGAAAGCATGACCCGGGAGCTGATCCGGCTGATGCAGCCGGACACCCGGACCCAGAACACCACCCTGCTGGTGGCCGAGGAGAATTACCTCCAGCTGCTGGTAGACATGCTCAACCACGCCGGCATTCCTGCCCGCACCGCTGACGGCCTGCGGCTCGAGGACGCCCGCCGCCGGCAGCCGCTGATGCCCTTCCTGCAGATTTATAACGGCGATCAGTGGCTGACATTTGACCCCCAGACGGCGGAACAGGGTGTGCCCGAGAACCTGCTGCTCTGGCGCCAGGGCTCCCAGTCCCTGCTCGATGTCGTGGGCGGCGACAATTCCGAGGTCAGCTTCTCCATGCTCCGGCAGACTGTCCCTGCCCTGCAGTTGGCGACCATGCAGGCGGAGTCCAACGGTCTGGGCTTCCTCAGTTTCTATGAGCTGCCCATCGAGGAACAGAGCATGTTCCGGATGCTGCTGCTCCTGCCCCTGGGTGCGCTGATCGTAGCGTTCATGCGGATGGTGATCGGCATCCGAACCTCGGGCACCTTCATGCCTGTGCTGATCGCCGTAGCCTTTGTGCAGACAACCCTGGTGCCCGGACTGATCGCGTTCCTGTCGGTGGTGGCGATCGGGCTACTGATGCGAGGCTATCTTTCCAGTCTCAACCTGTTGCTGGTGTCCCGGATCTCTGCCCTGATCATCCTGGTCATCTTTATCACCGCCGGCCTGTCCATCATCGGCTACCAGATGGGTTTCAACACCGGCATGACGGTGACGTTCTTCCCCATGGTGATCATTGCCTGGACCATCGAGCGGATGTCCATCCTCTGGGAGGAAGAAGGAGTCCGCGAGGTAATGATCCAGGGCTCGGGCAGTCTGTTCGTGGCGATCTGCGCCTATCTGGTGATGAGCGCCCCTCTCGCCGGCCACCTGACCTTCAATTTCCCGGAACTCCACCTGGTAATTCTCGGGTTCATCCTGCTGATGGGTCAGTACACGGGCTACAAGCTCACCGAACTTCACCGATTCTCCCCCATGAAGGTGTACGACTGACATGGAGTGGATTTCTCCCCGGAGACTGAAACGGCTGGGCATGCTCAACATGAACCGGCGCAATGTGGATTACATTGCCCGGTACAATGAGCGCTCGTCCTACCCGTTGGTGGACAACAAGCTGAAGACCAAGCTGGTGGTCGCGGAGTACGGCGTCAAAACACCCCGCCTGTTGCAGATCGTCCGCGAGCAACACGAGATTTCCCATTTCCGGGAGATGGCCGAGGACCTGGAAGGCTTCGCCATCAAGCCCGCAAAAGGCTCGGGCGGCAAGGGCATTACCGTCATCACCGGGCGTGATGGCGACGAGTACATCAAGGCCTCCGGAGCGCGGGTGGACGTCCCCTACCTGGAACGCCACCTGACCAACATCCTC
>JAAZVL010000006.1 GCA_018623515.1 Marinobacter sp.
TCCGGTTCTCGGGCTGCCCTGGCATGACGTGCTGGCCCTGGCCTCGGCGTTTGGCTGGTACTCCCTGTCTGGCATTGTCATCGGGGATGCCCTCGGTCCTGCCTGGGGTGGCGTGGCCTTTCTCAACGATGTGCTCCGGGAAATCATTGCCCTCGCTGTCATTCCCCTGCTGATTGCCTCCCGGCCAGCCATGGCCATAGGTTATGGCGGGGCGACTGCGATGGATTTTACCCTGCCGGTGATTCGCAGCAGCGGTGGTCTGGTGTGTGTGCCGGTGGCTATCGCTTCGGGATTCCTGCTCTCGTTCTTGTCGCCCGTTCTGATGGGTGTGTTCCTTTCCCTGGGCTAGCGTCTGCTCCCTGGCTGCCAATTCGGGTTTTACCGCAGTAACTGCAGGCAGTAAGATAATCGCCGAGAAGAATACAAAAAACGTAACGCCATGTTCCGGAGTTTCTGATGCACCGCCGCCACTTTCTCGGAGCTTCTCTGGCAGCCGGTTTTGCCGCCCTGGGGCTCGGTGGTTGCGGTACCGCTCGACCGCTCCGGTTCGGGATTCATCCCTGGATTGGCTATGAGCCAATATACCTCGCCGAGGAATTTGGCTGGTTGCCTTCTGCCGTGGCACTTGAAAAGGGATCGTCTGCGCTGGACTCCATGGAGCTATTGAAATCCGGTGGCATTGATGGTGCCGCTCTGACCCTGGATGAGGCGATTCGGGTCCACGTTGCGGGTACCAGGTTGATGGTGGTCGGGGTAACGAATGTGTCGGTCGGAGCCGATGTGCTGGTGGTCAGGCAGGAGATCAAAAACCTTGACCAGTTACGGGGGCGCCGGATCGGGGTGGAAATGTCGGGCGTTTCCGGGACGCTGTTGCTGAACCTCCTGAATCTCGCTGGCATTCCGAGGGATGAAGTCACCCTCGTTGATCTGCCCATGGATGAACATGTTTCGGCGTGGCGGCAGGGCGAGGTGGATGCTGCTGCCTGCTATGAGCCGACAGCCTCGGTACTTCAGAGTCTGGGTGGTGTGCGATTGTTCGATAGCAGTCAACTGCCCGAGACAATTTTCGACGTGCTGGTCGTGACCCGACAATTTGCAGACCTGGAGCCTGACGCCGTCCGGGCTCTGCTGGAGGGGCATTTCGCCGGCCTCCGTCACCTGGTCCGAAATCCCTACGATTCCGTTTACCGGGTTGCCACCCGCCAGGGTATTTCAACAGCCGCGGTCAGATCCGCGCTGGCTTCGGTCATGTTACCGGACCTGGCGTCCAATCAGCGGTATCTGGCAAGAAACGGCCGGATCGAGCGGGTCGCCCGCGATCTGTCTGAAATGTTGGCGCGGGAGGGGATGATTCCCCGCGCCCTCCGCGTGGATCGCTTCTGCAACAGTGATTTCCTGCCCAGGAGCGTTGCGTGAAGGGGTGGCTTCTCGGGTACCTGGCCTTTGCTGCCTTGTCTCTGGCGTTTCCAGCGAGTGTATTTGCACAGGGTTTCCAGGAGCTGAGGTTTGGCGTCTATGCCTATCGTCCCGATTCCATCATACAGGAGCGATACCAGCCACTGGCGGATTACCTGTCCGGAAGGATCGGAATCCCTGTAAAGCTGCAGGTGCTCGGGCAGGAAGAGATGAGCCAGGCCCTGGCTTCGAACCAGTTGGACTTCTTCCTGACCAACCCCAGCCAGTTTATGGTCATCCGGAGTGAGCGCAGCTTGACCGGAGTGCTGGCTACGCTGGTGCGCAAGCACGGCGAAGTAGCCACAGCCAGTCTGGGCGGGGTGATCTTCACCACACCGGACCGGGACGACATCACCGGTCTGGCGGATATTCAGGGCACAACCATCGCTTCGCCCGGGCGTCACTTCCTCGGCGGGTTCCAGGCTCAGGCACTGGAACTGAAAGAGGCGGGCGTCGATGTGTTCAGGGACAATCGGATCAAACTGGTTCGCAGCCACGATCGGGTGCTACGGGCGGTACTGACCGGGAACGCTGAGGTCGGCTTCGTGAGAACCGGAATCCTCGAGGAACTGATCGCGCGGGAACCCACTCTGGCAGACCGGATAAGGATCCTCAATCGCCAGAACCTGGTCGGTTTTCCCTATGTCGTCTCGACACGACTGTATCCCGAGTGGCCGGTTGCCGCTTTGCCCCATGTGACCAGTGATATTGTCCGCCGGGTGGCATCGGCCCTGTTCGCCATTGAAGAGGACTACCCGGCAGCATTGAGCGCGGGTATTGCCGGGTTCGCCCCTCCCGCTGACTACCAGTCTGTTGAGTATGTGGCCCGTGAGCTACGCATTGAGCCGTATGACCAATTACCTACCCTGACCTGGGCGGAGCTGATCCGGCAATACTGGGCCTGGCTGGTTGCCATTCTGATCCTCGTGTTGCTGTTGATCGGAGCCATGCTCTGGCTGGGGAGGAAGAAGCGGGAACTGGCGACGGAACAGCTACGGCTCCGGCGGTTGATCCTCAGTTGGCCCCAGCCCATGCTGATGCTTGCGGACGGAGAATTTGTGGATGGTAACCGTGCGGCCGTGGAGTTGCTGGGATTCTCCGTTCCAAAATCGCTGCTGGGCAAGGATATCGCCGCCTTTTCGCCCGGGCTGCAGCCTGATGGTCAGGTGTCACGACAGAAGATGCAGAAACTGCTGAGCCAGGTGCGTCAGGGTGAAGTCGCGCAGGTGGAGTGGGCCTTTCTTCGTTCTGACGGCTCGCAAATCTGGGTCGACATGACGCTGGCACCGGTGCACGAGAAAGGTGACGCACAACCTTACGTATTATGCTCCTGGTATAACATCACCCGTCGCAAGGAAGCGGAGCAGAGACTGCGCCTGGCCGCCAGCGTGTTCGACAATGCTCGGGAAGCCATATTCATTACTGATCTCCGTGGTCTGGTCATCGACGTCAACGATGCCTACAGGGAGATTACCGGCCGTGCGCGTGCCGATGCGATCGGGCGTTTGCCACCGCTGCCTCTGGAAGAGGGCATCGGAGTATTTTCCAGTGCGAGGACGGCGGGCTTCTGGTCCGGGGAATTTGTCGGCAAGCGTCGGGATGGAGAGCGCTTTAATATGGCACTCACAATCAGCGGCGTTCGGGACGAACAGGGTGCCATCAGCCACTTCATGGGGATCTTCTCGGACATCACCCGACTCAAGGCCCAGGAGAAAGAGCTGCGAACCATGGCGCATTACGATGCGCTGACCCATCTGCCCAACCGGGTTCTATTTGCCGACCGGATGAGCCAGGTCATGGCTCAGGCCCGGCGCCAGGATGATCTGTTGGCGGTAGTCTATATCGATCTGGACCAGTTCAAACCTGTCAACGACGCCTATGGCCATAAGGCCGGTGACGAACTGTTGGTGGAAGTGGCCAACCGTATGCGGGCCGAGTTGCGGGAAGAGGACACCCTGGCGCGTCTGGGCGGTGACGAATTTGCGGCGCTCATCGTCAATATCAGCGATCCGGCGGTGCTCGAGAATCTGCTCGTCCGACTGCTGCATGCCGTCTCTCTGCCGGTACCGATCGCAGGTGGCGTGGTTCAGGTTTCGGCAAGTATCGGTTACACCCTGTACCCCCAGGCGCAAGAGCTGGACGGCGATCAGTTACTGCGCCAGGCTGACCAGGCCATGTATCAGGCCAAGCAGCAGGGGCGCAATCGTTACTGCGGGTTTGCAGGCGCGGAGGCCTGATCCTCGTTCAGGAGTCGGGCGACGGGCTGCCAGGCCAGGGCCTTGTGCCATTGGTCAGCCAGCCGGCGAATCGAACTGAGTGTATCCAGTGTCTGCTCGCCCACGTCGGTCGGGATCTCCCGCCGGACAATCATGGTCAGCAATTCCGATTTCAACTTATGGTAGAGGGTTTCCAACTCATTCAGGATGGCTGGCAGGGGCTCATCGGCCGCAACCAGTGTTCTCAGGATGCCTATATACTGCTCCAGTGACTCCGATAGTCCAGTCATGCTTGGCTGGTCCTGGGTCTCCTTGAGTTTCAGTAGTTCTGTCGCCAGGTCTGTGGCCTCCATCAGATACCTGCAGGTGCGGATGCTCAGGGTCAGGGCGTTCACGGTCGAAGGATGCATCTTTTCAGCCCGGACTCTCGAAACGTAATCGACGATAGCCGAGTTCAGGCTTCGGCAGGCGTCTGCCTTAGGCCCGATCTGCGCAGGCTTCAGGCCTTCACGGTCCAGGCAGACCCTGAGCAAGCCCCGGGTCAGCCCAATCAGACGTTTCATCTCTTCGTCCACCGCGGCCACCGCCAGCTCTGGTGTGGCCACCAGGGTGTTGTCCAGGTGCCTGGGCTCCGCGCTGTCTTCTTCCTTGCTCCGGAACAGCCGCCCCAGGAGCCGTGCAAGCTGCGGCGTGAAGGGCAATATCACGAGCGCACCAAGAAGGTTGAACAGGGTGTGGAACAGGGCAAGGGACACGGCGGCATTGGTGCCGAGCTCGAGCCAAGTCGTCAGATTGGCAACCAGCCAGAGCATCAGGGGCAGAATGGCCAGGGCAATCAGGGCCGTTGCCAGGTTGAACAGCACATGTCCGACCGCGAGACGACGGGCATTGGCGGTTGCGCTTAGTACCGCGATGGCGGCCGTGGAGGTGGTGCCAAGGTTCGCTCCGATGACTGCGGCAGCGGCGTAATCAAGTGCCAGGAGGTTGCCGGCGGCCGCACTGATGACCACCGCAAGGGCGGCACTGGAGGATTGCATCAGGACGGTCATGATGAAGCCGAACAGGATGAACAGTGGCAGGCTGTAACTTCCGTCCAGAAACCCCGGGTTGTCGAGCCCACCCGCTAACGCTTCTAGAGAGGACTTCATCAGGGACAGAGCGAGAAAGAAAAGGGCAAACCCGGCGATGGCCTCACCGATGAACCGCTGGTGGTGATCCTGCCGGAGCAGTTTCATGGCTACCCCAACTGCCAGCATCGGCATGGCGAAGGCTTCGATCTTAACGCCAAACCCCACCAGGCTGACCAGCCAACCGGTCATGGTAGTACCGACATTTGCACCGATGATCACTCCCAGAGAATGACTCATCGGAAGGAGTCCGGCATTGACGAACCCGATGGTTGCCACTGTAACCGCGCTTGAGGATTGCACCACCCCGGTAACCACGATGCCGGAAGCAAAACTGCGCAAAGGGGTTTGGGTCCAGTTGCCCAGCAAATGACGGAGATGATGACCAGCGGCATTCTTCAGACCATCGGTCATCATTTCCATGGCCAGCAGGAACAGGGCCAGGCCACCGAGGATCTGGAAAACGGTCGCGGTCATCGCTCGGGAAAGAACGTCCTGAGGCTGTTGGTGTAGGTCTGCGCCAGAACCTGGTCCAGCGGCAGTTCCTTGACCTCAGCGATCTTCTCGGCCACGAACGGCAGGTAGAACGGCGCGTTTTCCCGGCCCCGGTAGGGCACCGGCGTCAGGAACGGGGCGTCGGTTTCCAGCAGGATCTGCTCGATGGGCGCCATACGGACAATGTCCCGCACGTTCTCCGCCTTGTTGAAAGTAGTGATACCGTTGAAACCCAGGCACCAGCCCTGGTCCAGGGCATAACGTGCCAGTCCCGGGCCGGAGGTGAAACTGTGAATGACACCGCGGCGTTTCAGGGTGCTCTCGAATTCCTGCAGGATCGTGATGGTGTCCTCATCCGCTTCCCGGCTGTGGATGACCACCGGCCGGTCGGTGTCACAGGCAATCTGCAACTGGCGGCGGAAAACGTCCCGCTGTACCTGTCGGTCCGCGTTGTCGTAAAAATAGTCCAGACCGATTTCACCCACTGCGACAATCTTGTCGTCACCGGCGTGGGCACGGATCTCTTCCTCCACCGCGTCGGTGTAGGTCTCCGCCTCGTGGGGATGAATGCCCTGGGTGCCGTAGACCCAGGGGGCAGCCTGGCTCAGTTCCCGGACTTTCGCCAGGTTCTCCGGCGACACCGCAATGGTGATCACGCGCTCAATGTTCACCCGCTGGCTTTGCTCCAGTGTCTCCTCCAGGGGGCGGTCCTTGAGGTAATCCAGGTGACAGTGGGTTTCGATAATCGGGTGATCGAAAACCGGAATCTCACGACGATTCTTGCTCATTGCTTTGACTGAACTCCATCGCAACCTCTGATTTGGCTGCTATTCTGGGAACTTGATCCCGCAAGTTTACCAGTTTGTTCGATTGTTAACCTGTTACGGACTATGACTATGGCAAAGGATTTTATCGGGGCATCGCCGTTCGCCAGCACCTTGTGTTTTGAGCCCGACAGGCCCCGATTCCGGGACTACCCCACGCTGCTGGACGACGACGAGAAGATTCCCGCGCTGGAAGCCAGTCTGGAGGAGGTCGGTGAGTATCAGCGCCGGCTCTGGGCCAACCGCAAGCGGGCCGTCCTGGTCGTGATCCACGGGCCTGATACCAGCGGCAAGGACAGCCTGATCCGGACACTGGCCACCTACGTGGATCCCGCAGGCTTCCATGCCTGGTCGTTCAGTCGCCCCCAGGGCGCGGAAGTCCGTCATGATTTTCTCTGGCGGGTCACGCCCTACCTGCCGGGCTTTGGCGAGATGGTGGCCTTCAACCGGAGCCATCACGAGGCCGTGATCGCCGAGCGGGTCTGGCCGGTTCATGCCCCGGACAGCTACGACTGGGACAACCGCTACCAGTCCATCCGTAATTTCGAGCGCCACCTGGTACAGGAAGGGACGACGATCCTTAAGATCTGGCTGAACCTGTCCGGGGATGAACACCGGCGGCGTCTGCTCAAACGGCTGGACAAGCCCCGCAAGCGTTGGAAATTCGATAAATCCGATATTGATGGCTGGACCAGACGCGCGGAGTATGAAGAATTTGCCCAGGAGGCAGTGGCGGCAACCCATACTCCGGAAGCGCCCTGGTTTGTGGTCCCCGGAGACCGGAAACCGCAGGCCCGGGCGATTGTCGCCGCCATGCTGGCCGAGCAGCTGAAACGTCTGGCCCCGGACTATCCGGCGGAGGACAAAACGGTGCTCGAGGAATACCGGAAACTGTTGGCCCTGAACGGGGTCAGTTGAATACATCGGACACGGAGTTGTGCATGCACATTGTAGTGGTTGGTGGTGGTGTGGTCGGAGTGACCACAGCCTGGGAACTGAACCGTCGGGGGCACCAGGTAACGGTCATTGAGCGTCATGACGTTGCGGGCAATGAAACCAGCAAGGGCAATGCCGCCCAGCGCTCCTATGGTGTGGTCTACCCCTGGGCGGATCCCTCAATGGTGTTCAAGGCACTGCCGTGGCTGTTCCAACAGGACGGCCCCCTGAAACTGCGGATGCCGCCGTCGGTGGAAGCGGTGAAGTTCATGTTCGCCACCCTCCGCTATGCCTGGTCGCCGGGCCTGTTCGGCCTGAACCGGCGTGCCATGCTGCGTCTGGGCATACACAGCAGGGAGCGCTTCCTGAAGCTGGAGGAAGAGCTGGACCTTGATTTCGACGGTGACCACCGGGGGCTGCTCCATCTGGCCAGCACGCCCGAGGCGCTGGAAGGCTATCGCGCCGTACATGACCTGCTGACCGAGCTCGGCATTCCGTCGAGACTGCTCACGCCGGAACAGGTCCGTGAAACGGAACCCGGTATGGTCGGGGACGGGCCGCTGTATGGGGCGCTCAGCTACGACACTGACGGTACCGGTGACTGCCACCTGTTTTCCCGGGCTTTGGCCAGCGCCTGTGAGGAGCGGGGAGTGACGTTCCGCTATAACGTTGAAGTGGATAACCTGATTGCCGATGAAGGCCGGGTGGATGCCGTTGCCCTGCGTAACGCCGACGGCGAGCGGGAGATCCTCAAGGCGGACGCCTTTGTGATCAGTGCCGGTTGCTGGTCACCGGCACTAGTCCGGCCTCTGGGACTGGACTTGCCCATCTACCCGATCAAGGGCTACAGCATCACTGTGCCCCTGAAGAATCCGGAGCACGCTCCGCTCAGCACCATACACGACGACAACTACAAGGTGGTTTCCACCCGGCTGGGGGACCGCCTGCGGGCAACGGGGTTTGTAGAGCTGGCGGACTTCAACCGGGACATTCCGGAAGCCCGCATCGCCACCATTCGCAAGTCGGTGGAATCCCGCTATCCTGGCTGTGCTGACCTGAATGCGGCCGAGACCTGGACCGGCTTCCGGCCCATGACGCCGGACGGGCCGGCGATCATTGGGCGGGGCCCGAGGGAGAACCTGTTCCTGAATACAGGCCATGGCACCTTCGGCTGGACCCTGTCTGCCGGCAGTGCCGATGTCATTGCCCGGGTGATTGATGGCGAGGAGTCACCGGTCAACCTGGATGCCTTCCGGCCCGGACGGTTCCAGGAGTAGGGCTATTTCTTCCTGAGGGTTCGTTCGATGTTCCCGCACAGGGTGTGGACGAACCCGATATCGCGCTCCGACAGCAGCGGCAGGCGTTCGAACACCCATTGCGACAGCTTGCCCTCCGGCGGTGTGTCGACGCGGGGCAACAGCTGCTCGAGGCGTTCCCGCAGGGCGCCCAGTCCGGCCTCTGCCGGTGCGGGCTTGTCCTTTTCTACTGGACTGCTGACGGACAGCCCCGACATTTCCCACGCATAGAGCATGACCGACTGGGCCAGGTTCAGGGAAGGGTAGGTCACCTTCATCGGAATGCCGGTGAGCAGGTCGCACAGGGCCAGTTCCTCGTTGGCCAGGCCACGGTCCTCGCGCCCGAACACCAGCGCGGCGGTGGCCACCGAATCGCCCTTGTCCGTGAGTGCCTCGCGCAGACGAGTCGGGGTGTGCCAGTCCTGACGGTTGTGCCGAGGCTTGGCAGAGGTGCCCATCAGCAGGTCTACGGAGTTTCGCACCGCCGCCAGATCAGGGAAAATGCGCGCGTTATCCAGAATATGATCGCTGCCGTGGGCCAGCCAGTGAGCTTCCGGGCGGGTGTGCAGGTCGGAATTGACCAGCCACAGCTCGCCGAACCCCATGGTGCACAGGGCACGGGCAGCCGCTCCGACGTTTTCAGGAACCTTGGGTTCGACAAGTACAAAGGCCAGTTGCATGACGTTTCCTCCGGCCGCGAGTTTACACGAGCCGACAACATCTTTTTATAGCCGCTGGCAGGCTTTGAACGATTGGCTTGCCGGCTACGCACACTTCTGGCGGCCGGCACCGTTCATGGAGCCGGCTCCGGCCTGGGCGCAGGCAAATCCGGAACTGTCGGCCTGGCTCGAAGGCCTCAGTGACGAAGCTTGCGACGATTACGAGCAGCACCTGAACGCACTTGCCGCGCGGATCAGTGGCTGGCTTCCCGGCCTGGCCGATTATGAGCAGCGGATAGCGGTACCCGTTCTCTCTGACTCCCCGGCGACCCTGGCCGGGACAACCCTGCCGGAAGTGGCTGCTACTGATATGCCTGGTCGAAAGCGGCTCCAGGCCGGCGCCTTCGCGGCCTCGGTGCTTCCGTTGAACCGACCGGTACTGGACTGGTGCTGCGGCAAGGGTCACCTGTCACGGACCCTGGCAAGGCAATGCCCGGAACCGGTGCAGGGCTTCGAGTGGGACGCCGCGCTGGTGGCTGACGGCAACCGGCTGGCCCGCCAATTTGCCGATACCGTGACCCTGCATTGCCAGGACGTGATGGCGGAAAACCTGCCCTGGCCAGCGGACACCCATGGCGTGGCGCTGCACGCCTGTGGCGACCTGCACCGCCAATTGATGCGGCGCGGCAGCGCCGCCGGCGCACCGCGACTGAGCCTGTCCCCCTGTTGCTATCACCTGAGCGCCGACGCCGATTATCAACCTCTCTCGGCGCAGGCGAATGAACACCCGCAAGCGCTCAGACTGAGCCGGAATGAGTTACGGCTGGCGGTCCAGGAGACCGTCACCGCGCCGGCCCGGGTCCGGGCGCAGACGGCATTGGTCAGCCAGTGGCGATTGGGCTTTGATGCCCTGCAAAGGCACCTGCGTGGCTGTGACGAATACCTCCCCGTTCCATCCCATCCGCCCCGGCTGGTCAACGAGGGGTTTGAGGCTTTCTGTCGGTGGGCGGCGGGTAAAAAACAGCTGGAACTGCCGGATCGGGTGGATTGGGACCAATGGCTGGATGCGGGCAGTCAACGTTTCAGGCAGGTTCGCCGCCATGAACTTTTACGCCATCTGTTCCGGCGGCCGCTGGAGCTTTGGCTGGTGCTGGATTATGCCGTCTTTCTGGAGGAGCAGGGTTATCGGGTTCGGCTCGGTACCTTCTGTGACCGTTCAATGACCCCGCGCAACCTGCTGCTGGACGCGGTCAGGGCTTGCGATACTCCACCCGCTCCACGCAACCATCCCTGAAGTAAACGTAAGTCAGTTCATAGAGCGCGCCGTAATAGCGGGTCTGGTAGACCCAGACCTCTTGGGGGCTGGTGTGCACTTCCGGAGGATTGCCAAATGCCCGCCTGACGTGATCCCGGGTCATGCCCCGGACGACCTGTTCCCGCACCAGGTACCGTCGCAGATCCGTGGAGTTGATGAAGCGGCAGGTGGAGGCCTCCTCCGGTTGTTCGGCCTTCTTGTCCTCGCGTGCCGACTCCCTGCTGGCCGGTTCAGGCAGGTTCTGGTTGAAACGGCCGCCGATCCGGTTGTCCCGGAGCTCGATGGCTGTGGCATCCCTGCCGCAGGGCTGATCGGAGAAGGTGATCGAGCCGTTGCTCTCGCAGCGGTAGACTTCGGCCAGGGCGGTGCCGGAAAAGGCGATCAGCAGGGCTGTCAGCACCAGAACGCGAGTCATGTTTTGGCCGCCATTGGTGGTTTTATTCATGCCAAAAAGAAAGGCGCCCGCAGGCGCCTTCCATCCGTTTGGCTTCCGCGTTAGCGGCGAACCTGGATACGGGCCTCGACCCGACGGTTTTCTGCACGGCCTTCGGCGGTATCGTTGGAGGCAACGGGCGCCTCCTCACCATAACCGATGGCATTCACACGCTCCGGATCGACACCCAGCGGGCCTGTCAGGCGCTCTGCAACGGCTTCCGCACGACGCTGTGACAGGAACTGGTTGTAGTCGGCCTCACCTATGCTGTCGGTGTGACCGGCGATCTCGACGATGGTTTCCGGGTTTTCCTCAAGGAAATCGGCCACGCGGCTGATTTCATCATCGTAGGCGTTGCCGATCACCGAGCTGTTGGTCGGGAACCGCACTTCAATCTCAAAGGTTTCTATCGTCTCAACCACACCCTCGCAACCGGAGGAATCGACTTCCGCCCCGGGGGTGGTGTTCGGACACAGATCCCTGCTGTTCGCGACGCCATCCTTATCGCTGTCCAGCTCACATCCGCGGGCATCCACCTCGGCGCCTGCCGGCGTATTCGGGCAGTCATCTCGGACGTCGGCGACACCATCCCGGTCCGCATCCGGCTCACAGCCGGTGCTGTCCACAACGGCACCCGCTGTAGTATTCGGGCACTGGTCACGGGTATCAGGTACTCCGTCGTTGTCGCTGTCCGCCGGCGCGGCTTCACCCACGGTGCGGTTGAAAGCAAAGCTGATACCGAGGGAAACCATGGTATCGAAGGTGCTCTCGTCAATGCCGTGGAACTCGCGCAGATCGCCGCGCAGGGAAATGCTGTCACTGACGTTGTAGCGCACACCGGCACCGACATTCACTCGGGATTCGTCATGATTCGTGCCAGCGGTTCTCACGGTGGCAGGGCCTTCACCGAAGTCCGCATGGCCGGCACCGAGGGCCAGATACGGGTTCCAGGCCTGGTCCTGGCCGGCGAAGTAGTAGAGCCCGTCAAGACGCAGTTCATCGAAATCAGAAGATCCATCAACGTACTTGCGGTCCGCATCGGCGCGGGAATAGACCGCTTCCACCGCCCAGTGCGGGGTAAAGCGGTATTCGACACCTATTCCAAAAGTGCCGGTCTCACTGAGATCCCGCTTGTCGTCGAAATACTGGAAGCCCGCGAACGGGTTGAGATAGATGGTTTCCTGGCGCTCCTCGGCCAGGGCGGGCAGGGCCAGACTGGCGGTGAGGGCGGCTAACGCTAATGGACGCATGATGTTCATGCTGAACCTCCTGTTCGGTTGTGATCATACTGCTGCGCTTTCTTCAGAAAATTCGGGTATTTCCTGAAAACTAGGCCAGCAGGACAAAAAAGACAAAAAAATGAAACATTCTGTTACCTGCGGAATTGTACGGAGTTACGGCGCGGGCAAGGTGGTGGATCAGGCCAATGTTGTGAAGTACAGGTGGGCGCTTTTCTTGCTGAAGTTCAAAGTGTCGCCGTTATCAAAGCGCACTTCAAAGGAGCTCTCGTCCTCATCGACCACGCTACCGGCCCCGAAAATGGCGTGACTCACCCGTCGGCTGTGCCAGATTGGCGTCTGGCGATCGTCGTTCGCCGGCGCTGAGCCCTCAAGGGTGACGTCCTCCCGCTGGGCATAGCGTTGACTGACCGGGGTGAGCGGTGCATCCAGCTCGATGGGGGAGGTGGTGGAGCTGCCAGTGTCCAGATGCTGTCCCAGCTCGTCCGAGAGTTCGAAACAGCACTCCTCCACAAACCGGCTGGGGCCCTGATCACCGTCCAGATGCGGGCGTTTACTGACCGGCCGGCTGATCAGGTGCAGGGTTTCCCGCGTTCGGGTCATGGCCACGTACAACAGCCGGCGCTCGCTCTCCAGGAACGCCCGGGCATCATCGTGCGACCGGGGCGAGTAGGGCAGGTACTTCTCCTGCAAGCCGGGAATGATGACCGTTGGCCATTCCAGCCCCTTGGTCCGGTGAATGGTGGATAACAGCACGCCCCCTGCCTTGTTTTCAC
Organism: Marinobacter sp.; assembly: GCA_018623515.1. Taxonomy (GTDB): domain Bacteria; phylum Pseudomonadota; class Gammaproteobacteria; order Pseudomonadales; family Oleiphilaceae; genus Marinobacter. The sequence goes on from JAAZVL010000006.1 coordinate 12,770, forward strand.
CGGCCTGCTGTTTCAGGGTTTTGAGATGCTGCAGGGTACCCTCGGCGTCTACATCCAGGCTCTTCAGGTATTGCCGGAACCCCTGCACAGTATCGATCCGCTCCTCGGCACTCTCGTGGGTCAATGCCAGACTGCGGATGCCCTCGTACAGATCGGTGTGCTCGGCGTAGACGCTGATCAGCCCCGCCACCGGTCCCCTGAACCCCGACAGCTGAGCCAGCACCTCGCCCAGCTTGCGCAGCTTGCGGGCCGGCATGGGCGCCAGGGCATCGAAATCCATCGCCAGAATCCGCTCATGCCAGGCCTCGCTGAACCCGGCCAGGAACTGCGCCAGATTCTCCAGCTCCGGCTCCTTCAGCCCGACATGGGGGAACCGCAGCAGCAACCGGGCGAGTTCCAGACGATCCGCATCCGGCAGCTGCCCCAGCTTGTCCGTCACCACCATCAGCAGCGCGGTAATCGCCTGCACCTCGCGGCTGAACAGCGCCCCCTTGCCGGCATCGATCCGGTAGGGAATCTGCAGGGCCAGCAGCTTCAGCTCGATCGGCACACTCTGACTCCAGACCCGGAACAGAATTGCCGTCCCGGCCAGCTCATCCGTGCTCTGACCTTTCAGGATCTGCAACACCTGATCGCTGTCACTCTCCACCCTGTGCAAGTGGATCGAGGTATCGGGCGTGGACGGGTGGGAATGACATAGCACATCCTTGCGCCCCGTGTTGTGGCAGATCAGATGATTGGCCAGCAGCGCTACCCGGTGGCCATAACGGAAGGTATAGCTCAGAGTCTGCTCCAGCGGACTCTCGAACTCATCGCTGAAGCGCTTGAGAATGAATTCCGGCTTCGCACCCCGGAACTCATAAATCGTCTGGTCCGGATCCCCCACCACCGTCACCCGTGCCCGGTCGCCGGCAACATAACGCAACAACAGGTGCTGGATCTCATTGGTATCCTGGTACTCATCCACCAGGATCAGATCCATCTTGTTGCCCACCAACCGCTGCAGCGGCGGATTCTGATGAATCGCCATCACCGGCTCATACAGCATATCGGCATAACTGATCCGGCTCCGGGACTTACGCCACTGCTCGAAACTGTGGAACAGATCGATCAGGTACCGGTGCTTGTCCGAATACCCCAACTCCTCAAACACAATCTCCGCCGGCGACAGCGTCGTCTTCACCAGATCAATAAACCCGGTAGCCGTCTCCACAAAATCCTTTTTGTTGCGCCGGATCTCATCCGCCAGATCCTCCGGCGCCAACCGCCGCGTCAGCTGCCAGGCCTGAAAACTGATCTCCTGCTCGGTCAGAATCTTCTCCGAAAACCCCGGCAGGTAACCGTCCCTGACAAACCGTTTGTACAATCGCAGCCCCATGGCGTGATACGTCCGGATCTCCGGCAACGCCAGCCCCGACTGATGACACACCTCCTGCAGCTTGCGCCCGAAATCCACCCGGGCACTGCGGTTGAACATCAACACCAGCATCCGGTCCGGATCGTGCCCCTGCTCCAGCAAATACCGGATCCGCCAGGCCAGCGTCGACGTCTTGCCACTCCCTGCCACGGCCGTAATCACCGAATGCTCGTAGCCGGCGGTAATGATCGCCCGCTGCTCATCGGTCAGAAAATCCGGCAGGTTCGAGGTGTCAGGAGTTTGGGGGTCGGTCGGCATGGCCGGTATTGTACTGGCCAACTGGTAGTGCGGATACCGGTCCCGCATAATTGCTGGCAACTCAGTTTTTAGTGACCGTAACTCACAACTCCGATAGCAAGGTGTTGGAAGGGCAATCCAAAACTGTGCGGAGCCATGGATGGCGGAGCTCAAGCGCCACAGGGGTGAGGCCGAGCGCTTATGAAGCGAAGCTTCATGCGACAGCCGAACGACAGCAATCTGTGATTGCTGGCTGGACCCCGGAGGGGTGCCGCCAGGAGCGGGTTTTGGAAGAGCCCTCACCAACTTGCTGCCCCCACAACTGGAAGGTCTTGAAAATGGAAATCTCAGAATCAGTCAATGTACTGGGCGAAAAACTGGAAACCTGCGGCACTGACCCCGAAACCGGTTTCTACCGCGACGGCTGCTGCAACGTCGGCCCCGATGACCTCGGCATTCACGCCGTCTGCGCCGTCGTCACCGACGACTTCCTCGAATTCTCAAAGAGCCGGGGCAACGACCTCAGCACCCCCAGACCGGAATTCGGCTTCCCCGGCCTCAAAGCCGGCGACAACTGGTGCCTCTGCGCCGTCCGCTGGCAGGAAGCCTTCGAAGCCGGTTGCGCCCCCAGGGTACGACTCCGGGCGACCCACCAGGCCGCCCTCGAAAAATGCGACCTGAACGACCTCAAGGTCCACGCGGCAGACCTCAGCTGATGACCCCGTCCACCGGTGACAACGCCAAAGACCACGATGCCTGGTGCCGACTGGTTGAGCGCCTGGAGGCCCTCGGCGAGCGGCGCCTCGTCCTCGTCGAGGGCCATCGGGACAGTGCCCTGGCATGGCTTCAAAATCTACTGCCGGCACTGCACCAGTCACCGGGCATCTGGACTGGCCCCCACGAAGACAATCCGGCACAGGGCCTTATACCCGTGCCTCCGGCCAAAGCCAGAGACTGGCTCGGCCGGGAACTGGCCGTCGTGGTCTGGGACGGCTGGCAGGGCAACCCTCCGGATGGCCTCGCGGCGATTACCGGTACCCTCAAGGCCGGGGGGGTCTTGTTCTGGCTCATGCCGCCGCTGGCCAGGTGGGGCGAGTTCGCCGACCCGGATTACCGGCGTACCGGCCTCGATGGCGCCGAGGTACATCCGTTTGTTCGCCGCATGGCGGTGATACTCGGCAACGATCCCGCCGTGATTCGGATCGATGCCCGCGAACCCGGGCGAACCACCTTGCCAGCATTGCAGGCGCCGAACGCTCCTTTCACCGTGGCGACAACGCCCGACCAGCAGCGCCTGATTGACCAGGTGATCCACTTCGGCCAGGGCCGGCGCCGCCGCCCGCTGGTGGTCACTGCAGACCGGGGCCGCGGTAAATCCGCCGCGTTGGGTATCGCCGCTGCTGGATTGTTACAGCAGGGTCGCGAACGCATCCTGGTGACAGCGCCGGGCCGTGAAAGTGTCGAAACCCTGTTCCGCCATGCCCGGCAAACCCTCGAGGGTGAACTGGCAGTGGAGGAGGGTAACGGCCTCGTCACCCGGACCGGGGCCGAGCTCCATTTCCTGCCGGTGCAGGAAATGCTGGACCGGCGACCGGCGGCCGAAGTGGTCCTCGTGGACGAGGCGGCATCAATCCCGCCCAACGTCCTGGAGGAGATACTGTTGGGCTGGCCCAGGGTGGCGTTCTGCTCCACCGTCCATGGCTACGAAGGCGCAGGTCGTGGCTTTGCCATCCGGTTCCGTTCCGTGCTGGACCGCAAGACCCCCCATTGGCAGTCTGCCACCCTGACCAGGCCGGTGCGCTGGGCCGTGGGTGATCCACTGGAGGCGCTGGCCTCCAATCTGTTCCTGTTGTCCGCTTCCGGTATGTCGGCGGAAGATGCCCGGATTACACCCAAAGCCATCCGGATTGATCAGTGGTGGCCCGCGCAGGCCCCCGAATCCGAACTCATCGAGGCCTTTGGCCTGCTGGTCGATGCCCACTACCGGACCACGCCCGCCGATCTGCGCCAGTGGCTGGATGACCCGGCGGCGGTGACCTGGTGTGCCTGGCATGAAGGCCATGTCGTCGGGGTGCTCTGGGCGGCCGTTGAGGGCGGGCTGAGTGAGGAGCTGGCGCCCAAGGTCAGCCGGGGCCAGCGCCGTGTCCGGGGCCACCTGCTGGCCCAGTCCCTGGCATCCCACAGCGGCTTTCCGGAAGCCGCAACCCAGAAAACCCTTCGTGTAGTCCGGGTTGCCGTTGCCGGTCCGGCTCGCCGCAGTGGCGTGGGCAAGCGCCTGGTGACAGCGGCCCGGGCCTGGGTGGCGGCGCAGCAGCTGGATAGTCTGGGCACCAGTTTTGGTGGCAGCCCGGAATTGCTGGCTTTCTGGCAGTCCTGCGGGCTGAACGTAGTTCGCGTCGGGTTTCACCGGGAGATTACCAGTGGTGAGTATCCGCTGCAGATGCTGACCGGATCGAGCTCCCAGGGTGTCGAACTGGCTGATCGGCTCCGGGGGCGATTGGCCCGGCACTGGCTGACACTGGTTCCACGCCACTGGACCGGGATGCCGGGTGACATGCTGGCGGCCATCAGCGACGACCTGCCGGCAACCCACGTACTGACTCTCGACGACCGGCGTGATCTGGACAACTTTGCCCACGGCCACCGAGGCTTTGACCTTTGCCTGCCGGTGCTGCGGGACCTTGGCCAGGTGCCGGGCGTCATGAACTGGCTGAGAACCCGGCCTGAACTGGCCCTGTGGGTGGGAGCGGTGTTACAGGGTCGTTCCTGGAGTGAATTACAGGTAGCCGGTTTGTGTCGTGGCCAGAGGGACGGCGAGGACCGGTTGCGGGCTGTGGTGCGCGAACTTCTGGAAAACGGACCGGAGATGTGAACCGCTCGATTTAATTCCTGCCGGGGGCTGCCCAGAATAGGCCAACGTTCAAAAACAGAGATTGTTGATATGGCCAAAGGATCCGGCACGTTCCTCGCACTGTTCCTGCTGTTCCATGCCTCAGCCCTGGTGTACGGGTGCGCGGGCCGGAATGAGCCCCCCAACCTGGCTCGGGGGATGGCCTCCGGAGCATCCACGCCGCTGGTCGCGGCTGCAGCGACCGGTAACCTCGAGAAGGTTTCAGTCCTGGCAGAAAAGGGCCATTCATTGAATACCCTGACTGAGCAGGGGTCTCCCCTGATGGCGGCAGTGCGCGCCGGCCAGGACCGGGTAGTCTGGTATCTGCTCACCGAGGGCGCTGACCCGGATCTGGCTGCGCCCGGCAAGGCAACACCGCTGATGGTCGCAGCCGGTGACGGTAGCCGGCGGCTGGTCCAGCTGCTGCTCTCCGCCGGTGCCAGTGTTAATGCAGTGGATGGGCAAGGGTACACGCCGGTAATCCGGGCGGCCGAGCAGGGTAATCTGTCGGTGGTGAAAGTCCTGTTGGCCGCCGGGGCAAACGTCAATGTCAGTCAGGGCGGTGAGTCACTGTTGATGAAAATCGTCGGCAGCGGGGATCTGCTGACCGCAGAAATGCTGCTGGCGGCCGGCGCCGACGTCAACTACCGGGCCGAGGACGGTAGTACGGCCCTGAGCCGGGCCCGGGCCATCAACAGCCGGGACCTGGAAATGCTCCTGGTTCAGGCCGGAGCTCGTCCGTAATCTTTTACTGCAAGTGCATCGGGTCGGTTTCGTCGTCCCACTCGGGTTCGAAGTGGGCGGCGACGACCTCCTCCGGGACCTCGCTCACCGAGGCACAGGACCAGGCCGGCTTCTGGTCCTTGTCCACCATTCGGGCCCTTATGCCCTCGGGCAGATCCGGGCGTCGGCTGCACTCGATTGCCATGGCCAGCTCCATCCGGAACACATCCTTCAGCGACATCTGCTGGGCCTTCTTGAGCTGGGTCCACACCAGCCAGGCGGAGACCGGGCAGCCGCCGCGCAGGTTGTCCATGCACGCCCGCCACCAGTCACTGTCGATATCCGAGTCAAGCAGCTGATCCACCACCGCGGGGAGTTCCCCACCGGCACTGAGGCGGGCAATGGCCTGTTCGTGCTGTTCCAGGTTGCTCGCTGGCAGCGCCCGGTAATCCGGTGCCGGCATCTGGTTCAGCAGCCGGAACAGCCGGTTGTCATCGGCGGCAGCCCCGCCGGTCCAGCGCTGTTCCTGCAGCCGGGTGAGCAGGGTGTCCCGGTCTTCCGGCAATAACGCCATGTCAGCCAGGCCAACCCGCAGGGTATCGGTCACGTTGAGTCGTGCTCCGGTCAGTCCCATGAACAGGCCCAGGCGCCCGGGCAGGCGGTTGAGGAACCAGCTGGCACCGACATCCGGAAACAGGCCGATGGAGATTTCCGGCATGGCCAGGGTGAGATCCGGTGTCACCAGCCGGTAGCGGCACGCGGACAGCAAACCCAGGCCACCCCCCATGACAACACCGTGGCCGATCCCCACCACAGGCTTGGGGAATCGGTGCAGGCTGTAGTCCAGCCGGTATTCCCGGGTGAAGAAACGGTACGGGGCATCCTGATCGCCGTGTCCGCTCAGGGCGTCATAGAGCAGGCGGATGTTGCCACCGGCGCAGAAGGCGCGCTCACCAGCCCCTTGCACCACCACCAGACAGACCCTGTCATCCGTCGCCCAGCGGTCCAGGGCACTCTGGGCCTGCTCCACCATGGCTTCGCTCAGGGCATTGAGGGTGCCGGGCGAGTTCAGGGTCAGCAAGCCAAGAAAGCCTTCGCGGCAGGGTAGTTCCTGGACCTCTACGGACATGGGGTGTGTCTCCGGTTTGGATAAGACAGAAATCTGGGTATTGTGCGTTGTCGTACTGTCCCATTAACCCGTAAGTGCGGTAAAGGGGACGATTGTCGAAATGAGCGCCTTGACCTATCGCATTTGAGCCACGCTTTCTCTGTGCTATAAGTGCACTACATTCGGGACTTAACAACACCTGACGGCATTATCACGCCGACAACGATGAGAGGGTAGTAACTATGAAATTCAAGAACGTCGCGATTGCTGGACTGATGTCTGCCGCTGTAGCCCTGCCGACCCTGGCCTCCGCTGCCGGCGACGTTGAGGCTGGCAAGGCCAAGGCGGCCGTATGTGCGGCTTGCCATGGTCAGAACGGTATGGCCCAGATTCCGACCTATCCGAATCTGGCAGGCCAGAACGAGCAGTACCTGGTTTCTTCACTGAAAGCCTATAAAAACAAGCAGCGTTCCGGTGGCCAGGCTGCCATCATGCAGGGCCAGGCTGCGGCCCTGAGCGATGAGGATATCGCCAACCTGGCAGCTTATTACTCCAGCCTGCCGGCCGGCGGCAAGTAAGCATCAGCCGAATCGTGGGGTGGCTCAGGCCGCCCCACTGACAATACGGTAACACGGCTGGTAGGCCTGCAGGCCCGGCAGCTTCATCCGGTTCTGGGCCACGAACTGCTCCAGCATCGCTTCCAGTGGCTTGATCAGCGAGGGATCCCCCGCGATCTCGAACGGCCCTTTCTCCTGAATCTGACGTATCCCGCTTTCCTTCACGTTACCCGTGACAATACCGCTGAATGCCTTGCGCAGGTTTGCCGCAATCATGTGCACAGGCTGGTCCCGGTGGAGTTCCAGTGACCGCATGTTGTCGTGGTTGGGCTCGAACGGCAGCTGGAACACCGGATCGATCTTCAGCATCCAGTTGAAGTAGTAGGCGTCCTGCATGGCACGGCGGAAGGTTTCCACCTCCTTCATGCCCTTTCTCATGGCCTGGGCAACGCGAGCCGGATCATCAATGATGATTTCGTACTTGCTGGCGGCTTCGTCACCCAGGGCGTTGCGGATGAACTTGTCGATCATCTCGAAGTATTCCGCATTTTCTTTCTCGCCGGTGAAGATGACCGGGAACGGCAGGTCCGAATTATCCGGGTGGAGCAGAATGCCGAGCAGGTACAGGATTTCCTCGGCGGTGCCCACGCCGCCGGGGAACACGATCACGCCGTGGCCGCAGCGCACGAAGGCTTCCAGTCGTTTCTCGATATCCGGCATGATCACCAGTTCATTGACGATCGGGTTCGGTGCCTCGGCACCGATGATGGCCGGTTCGGTAATGCCCACATAGCGGCCATTCTTCACCCTCTGCTTGGCGTGGCCGATGGTGGCGCCCTTCATCGGTCCCTTCATGGCGCCGGGGCCACAGCCGGTGATGATGCTCAGCCCGCGCAGGCCCAGCTGATGGCCGACTTCCTTGCTGTACTGGTACTCCGCCTGGCCGATGGAGTGGCCGCCCCAGCAGACCACCATATCCGGCTGGCGTCCGGCTTCCAGCACGCCGGCATTGCGCAGGATGTGAAACACCAGATTGGTGATGTCTTCCGGATTGTCCCGGCGGAAGCCGGCGATGGTCTGGGGAATGGAGTGCGTGTACACGATGTCCCGGAGCACAGAGAACAGGTGCTCGCGGATGGCCCGCAGCATTTCACCGTCAACAAAGGCATAGCCGGGGGCGTTGACCAGTTCCAGCTTCAGCCCGCGGGGCTGGGGCACCAGGCGCACATCGAAATCGGCGTGGGCTTCCATCAACGCTTTACAATCGTCAGTTTCAACGCCGGTATTCAGCACCGCGAGGGCGCACTGGCGGAACAGCTGGTAGAGACCACCCTCACTCCGGTCCTTGAGCCGGTTCACTTCGTGGTTGGAGAGAATCTCAAGGGCGCCCTCCGGGGAAACGAGGGCATTGATCGTGGGTTCTGTCATTGAACGGTGGAACTCCTGAAGGTTTCGGCAATGCCGGATTTTGAGGCATTCTGACAAAACGGTACACTAAGCGCTTTCCTCTTTATACGCCACCCGACAAAACTCCGATCTATGAAATTACTGATACGTCCCGCTCCGGAAGTTGCCATCAAGAGTAAGCCCGTACGTCGGCAACAGATGAAACAACTCCGTCAGAACATTCGCAAACTCCTGGCCCGACTTGATCATGAGATCGTCGTGGAAGGCAGCTGGGACCGGGTGGATGTGAAGGTTCCCGACGACCGTGGGCTCTATGGCCCGGTCATTGACGCCCTGCTGCGCATCCCGGGCATTTCCAGCATCCAGGAAATCGCGGTCTATCCACTCCAGTCCCTGGAAGATATCGGTGAGAAGGCGGTGGCCGCGTTTGCCGGCCGCCTGGACGGCAAGACCTTTGCTGTCCGCGCCAAACGCCTGGGCAGCCATGATTTCCGCTCCATTGATATCGAGCGTACGGTCGGGGCGGCACTGTGCAAGGCCTTTGATACCGCCGGTGTGGACCTGAAGTCGCCGCAGGTGGAGGTGCGGATCGAGGTCAACGATGAGGGTTTCCACATCGCCCGACGCAAGCACCAGGGCCTGGGTGGCTATCCCCTGGGCTCGGTGGAAAGCGTCATGACCCTGATCTCGGGCGGCTATGACTCCTCCGTGGCCGCCTATCTGATGATGCGCCGGGGCCTGCGCAGCCACTTCCTGTTCTTCAACCTCGGTGGTACCGCCCACGAGGTCGGCGTGCGCCAGGTGGTGCACTACCTGTGGGAGCGTTACGGCGCTTCCCACAACGTGAAGTTCATCTCAGTGCCGTTCGAAGGCGTGGTGGCGGAGATCATGCGCTCGGTGAACAACCGTCACTGGGGTGTGGTGCTCAAGCGCCAGATGCTCAAGGCAGCGGCCGAGATTGCCCGTGACCTCAACGTGGCCGGGCTGGTGATGGGGGATGCGGTGGCCCAGGTGTCCAGCCAGACCCTGTCGAACCTGAACGTAGTGGACCGTGCCAGCGACGAAGTGGTGCTGCGGCCGTTGATCGCAATGGACAAGCAGGAAATCATCCGCATCGCTCACGACATCGGTACCGAGTCCTTCGCCCGCAACATGCCCGAGTACTGCGGCGTGATTTCCCAGAAACCGGCCACCCGGGCCAAGCTGCACCGGGTCGAGGCCGATGAGGCCAACATGGACGCTGGAGTGCTGGCCCGCGCCGTCGAGGAGCGGACCGAAACGCCGGTCAATCGCCTGCTTGAAACCACGATCACACCGGAAGAGGTGGAGCTGGTGGAAACGCCGGCGGTGAACGATGTCATCATCGACGTGCGCCACCCTACGGAAGAGGAACGGTCACCGCTGGACCTGACCAATAATCGCGTCCTGAAGATCCCGTTCTACGAACTCAATCAACAGATCGAGGGACTGCCCCAGAACCGCCAGTACCTGCTGTACTGTGACCGGGGCACCATGAGTCAGCTGCACGCCGGCCACCTGAAGGCGGAGGGGCACGACAACATTAAGGTCTATGCCCCTGCCTCGTAACAGATGAGCTTCAGCCCTCCAGGCCTTTGAAGAACTGCTGGACGTTGGTGCTCAGGGCCTCCAGGTCGTAGCCTCCTTCCTGGACCACCAGTGTGGGCAGTCCGAGCTGGCGGATGTGGGTGCTCAGCCGACAGAAGCCCTCGGAAGACACCGACACCTTGGCCTGGGGGTCGTTCTTGTAGATGTCAAAGCCCAGGGGCAGGATCAGGGCATCCGGCTGGAACAGCCGGATGGCCGCCAGGGCTTCCTCCAGCTTTTCGAAGAAATGGTCCTCGCTGGAACCGTGGGGCATCGGCAGATTGATGTTGTAGCCGTAGCCCTCGCCCTCGCCACGTTCGTCCTCGAAGCCGCTCACGACCGGGTAGAAGTTGGTCGGATCGCCGTGGATAGAGATGTACAGGACATCGCTCCGATCGTAGAAAATCTCCTGGATGCCCTGGCCGTGGTGCATGTCGGTATCGAGGATCGCGATCTTCGGATACCGGCTCTTCATATGCTCGGCGGCGATGGCGGCATTGTTGAGATAACAGAATCCGCCGGCGGCATCCTTCCGGGCGTGATGCCCCGGTGGCCGGCAGACTGCATAGGCGGTGCGCTCCCCGCCGATCAACGCGTCCGCCGCGCCCAGGGCAGTCTGGGCTGACCAGTAGGCTGCTTTCCAGGTGTTCTCGCCAATCGGACAACTGCCATCGGCCAGGTAGCAGGCCGCCTCGGCCAGGATGCCGCGCATCGCGTTCGGGGAACGGACGAAGATGTTCGACATCACCTCGTCGCCCCAGTCCTCCATTTCCATCCAGCGCCGGTGCGCCGATTCCAGGAATCGCAGGTAGCCCAGATCATGGACTGCGGAAATGGGGCCCGCCCCCTGGTCTGCCGGTTGCAGAACCGGCACCCCCATTTCCTTCAGACCCTGCAGCATCTGACCGGTGCGGTCGGGCACCTCTTGGGGCTGACGCATCTGGCCCCGGGTGAAATACGTCTTGGGAATGTGCAGGTCCTGCGAGGGATGGAAAAACGCTTTCATTAGCCGGCCTCCTTAGATTCGGATTCTCCGAGTATAGGCAGTGTCGGAGCCTGGTCAAAAAACCGGTGTTGACTTTACAGGCTGAGACTCAGGATCCACTATGAAAGACATCATCCATTGACGCAATACGTCCCGTGCGGGGCGCAGGCAAACACTGAAGAGGAGCCGAGATGATCGAGTCACCCCTGCTGGAGAAAACCACTGGTTACATCGGCGGTCGCTGGATGGACAGTGCCCAGGGCAACACCTTCGATGTCTACAATCCCGCCACCGGCGAGGTGATTGCGAAAGTTCCCTCCATGCCCGCGGAGGACATCGAGGCTGCCATCGCGGCCGGCAAGTCGGCCCTGAAGCTGACGAGCCCCTATTCCATCGAAACCCGCCGCAAGTGGCTGGAAGACATCCGGGACGGTCTGAAGGAAAACCGCGAGGAAATCGGCCGTATTCTCTGCATGGAGCACGGCAAGCCCTGGAAAGAAGCCCAGGGCGAAGTGGATTATGCCGCCGGCTTCTTCGATTACTGCGCCAAGCACATCCAGGCCCTCGATGCCCACACCATCCCGGAAAAGCCCAAGGATTGCACCTGGACCGTGCACTATCGGCCGGTCGGGGTGACTGGTCTGATCACGCCGTGGAACTTCCCCATCGGCATGATCGCCAAGAAACTGTCCGCGGCGCTGGCTGCGGGTTGCCCGTCGGTGATCAAGCCGGCCAGCGAAACTCCGCTGACCATGATCGCCCTGTTCAGCCTGATGGACAAGCTGGACCTGCCCGATGGCATGGTCAACCTGGTGATGGGCAAGGCCAGCGTCATCGGCAAGGTGCTGTGCGAAAGCCCGGACGTGCCCATGCTCAGCTTCACCGGCTCCACCGAAGTGGGTCGCAAACTCATCGTCGACACCGCCGACCAGGTCAAGAAACTGGCCCTGGAACTGGGTGGCAACGCCCCGTTCATCGTCTTTGAAGACGCCGACCTGGACGCCGCGGCCGATAACCTGATCGCCAACAAGTTCCGGGGTGGCGGCCAGACCTGTGTGTGCGCCAACCGCATCTTCGTCCACGAGAAAGTGGCCGACGCCTTCGGCGAAAAGCTGGCCGAGCGGGTCAACAAGATGACCGTCGGCGACGGCATGAACGATGGTGTCGACATCGGCCCTCTGGTGAACAAACAGGGCTTCGACAAGGTCAAACGCCACCTGGACGATGCCCTGCAAAAGGGTGCGAGCCTGGTGGCCGGCAAACAGCCGGGTGAACTCGGCGATGGCCTGTTCTTCCCGCCCACGGTGGTCCTCGGTGTCAACCGCGATATGTGCTGCTACCAGGAAGAAACCTTCGGCCCGCTGGTGCCCATGGCCCTGTTCCGCACCGAAGAGGAAGTTATCGAAGCCGGCAACGACACCGAATTCGGCCTGGCCTCCTACGTCTTCACCGCTGACGCCGAACGCGCCCAGCGCGTGGCCGCCGGCCTCCGGTTCGGCCACGTCGGCTGGAACACCGGCACCGGCCCGACCCCGGAAGCGCCATTCGGTGGCATGAAGGCGTCCGGTATCGGGCGTGAGGGTGGCCTCGAAGGTCTGTTCGAGTTTGTCGAACCGCAGACCGTGCCGCGGGGCTTCTGATTTCGGTAAGCGTCTAATGCCGAAGGGGCGAGAGACCTCCCTTCGGTGCCAGACAGCACAGGGGCGGGGCCTTCTTCCCAGGACTGTCTGTGGCCATGGATGGCCACAGTCAAGCGCACAGGGACGTGCTTGTAGCGTGTCCTGGGAAGAAGGCCCCGCCCCTGTGCGTTAACTCCAAACCTTGAAGCCAAAGCCGAGCCCCCCGACAACCCCCGCCATACCCTGTTATACTCCCAAGCCTGTTTATTTAACCAGTAGCGAACCGAATCTCTATGGACGTCTCCCACATCATCGATCCCCTGAACGATGCCCAGCGTGAAGCTGTGACCGCCCAGAACGACCACCTGCTGGTCTTGGCCGGCGCAGGTAGTGGCAAAACCCGGGTGCTGGTGCACCGGATTGCCTGGCTGATGACCGTGGACCGGGTACCGCCCACGGCCATCCTGGCGGTGACCTTCACCAACAAGGCGGCGAAGGAGATGCGCTACCGGGTCGAACAGATGATGCAGATCCCGACCCGTGGGCTGTGGATCGGGACCTTCCACGGCATTGCCCACCGGTTGTTGCGGGCGCACTGGCAGGATGCCGGTCTGCCGGAGAACTTCCAGGTGCTGGACAGCGACGACCAGCTGCGGCTGATCAAGCGGGTGATGCGGGAAAATCAGATTGATGAGAGTCGCTGGCCGCCCAAGCAGGCCCAGTGGTTCATCAACAGTCAGAAGGATGAAGGCCTGCGGGCGGATCACATCCAGGAGAATCCGGGGGACCACTTCACCTCCACCATGCTGAAGATCTACCGCCAGTACGAAAAACTGTGCCAGCAGGGCGGCCTGGTGGATTTCGGCGAGCTGCTGCTGCGCTCCCACGAACTCTGGCTGCACAAACCGGAGTTGCTGGCCCACTACCAGCAACGCTTCCAGCACATGCTGGTGGACGAGTTCCAGGACACGAACACTATCCAGTATGCCTGGCTGCAGGTGCTGGCCAGTAACCGCGTGCCGCTCACCATCGTCGGTGACGACGACCAGTCCATCTACGGCTGGCGCGGCGCCAAGATCGAGAACATCCAGCAGTACCAACGGGACTTTCCCAACGCCCGACTGGTGCGTCTGGAACAGAACTACCGCTCGACCCAGACCATCCTCAAGGCTGCCAACGCGGTGATTGCCAACAACCAGGGGCGTCTGGGCAAGGAACTCTGGACCGATGGCCCCGAGGGCGAGCCGATCAGCCTGTATGCCGCGTTCAACGAGCAGGACGAGGCCAACTATATTGCCGATTCCATCAGCGCGTGGGTGGACGAGGGGAACCTGCGCAGCGAAGCGGCTATCCTCTACCGCTCCAACGCCCAGTCCCGGGTGCTGGAAGAAGCGCTGATGCGTCAGGGGATTCCGTACCGGGTATACGGTGGCCTGCGCTTCTACGACCGGCAGGAAATCCGTAACGCACTGGCCTACCTGCGCCTCGTGCATTACCACCGGGACGATGCCGCCTTCGAGCGGGTGGTGAACGTGCCCACCCGCGGCATCGGAGCCAAGAGCCTGGCGGAGCTGCGGGAATACGCCACCGAGCAGGGCATTTCCCTGTGGGAATCCGCCGAGCGCTTGCTGGCGTCCGGTCAGGTGAAGGGCCGGGCGAAAACCGGCTTGCAGTCGTTTATAGACATCATCAACGGCCTGTCCGAAATGGTGGACCATGCCTCCCTGCAAGGCCTGATGAAGCAGGCGATCGAGGTCAGCGGGTTGAAGGATTACCACGCCAGTGAGAAGGGCGAGAAAGGTCAGGCCCGGGTGGAAAACCTGGAGGAACTGGTCAGCGCCCTGTCGGACTTCGAGGTGGAAGAAGGGGTGGACCCGCTGTCAGAATTCATCGCCCAGGCGGCGTTGGATGCCGGGGAATCCCAGGCGGACGCCCACGAGGACAGCGTGCAGCTGATGACTCTGCACTCGGCCAAGGGCCTGGAGTTCCCGCTGGTGTTCATGGCTGGGGTGGAAGAAGGGTTGTTTCCCCACAGCATGTCCCTGGAAGAGCCCGGCCGCATGGAAGAGGAGCGCCGCCTGGCCTATGTCGGTATTACCCGGGCCATGAAAAAGCTGGTGCTCACTTACGCCGAGTCCCGCCGGCTGTATGGTCAGGAGAAGTTCCACGCCCTGTCCCGGTTCGTGCGCGAGATTCCCGGCGACTGCCTGCAGGAAGTCCGCCTGCGCAACACTGTGACCCGTCCGGCCATGGTCGAGCGCCCCAACGAGAGCCTGTTCAGCCAGGATGCCGCCCAGCAGGCCGGATTCAGCCTCGGCCAGCGGGTTCGCCACCCGAAGTTTGGTGAGGGTATTGTGATGAACTGCGAAGGCAGCGGTCACCATACCCGGGTGCAGGTGAACTTTGATGACGGGGCCAAGTGGTTGGTGCTGGCTTATGCGCCGCTGGAGGCTTGCTGAGGTTTGGGGGGAGCAGAGGGCTGGTCAGGCTTTCCAAAACACGCTCCTTCGGCACGTCCATGTGACGCTTGAGCTCCGCCATCCATGGCTCCGCACAGTTTTGGAAAGCCTGACCAGCCCTCTGCATCCGATATTGTGCAGGCCTCAACGTAAAAACGGGGTCAGAAGAAAGCGTTCTTCTGACCCCATTCTCGGGCCTGACTCCGCGGTAAAAACGGGGTCAGATGAAAGCCTTCATCTGACCCCATGTTCGATCCCGCAGGCTCACATCAGCACCGCGTAAATCACCCCAGCCAAAATAATCCGGTAGATAACATACGGCCACATCCCCACCTTGTTCAGCCACTTCAGAAAGAAGTGGATGGCGGTAATCGCCATCAGAAAGGAGGTCACTCCACCAATCAGGAACCCGCTCCAGTCCACAATCACATCGGAAGTCGCCACCTCCAGCAGTTTCACCGCCGAAGCCAGCACAATGATCGGAATGGCCAGCAGGAACGAGAACCGGGAGGCGGTCTCCCGGGTCATGCCCAGGAACAGGCCGGCGGTGATGGTGACGCCGGAGCGGGACGTGCCGGGCACCAGGGCCATGGCCTGGGCGATGCCCACGAGGAGAGCGTCTTTCCAGTTCAGTGAGTCCAGGGTGCGTTGGCGTTTGGGCAGCCAGTCGGCGATGCCGAGCAGGATGCCAAACACCAGGGTGGTTACAAAGATCACCGAGGCGCCTCGGAGTTCGTTGTCGATCATATCCAGCAGGGCCAGACCGGCCAGCCCCGCGGGAATGGTGCCAATCACCAGGTACCAGGCCAGCGCACCCTGGCCGACAATCCGGCGCTGGGCCACGGAGATCAACCCGTCCCGGGCGATGCCGAACACATCCCGCCTGAAGTAGAGCACTACTGCCAGCAGCGTGCCCACGTGCACGGACAGGTCAAAGCCCACGCCCTGGTCGGTCCAGCCGAAAAACGCCGGTGTCAGGATCAGGTGGGCAGAGCTGGAAATGGGCAGGAATTCGGTCAGTCCCTGGAGAAGGCCAAGGAGCAGGGCCTGGAAAAGATCCATTCTGTGGGTTCCGTTCGGTTCAGTGCTTCAAATGTGGGCGGGATATTAGCAGGGTGGGGGTAGGCTGAACAGGTGACGGGTTTGATACCAGCGTCCGGCCACCCTGCGCCGGCGCTGGCATCCGGTGAATCAGGCAGGGAAACGGTCCCGGGGCTTGTTGGCAATGCGCACCAGAACCAGCATTAGTGCACCTCCACCAGTACTCCGACGACGCCAGGAAGAAGATCAGGAAGGTCTGCACGATCAACGGCTCGAACACCACCATCAGGAAGAACCAGGCGATGGCAAACATGGTGAACGGCTTGATCAACCAGTTCACAGCGGTGGTGACGGCCAGTCCCTTTGGCTCTTTGCGCACACCGACCATGGCACTGAAATCGATCTGCGCCATCATCGGGAAAATCATCGCCCAGATCAGAATGGCTATGGGGATGGAGACCTGCGCGTATTCGAAGCGGGACAGGGTTTCCGGTACCGACGGGGCCAGTTGTCCCAAAGTTACGCCGGTGACAATCGCCAGAGCCACCCATACCGACAGGTAGCGTTCGAAAATCCCCATGCCGCCGGATGACGTGTCAGCAACCAGTTCATTAATGCTCATTGAGCATCCTCAAATGGAACGTTGGTTCATGCGCTTTGAGAGTTGTAGTCTTTACTCTGCCCCAGTTGCCGGCTATTATCGCAAAAATAACATATATGGAAAATAGAATATGCGGAATTTCGTATGAAAAGAAGGGTCTTGTTTGTCTGCACCGCCAACAGTGCCCGTTCCCTGATGGCAGAAGCCTTGCTCCGGGACATGGCCGGAGACCGGTTTGAGGTCGCCAGCGCCGGCACCGAGCCAACCAGGCCCCACCCGATGGCACTGCAGGTTCTTGAGGAAGCCGGCATATCCACCGAAGGGTTACATAGCAAGCAATTGGCCGATGTGCAGGGCCAATACTGGGATTATGTGATTACCCTGTGTGAGAAAGCGGCCAATGAATGCGGCACTGTCTGCCGCCCCGCTCAGCAGATCGCCTGGGATTTTGCCGATCCGGTGCCGGCAAACCGCCATGCCACGTTTGCCGTGACCCTCAAGGAAATTCGGGAACGCATCGCCCTGTTCGCTCTGGTCCACCAGAAAGAGACCGGCGCGAAACCCGTAAGCTATGATCCGGTGACGGTGTTCAAGGCAATGGCCGACGACTTCCGCCTCTCGGCCCTGCTGCTGATCCGGAGCCAGGAACAACTCTGTGTCTGCGAACTGACGGAAGCCTTTGGCGCGCCCCAGCCGAAAGTCAGCCGGCATCTGGCGACCTTGCGGGATGCCGGCTTACTGACCACGGAGCGCCGGGGGCAGTGGATCTACTACTCGCTGAATCCCGGGATTCCCCGGTGGCTCGCCCGGGTGCTGGAGGAAACCGCCAGCAACAACGACGGATTGATCGAGGCCCCGCTTGTGCGATTGGAGGCCATGGCAGACCGGCCGTCTGTCCAATGCCTGTAACCATCACCCTGTTTAATGGACGCAACAGACTTTTCAGGAGCGCATCATGAGCAAAATCAAGGTGGGAATTAACGGGTTCGGGCGGATTGGCCGTCTGGCGTTGCGTGCGGCCTGGGAGTGGCCGGACATGGAGTTTGTCGCCATCAACGACCCGGGTGCCGATGCCGGTACGTTGGCGCACCTGCTCAATTTTGACAGTATTCATGGCCGCTGGAGCCACGAAGCGGCCGCAGACGGCAAGGATATGATCATCGAGAGTCAGCGCATCCGGGTGACTCATAACAAGGGTATCGATGAGACCGACTGGTCCGGCTGTGATCTGGTAATCGAAGCCAGTGGCGTGAACAAGAAGGTCAGTGTCCTGCAGGCCTATCTTGATCAGGGCGTGAAGCGCGTTGTGGTCACTGCGCCGGTCAAGGAAGCGGGCGCCAAGAACATCGTGGTAGGCGTGAACGACGGGATTTTCGACCCGGCCAACGACCGGATCGTCACCGCTGCCTCCTGCACCACCAACTGCCTGGCGCCGGTGGTCAAGGTGATCCACGAGAAGCTGGGCATCAAGCATGGCTCCATCACCACCATCCACAGCCTGACCAACACCCAGACGATCATCGATGCGCCCCACAAGGACCTGCGACGGGCCCGGGCCTGTGGCAGTTCGCTCATTCCCACCAGTACCGGTTCGGCCACCGCGATTATCGAGATCTTCCCGGAACTGAAGGGCCGGCTGGATGGCCACGCGGTGCGGATTCCGCTCACCAACGCCTCACTGACCGATTGCGTGTTTGAAGTAGAGAAGCCGACGGACCGCGACACCGTTAACCAGCTGCTCAGAGAGGCCGCCGAGGGCGAATTGAAAGACATCCTGGGCTACGAAGAACGCCCGCTGGTGTCTATCGACTACAAGACCGATCCCCGCTCCTCCATCGTCGATGCCCTGTCCACCATGGTGGTCAACGGCACCCAGGTGAAGATCTATGCCTGGTATGACAATGAGTGGGGTTACGCCAACCGCACCGCGGAACTGGCGCGCCGGGTGGGCTCTGCCTGATATGACGGCAGCCATCCGACAGTACCTGGTCATCACCGGCAACTACTGGGCCTTTACCCTGACGGATGGTGCCCTGCGGATGCTGGTGGTGCTGCACTTCCACCAGTTGGGCTATTCGCCGCTGGAAATCGCCCTGTTGTTCATCTTTTACGAGTTCTTCGGGGTGGTGACTAACCTGGTGGGCGGTTATCTGGGTGCCCGCATGGGGCTGAATCGCACCATGAACATCGGGCTGTTCCTGCAGATTGTGGCCCTCGCCATGCTGTCGGTACCCGCGGCGATGCTGACGGTGCCCTGGGTGATGGCGGCGCAGGCGCTGTCCGGCATTGCCAAGGACCTGAACAAGATGTCGGCCAAAAGCGGCATCAAGTTGCTGGTGCCGGATCAGCAGCAAGGAACCCTGTACAAGTGGGTGGCGATTCTCACCGGTTCCAAGAACACTCTCAAGGGTGTCGGCTTCTTCCTCGGTGGTGTGCTGCTGATGGCGGCCGGCTTCAAGGGCGCGGTGATCCTGATGGCCGTGGCTCTCGGGCTGGTGTGGCTGGCCAGCCTGTTCTTGCTGGGGCAGGACCTGGGCAAGAGCAAGGCCAAGCCGAAGTTCAGCGAGATCCTGTCCAAGAGCCGGGCGATCAACGTGCTGTCGGCGGCCCGCATGTTCCTGTTCGGCGCCCGGGATGTGTGGTTTGTGGTGGCCCTGCCGGTCTACCTGCACACGGTCTTCGGCTGGGATTTCTGGAAGGTGGGCGGCTTTATGGCCACCTGGATTATCGGCTATGGCTTTATCCAGACCATTGCCCCGCGCATCACCGGCCATGCCGAAGGAAAACGGTCGGCGGTACTCTGGGCGGCAGCGCTGGCACTGATTCCCGCGGCGATTGCGATTGGCCTGATGGCAGGGTGGTCGCCGCAGGTGGTGTTGATCGGCGGTTTGTTGCTGTTTGGAGGGCTGTTTGCGATCAACTCGTCCCTGCACAGCTACCTGATCGTCAGCTATGCCCGGGGCGATGGCGTCTCCCTGGATGTGGGTTTCTATTACATGTCCAATGCCGCCGGCCGGTTGCTGGGCACCATCCTGTCCGGCTGGGTCTACCAGGCCTGGGGTCTGGAAGTCTGTCTATGGATATCCGCGGCCCTGGTGGCGACGGCGTCGCTCCTGTCGTTTTGGTTGCCCGCCAGGCAATCGGTACACTCGCGCGAAGCACTGAACACCTGAGTGAAAAGCTTTATGACAGAGGCTAAGCAAACGGATCGAAGCGCCTGGGCGGTTTTTCTGATCTTTCTGCGTCTTGGTCTTACCTCATTCGGCGGGCCCGTTGCCCATCTGGGGTATTTCCGCGATGAATTCGTCATACGCAGGCAGTGGCTGACGGAGCGCAGTTACGCAGACCTGGTGGCGCTCTGCCAGTTCCTGCCGGGACCGGCGAGCAGCCAGGTCGGGCTTGCCCTGGGGCTGACGCGATCCGGATATCCCGGTGCGCTGGCGGCCTGGGCCGGTTTCACCGTGCCATCGGCCATCGCCATGATCCTGTTTGCACTGGGTATTGCCAGCTACGGGGAGGCCATGCCGCCGGGAGTGCTCCAGGGTCTCAAGGTGGTTGCCGTGGCAGTCGTGGCGCAGGCGGTCTGGGGCATGGCCCGTAACCTCTGCCCGGATGCAGCGCGGGTGACCATCATGGCCGCCGCAGCCTGTGCTGTTTTGCTGGTGCCCTCGGTGTGGAGCCAGGTCGGTGTGATACTGATCGCCGCGGTCATCGGCCTGGTCTTGTTCAGACCCGGTCAGGACGATGGTCACGATCCGCTACCGATTACCGTCACGCGCCGGGCGGGGTTGTTCTGGCTCGGACTGTTTTTCAGCCTGCTGATCGGGCTGCCGCTGGCCGCGGCAATGTTTCCCGGCCAGACCCTTGCCCTGATCGATGCCTTCTACCGGGCGGGGTCGCTGGTGTTCGGTGGTGGTCACGTCGTGCTGCCACTGTTGCAGGCTGAGGTCGTTCCCACGGGATGGGTCACTGGTGATGCCTTTCTCGCCGGCTATGGCGCGGCCCAGGCGGTACCGGGCCCGCTGTTCACCTTCTCGGCGTTTCTCGGGGCCTCCATGAATCAGGCGCCTTCCGGTTGGTGGGGTGGCATCATCGCGTTGGTGGCGATATTCCTGCCGTCATTCCTGCTGGTTGCCGGCGGACTGCCGTTCTGGGAGCAGCTGCGCCAGAACCTCCGGGCCCGAGCGGCCTTGCTGGGTGTCAACGCGGCGGTGGTCGGTCTGCTGCTGGCGGCCCTGTATCAGCCGGTGTGGACCAGCGCAATCAAGGGGCCGGGCGATTTCGCGCTTGGTCTCGTGGCCCTGGTGGCGTTGATGTTCTGGAAGTTGCCGCCGTGGCTGGTTGTCCTAAGCAGTGGTGTCGTCGGCTGGTTGATGACACTGGTTTTCTGAACTGCGGCATGGCATGTTCATCCTGGGCCGTGGTCAGGCACCAAAGTAGCATGTGACCCGGCGCCGGTACCGTTATAGTCTTGGGAAGATATCCCGAAACAAGACAATAACAATGATCGAGTTACTGCGGCGTTTTCCTCTGCCAGTGATTGTGCTGGCCCAGCTGTTCGGCACCTCCCTCTGGTTCAGCATCAACGGGGTCTGGTTGTCCCTCGCGGCCCAGTTGGGGCTGACCGAGGCCGACCTCGGGCGGCTTACGCTCGCAGTTCAGGCGGGTTTTATTACCGGCACGCTGACCATTGCAGTGACGGGCCTCGCGGATCGTTTCGGTGCCAGCCGGATCTTTGCCCTGTCGAGTCTGCTGGGCGCCCTGGTTAATGGCGGATTTGTCTTCGCAGCCGGGCAGCCACCCCTGGATTTCATCCTCCGATTCGCCACCGGTCTCTGCCTGGCGGGTATCTATCCCCTGGGCATGAAAATGGTGATTGCCTGGACGCCGAAGTACGCCGGCGCAGCGCTGGCCTGGCTGGTGGGTATGCTTACCCTGGGTACAGCTCTGCCACATCTGATGCGAGGGGCAACGCTGGGCATGCCGTGGGAATTGCCATTGATGGCGGCCTCCTGTCTCGCACTGATTGGCGGGATGCTGGTTTTCCTGCTGGGTGACGGGCCGCACCTGCCGAAAAGCAGTGGCCGGTTGCCTCTCAGCCAGGGACTGGCGGCCTTGCGTATACCGAGATTCCGGGCGGTGGCCGGCGGCTACTTTGGCCATATGTGGGAACTTTATGCCTTCTGGACTCTGACGCCTTTGCTGATCGGCCGGGAACTTCAGCGGCTCGGGCAGGGCGACGCATTGGTTCCCTGGCTGTCGTTCGCGGTTATCGGCATTGGCGCCGCGGGTTGCGTCGGTGGTGGTCGGCTCAGTCGAACCCTGGGTAGCGAGTGGGTGGCCCGGCGGGCGCTGATGGTTTCAGGGGCTTTCTGCCTTCTTTATCCATGGTTGAATGGGCTCGCGCCGGTCTTGCTGATCGCCTTGCTGGTTGTCTGGGGGATTGCGGTGATTGCAGATTCGCCGCAATTCTCGGCCTTGGCTGCGGCGACAGCGCCCAAGGAATCGGTGGGGTCCTCACTTGCCGTCATGAACGCGGTCGGGTTTGGGCTGACCCTGCCAGCCATCTGGCTGACCAGCGGATTATGGGGACAGTTGGATGTCTGGGTGGTTCTGCTGCTGGTGCCCGGGCCTGTGCTCGGGCTGTGGTCGCTGTCCAGAGCGCGACCTGACGCTAAGTCTGGTAAATGGGTTTGAGCCTGATGAAGTCCGATATGTCCAAACCGAGAGTACTAGTGCTGTCCGGTTACGACGCCGCCAGTCATATGCGCTGGCGTGAGCAGCTGGCGGCACTTTTGCCGGAATTCCACTGGCACGGCCTGGCATTGCCCCCGAGGTTCTTCCGCTGGCGCATTCGGGGCAATCCACTGAGCTGGCTTAATGAGCCGCTCCTGCAGGAACGCTGGGATCTGATTATCGCTACCTCCATGGTGGATCTGGCCACCCTGCGCGGTCTGCACCCTCGTCTGGCCAGTACGCCCTGCCTGCTGTACATGCACGAAAACCAGTTCGCCTTTCCGGTATCAAGTGGTCAGAACAGCAGTGCCGATCCACAGATGGTGAACCTCTACAGTGCCCTGTCTGCCGATTGTGTGGTGTTCAACAGTGGCTGGAACCGGGACAGTTTTCTGGACGGTGTCGATACTTTCGTCCAAAAACTGCCTGACAGAGTGCCCGAAGGGCTGATCGTAACTTTGCATGATAAGTCCCGGGTGATACCGGTACCGATTGAGGACCGTCTGTTTACCGATGATCGTGGCGTGAACTGGGCCCGACCACACCTGCTCTGGAACCATCGCTGGGAATACGACAAGGCGCCGGATCGCCTGCTGAAATTGCTGCAGGTGCTCGACAGGCGCTCGGTACCGTTTCGGCTCAGCGTTGTCGGCGAGAGTTTCAGGAGTCATCCACGGGTGTTCGGCGAGATCCGCAGGACCTTCTGCGACCGGATCGAACACTGGGGCTTCCTGGAGAACCGGAACGAGTACGACCGTCTGTTGCGCCAGGCGGATATTGTCCTCTCGACCGCGTTGCATGATTTCCAGGGATTGTCGATGCTGGAGGCGATGGCATCCGGCTGTGTTCCGTTGGCCCCGGACCGGCTCGCCTATCCGGAATACGTGCCGGACGTCTGTCGATACGACAGCCATGAGCAGGATGCCGACGCGGAAGCTCAGGCCGCCGCCGACTGCATGGAGCAACTCGTAAGATGCCCACCCCGGGTTTGCCCGCCGGACGCCTGGCGGGCATCGGTGCTGGCAGGGCAGTACCAGACTCTGTTCGAGGACCTGATCCGGGTCGGGGCCGCAACCTTACTTTTTGACCCCGCCTCTGATAGACTGCGCGACCGCTTTTCGGCCGATACCTGACTTTTTTCAACCAGACTGAAACCAGACTGTGACGATCCTTCCACCCTAGCATTCGGGCTTTTCTCTCTCCCTCGATAGTTCAGCAAGGCTTGAGCCTCCAGCCGGTGCGCCGTCACCGGATGCGTGCCTCGTGCCCGGCTTTTGAAACCTTTATTCGGATCCGATGAATATGCTCAGCAGTATACGAAACAACTGGTTCTCCAATGTGCGGGGCGATCTGCTCGCCGGTATCGTGGTGGCCCTCGCCCTGGTGCCTGAGGCCATTGCCTTCTCCATTATTGCCGGTGTCGACCCGAAAGTCGGGCTCTATGCTTCCTTCTGTATTGCAGTGGTGATTGCCTTCGTGGGTGGTCGGCCCGGGATGATCTCAGCTGCCACCGGCGCCATGGCGTTGTTGATGGTGACGCTGGTGAAGGAACACGGCCTCGAATACCTGCTGGCCGCGACATTGCTCACGGGTGTGCTGCAGATCGGCGCCGGTTACCTCAAGCTGGGTGCCCTGATGCGGTTTGTCTCCCGCTCGGTGGTGACCGGGTTCGTGAACGCGCTGGCGATACTGATCTTCATGGCCCAGCTGCCAGAACTCACCAACGTCACCTGGCATGTCTACGCGATGACGGCGGCTGGCTTGGGGATCATCTACCTGTTTCCGCTGGTTCCGGTGATTGGCAAGATCCTGCCGTCACCGCTGGTGTGCATCATCTCCCTCACCGCGGTTGCCATGATCCTGGGCCTTGACATCCGTACGGTTGGCGACATGGGTGAGCTGCCGGATACCCTGCCGGTATTCCTGTGGCCGGACGTGCCACTGAATCTTGAGACGCTGATGATCATCCTGCCGTACTCACTGGGGCTTGCCGTGGTGGGACTGCTGGAGTCGATGATGACAGCGACCATCGTGGATGACCTCACGGATACCACCAGCGACCGGAACCGCGAGTGCAAGGGCCAGGGCGTTGCCAACATCGGCGCAGGCTTGCTTGGCGGCATGGCCGGCTGTGCGATGATCGGGCAGTCGATTATCAACATCAAATCCGGCGGGCGCACCCGGCTTTCCACCTTCACCGCCGGTGCGTTCCTCCTGGTGCTGGTGCTGGTTCTGGATCAATGGCTGGTCCAGATACCCATGGCGGCTCTGGTGGCTGTCATGATCATGGTGTCGATCGGCACCTTCAGCTGGGATTCCCTCAGAAACCTCCGGCAACACCCGCTCTCAACCAACATTGTGATGGTCGTGACCGTGATCGTGGTGGTGGCGACCCACAACCTGGCCTTCGGGGTACTGGCCGGTGTGCTGCTGGCCTCTCTGTTCTTCGCCAACAAGGTCGGGCACTACATGCTGGTGACCTCGGAGTATGACGATGAGTCCGATACCCGCCGTTATAACGTGGTAGGCCAGGTATTTTTCAGCTCCTCGGAGAAGTTCGTTGAATCCTTTGACTTCAAGGAGGCGGTCGACAACGTGGTTATTGACCTGAATCGGGCCCACTTCTGGGACATCACGGCGGTTGCGGCGCTGGACAAGGTGGTCGTCAAGTTCCGCCGGGAAGGTGCGGATGTCGAGGTGGTTGGCCTGAACGAGGCCAGTGCCACCATCGTTGACCGCTTTGGTGTGCACGACAAGCCCGATGCTGTGGATCAGTTGATGGCTCACTGACCGAAGGCTCATCGTCCCCTCGAACGCCTGGCCGCTTGCGGCTGTGACAAGCCCTGCCTAGACTCATGACTGTTGGACGGTTATGACAGGGAGAAGTGGCCATGGCGTTCCAGACCCTTGATGGCAATGAAGCTGTGGCCTCGGTGGCCTATCGCCTGAGTGAAACGATTGCCATCTATCCGATCACCCCGGCGTCGGTGATGGGCGAACATGCCGACGACTGGGCGGCACTGGGCCGGCCCAATCTCTGGGGGCAGGTGCCCAGCGTGGTGGAGATGCAGTCCGAAGCCGGCGCCGCCGGGGCGGTACATGGAGCCCTGCAGGCGGGTTCGCTGGTGACCACCTTTACCGCTTCCCAGGGGCTGCTGCTGATGCTGCCCAACCTGTTCAAGATTGCCGGCGAACTCTCACCGTTCTGCATGCATATCGCGGCTCGCAGCGTCGCCACCCATGCCCTGTCGATCTTCTGTGACCATTCCGATGTGATGACCGCCCGCGGCACCGGCTTTGCCCTGCTTGCCTCCGGCTCGGTTCAGGAAGCCCAGGATCTTGCCGCCATGGGCCACGCGGTCACCCTGGAAGCCCGGGTGCCGGTGATGCATTTCTTCGACGGTTTCCGGACCTCCCATGAAATCTCCAAGATTGTGGCCCTGGGCGATGAGGATCTGCAGGCCCTGGTGTCCCATGGCGGGGTGGAGGCGCACCGGGAGCGCCGCATGACCCCGGATCGGCCGGTGATCCGGGGGACGTCCCAGAACCCCGATGCATTTTTCCAGTCCCGGGAGGCTACGAACCCGTTTTACCACGCCTTCCCCGAGCGCCTCGAAGCCGTGATGGAGCGGTTCGCCGGGATCACCGGTCGCCGATATCAGCTGTTTGATTACGTGGGCCACCCCGAGGCGGAACGGGTGGTCATCCTGATGGGGTCCGGGGCCGAGTGTGCCCACGAGACCGTGGAGTGGCTGCTCGAACAGGGGGAAAAAGTCGGTGTACTCAAAGTGCGCCTGTTCCGGCCCTTCGCCAGCGAGCGCTTTCTGGCGGCGCTGCCCGATACCGTCAGACACCTGGCAGTCCTGGACCGGACCAAGGAGCCCGGGGCCCAGGGTGAGCCGCTGTTGCTGGAGGTGAGCGGAGCGCTGATGGAAGCCTGGAGCCGGGGCGAGCGGCAGACCCTGCCCCGGGTCATTGGTGGCCGTTACGGCCTGTCGTCCCGCGAGTTTACCCCGGCAATGGTGTGCGCCATCTTCGAAGAACTCAGAGCCGGGGCGCCGAAAACGCGCTTTACCGTCGGTGTCCGCGACGATGTCACCCGGATGTCGCTGGAGGTGGATAACGAGCTGGATATCGAATCGCCGAAAACCCGCCGGGCCCTGTTCTTCGGGCTGGGAGCGGATGGCACGGTCAGCAGCAACAAGGCCAGCATCAAGATCCTGGGCGAAGGCACAGACCTCTATGCCCAGGGCCATTTTGTCTACGATTCCAAGAAATCCGGCGCCACCACGGTTTCCCATTTGCGTTTTGGCCCGCTGCCCATTCGCTCCAGTTACCAGATCCGCAAGGCCCAGTTCGTGGCGATTCACGCCCCCCAGTTCCTGGAGCGCTTCGAGGTCCTGGAGCACGCTGCCGACGGCGCAACGGTGCTGCTCAATGTCCCCTGGTCACCGGATGAGGTCTGGGACCGGCTGTCCGTCGAAGTCCAGGAGGCGCTGGTGGCGCGCAAGGCCCGGCTGTATGTCATAGATGCGGCAGAAGTGGCGGAAAGAGCCGGACTGGAGCGGCGCATCAACACGGTCATGCAGGTGTGCTTCTTTGCCCTGGCCGACATCCTGCCCAGGGAGGAGGCCATTGACCGGATCAAGGACTCCATCCGCGAGACCTGGGGCCGTCGCGGGCCGGAGGTGGTTCGCCGTAACGTGGAGGCGGTGGATTCGGCCCTGGCCAACCTGCATGAAGTGCCGGTTCCGGACAAGGTCACGGCAACCCGCACCCGGCCACCCAGGGTGCCGGAGGATGCGCCGGATTTTGTCCAGAAAGTCACCCGCCTGCTGCTGGAAGGACAGGGTGAAAAGCTGCCGGTCAGCGCCTTCCCGCCGGATGGCACCTGGCCGACCGGTACCAGTCAGTTTGAGAAGCGATCGATCGCCCTGGAAATACCCATCTGGGAATCCGATCTGTGTGTGCAGTGCAACTTCTGCGCGATGATCTGTCCGCATACGGCCATCACCAGCAAGGTCTTCGAACCGGAGGCGGGACACAACGCTCCGGAAACCTTTGAGGTCGTTCCGGAGACCCACACGCCGGAACTCGAAGGTCTGGATTACCGGCTTCAGGTGGCGCCCGAGGACTGCACCGGTTGTGGTTTGTGTGTGGAGGTGTGCCCCGCCAAAGACCGTACCCGGCCCAAACGAAAAGCGATCAACATGCAGCCCCTGGAAGATCATCGCGAGGTGGAGGCGGAAAACCTGAAGTTCTTCCGCAGCTTGCCGGATGTGCCCAGGGAACGTATCCCCCGGGACTTCAAATCGTTGCCACTGTTGATTCCGTTGTTCGAATACTCCGGTGCCTGCGCTGGCTGCGGTGAGACGCCGTACATTCGGCTGCTCACCCAGTTGCTGGGCGATCGCCTCCTGATTGCCAATGCCACCGGCTGTTCTTCCATTTATGGCGGTAACCTGCCCACCACACCGTACACGGTGAATGCCGAGGGGCGGGGGCCGACCTGGAACAACTCATTGTTTGAAGATGCGGCCGAGCTGGGTCTGGGCATGCGAATGGGGTTGAACAAGCTGGTGGGCCGGGCCCGACAGCTGCTGGATGGCATGCGGGATCGTCTGCCCCAGGGCCTGTACATCAGCCTGACAGGCCCCTGCGCCACCCTCGACGAGGCGGCCATGGCGGCACGGCGAAAGGCGGTCGCAAGATTGAAGGGCTGGCTGGCGGACCAACAGGGGCCGGGGGCGCAGGAACTGGCCAGTCTGGCCGATGAGCTGTGTCCGAAGAGCGTATGGGTCATTGGTGGTGATGGCTGGGCCTATGACATTGGCTATGGTGGTCTCGACCATGCCCTCGCCTCCGGTCAGAACCTCAAACTGCTGGTTCTGGATACCGAGGTGTATTCCAATACCGGAGGCCAGCAATCCAAGGCCACGCCCATCGGCGCGGTGGCGAAATTCGCCGCTGCCGGCAAGGAAACCCGCAAGAAAGACCTGGGCCTGCTGGCCATGAGTTACGGTCACGTCTATGTAGCCCAGATCGCCATACAGTCCCACAGCAACCAGACCACCAGAGCCCTGCAGGAGGCCGAGAGTTTCGATGGTCTGGCCCTGATCATTGCCCATAGCCCGTGCATCGCCCATGGCTACGACCTGGTGCATTCACCGGCACAGCAAAAGCGGGCGGTGGACAGCTGGGCCTGGCCGATCTACCGCTTCGATCCTCGCCGTATTGACGAGGGCCTGCCGCCGCTGCAGCTGGATTCCGTGCGGCAGAAGGTGCCCATGAAAACCTACATGCAGGAGGAAGCCCGCTTCCGGATGCTCGAATTGCGGGATCCGGAAAGGTATGAACAGCTGGTGTCGGCCGCCACCGAAGCGGCGCAGGACCAACGGGAACTCTACAAACAGCTGGCGGGTATCCATTTCGAGCCCCACGAACACCCGGAATCCGGACAGGGGGAGGGCGAACAACATGACTGAGCTGACAACCCGATGGCTCGGGCTGGACCTGCGTTCGCCCCTGGTGGTGGGCGCCAGCCCGTTGACCGATGATCCTGGTGCCCTGAAGGCCTGTGTCGAGGCCGGCGCAGGCGCCGTGGTGATGCATTCGTTGTTCGAGGAGCAGCTGGTGACGGAACAGATGGCGGCCCACCGCTTCGTCGACTCCCGGATCAACATGGACGCGGAGGCACGCTCGTTCTTTCCCGGCTCGGAAATGTTCGAGATGGGCTCCGGCAGCTACCTCAAGCGCCTGGAATTGCTCCGGAGCGGGCTGGATGTTCCGGTGATCGCTTCGCTCAACGGTATCTCGCCGGGTGGCTGGACCCACCACGCCCGGGAGCTGGAAGAGGCCGGTGCTGACGCCATCGAGCTCAACCTCTACGATCTGGCGACAGAACCCAGTGAGACCGCCGCAACCCTGGAACAGCGGCAGCTGGATGTGGTGCGGTCGGTGGTGGAGCAGGTCTCGATTCCCGTGAGCGTCAAGCTGTCGCCGTTCTACTCGGCATTGCCCGCCTTTGTCGCGGGTGTTGAGGCGGCAGGCGCTCGGGGACTGGTGCTGTTCAATCGCTTCTATCAGCCGGACATCGATCTGGAGCAGCTGACCCTGAGCCGGGAGCTGGTTCTGTCGAACAGCGCCGAATTGCCCCTGCGGTTGCACGCCGTGGCCATGCTGTTCAACCGAACCGGCCTGGAAATGGCGGTCTCCGGTGGCGTCCACACCGGCGACGATGCGGTGAAGGCCATACTGTCCGGTGCCACCGTGGTTCAGGTGGTCTCAGCCCTGCTGGCAGACGGGCCGCAGGCACTGGCCCGGATCAGCGATGCCATGAGCCGGCGCCTGTCCACCATGGGCTACAACACCCTGGCTGAGGCCCGTGGAGCCCTGTCACTGGACAATGCGCCTGACTCTCAGACCTGGGAGCGGCTGAACTACGCCCGTCTGTTGCACGGCTGGAAGTGACGGTTACAGGCCCTGCTCGGGCACTTCCCGGATCCGGCCATGTTCGTCGATGGCGACGTAGACGAACAGTCCCTCGGTGACCTTCCTGGGATTTTTGGCGGTGCGGTCCAGGGTCCAGACTTCCACGTTGATTTTCATGGAGCTCCGGCCGATGTCCACCAGCTCACAGTAACACCCAACCTGGGAGCCGACCCGCAACGGTGACAGGAACTCCATCCGGTCCATGGCCACGGTGGCATTGCGGCCCTGGGAAATCCGGCCTGCCATGGTGGCGGCGGCCAGGTCCATCTGTTTGACCAGCCAGCCGGCAAAGACATCGCCGTTGGCGTTGGTATCGGCGGGAAGGGGAATTACCTGGAGGGTGAGTTCGCCCCGGGGGGCGGGTTTGTCATCGTCGAAAGCCGTCATGGAGCCTGCCTTTATAAGTGCTGGAATTGTTTTAACCCCGCATGTTAATGGCCTGAACGCGTGCTGCAAGAAAATTTGCACGATGACGACTATATTTCAGAAGTTGTAACAAAGTTGTCACAGAGACCTCCTAGGATGCACTCATCGGTAAAGCACATCCGACACAACGTCCAAACCAAATAATGGAGACTTGACGTGATGAAACTGAACAAAGCATTTGCGACCGTTGCGCTGGCAGGCTCCGTAGCTGCTATGTCTGCACCGGCCATGGCCCGTGACACTATCAGCATCGTGGGTTCCTCCACCGTTTATCCGTTCGCTACCGTGGTAGCCGAGCGCTTCGGTACCAAGACCGACTTCAACACTCCGAAGCTGGAGTCCACCGGGTCCGGCGGTGGTCTGAAACTGTTCTGTCAGGGCATCGGCACCCAGCACCCGGACATCACCAACGCTTCCCGCCGCATGAAGAAGTCCGAGTTCGTCCAGTGCCAGGAAAATGGCGTGAAGGACATCACCGAAGTCGTGATCGGTTATGACGGCATCGTGTTCGCCAACTCTGCCCAGGGCAAGCACATGGATGTTACCCTGCGTGACCTGTTCCTGGCCCTGGCCAAGGAAGTTCCGGATCCGAAGGGCGGCGAGAAGCTGGTAGCCAACCCCTACAAGACCTGGAA
>JAAZVL010000243.1 GCA_018623515.1 Marinobacter sp.
CCGGTTTTTTCACGCTCGAACAGAGCCAGGACGACGGAACTCGCCGCCAGGGAAATGGCATAGGACGACCCCAGGGGCAAGGGAGAGAAACTGGGGTTGATGCCCATCAGAACCCGGTTGAACCCCATATCGGTAAAGGCGCCGCAGGTCGCCGCGACAACCGCTTCAGTGGCTTTCCATTCCCGGCGCAGTGAATCGTTGCTGGCGAAACCCGGCACAGACAGCGTGATCAATTCCGGACGTTCCTCACGCAGCTGCTGGAAATCGATCCCCAGCTTTTTCATGACACCCGGGCGAAAACTCTCGATAACGACATCCGCTTCAGCAATCAGCGCCAGGGCTTTCGCCCGCCCATCTTCCTGTTTCAGGTCAAGCTGGATGCAATTCTTGTTGCGGTTAAGAACCGCATTGGCGGGGTGGTCCCACTGCGGGCCTTCCGGAGGATCGATGTGAACGACGGTGGCGCCGAAATCGGCCAACACCATAGCGACGGCCGGGCCTGCGATTTGCTGGCCGAAATCGACGACGCGAACACCTTCCAGGGGTAATTGGGTCTTGGTTTTCATTGCAGTCTGTCCCTCTGATTTTCGTTCCAACGTTTTGCTGTCGAAGGCACCGCGTTGGGCGTGATCTTGTTGGTTTTGGTAAACGCCATCGAAACCACTGACCAGCCAGCATCGCGACCGGCTGTTTCGATTGCGCAGATCTTAGGGACAAAAACTGACTGCGAACCAGCAATAAAAAATGGGCCTCAGACCCCATTTTTTTTATGGCTGTTTATCGCCCGCCTATCCATAAAAAAACTTTGGTCTCAGGGGTGGTTTTTATTGATTCAAAACCCGAAGTGTTTCGGCTAACAATAGCGCCACTTCGAGTCGATGCCTATCGGGGCGCGACTTCCTGGTGCATTACAGATAACAACAAAACATCGAGGACGAAGCATGACGAACAAATACAAAACGATCCTGGTTCCACTGGATCCGGCCCATGAGAGCACCTGGCGTTCGGTTCTCCCTACGGCGATAGACCTGGCCAGCCAACATCAGGCGACTCTTTGTCTGATGACGGTGGTCCCGGAAGCCGAATTTCCGGCGATCGCGGTGCACCTGCCCGACGGCCTTGACGAGAAGTTGCGGGACAAGGGCATGGATGCGCTGGAAACGCTGCGGGCGAGGGAAGTGCCGGAGTCGGTTCAGTCCCGCTCGGTTGTCGGCCAGGGCCGGATCGACAAGCAGATTCTGCGCATGGCGGGAAAGGTCGATGCCGACCTGATTGTGATGGCATCGCATCGCCCGAAAGCAACCGATTACCTGATCAGCGCTATCGCTGCCTACGTCACCCGGCATGCCCAGAGTTCTGTCATGGTCGTGCGTGAGAGAAACGAGGATCGTTGAGATGAACAACAATAAACTGATGCTACGAGATTCCGGTTTGCTGCTCCGAACCAACCCCGTCATGGCGCTTGGTTCCGGTCTGCTGGTGTTGGCTTTTGTGCTGTTTACCGTCGTGGTCCCTGACTATGCGAATTCGGTGTACAGCAGTATCAAGAATTTCATTGCGACCGATCTGGCCTGGTACTACATCGGTTTCATGAGCCTGGCCCTGCTTCTTTCGGTCTGGCTGGTTTTCAGCCGGTATGGCGATATTCGTCTGGGTAAGGACGATGACAGGCCGGAATTCAGTAACTTCTCCTGGTTTTCAATGCTGTTCGGAGCCGGAATTGGTATCGGCATCCTGTTCTGGAGCATTGCGGAGCCGGTTTACCATTTTCAGGGCACTCCATTGATTGGGGCGGGCCAGGAAAAAACGGTAGAAGCTGCGCAGGTCGCCATGCGTGTCGCCATCTTCCATTGGGGGTTGCATGGTTGGGCGCTTTTCTCCCTGGCGGGCCTGGCACTGGCGTATTTTGCCTACCGCAAAGGTTTGCCCCTGTCGATTCGCTCCAGTCTGTACCCGATCTTTGGTGATCGGATTTACGGTCCCATTGGTCATGTCGCCGATCTGCTTGCCGTATTCGGCACTGTGTTCGGCATTGCGACCTCGCTCGGCCTGGGGGCCCAGCAGATGAATGCGGGCCTCAATTACCTCATGGGCGTTGAGGTGTCGGTCACCACCCAGGTCATCCTGATCGCCATCATATCCGTGATCTCCACCATTTCCGTCATGTCCGGTCTGCACAAGGGCATCCGCTTGCTGAGCGAGATCAACATGAAGCTCACCATGGTGATTCTCGGCCTGTTTGTTGTAGTCGGCCCGACCGCCTATGTGCTCGGCGCTCTGGTAACCAACCTTGGTGATTACCTCGTGCACGCTGTTGAACTCGGCTTCTGGGTTGACCCGGATCCGAAGAGCCAGTGGCAGGGTTGGTGGACCGTGTTCTACTGGGGCTGGTGGATTGCCTGGGCACCGTTCTGTGGCATCTTTATTGCCCGCATCTCCAAGGGACGCACCATCCGTGAGTTTGTCCTGGGCGTACTGGTCGCACCGACCCTGCTGGCGGCGATCTGGATCACCATCTTCGGCAATACCGCAATGTATCTGGAACTGTTCGGCAACGGCGGCGTGGTGGAAGCCGTGAACAAGGACACCACCATGGCGCTGTTTGCCACCATCGAGCTGATGACGGAGAACCAGGCAATGGTGATCCTGATGGCCTGTATTTGCACAGTGATGCTGGTGACCTATTTCGTGACCTCGTCAGACTCCGCAACCCTGGTGATCTGCACCCTGATCTCCATGGGTGAGCCCAATCCTCTGCCCCGTTATCGGGTGTTCTGGGGGATGGCCATCGGTGCGGTCGCTGCGGTGCTACTGGTAGCTGGAGGCCTGAAAGCGCTTCAGACCGCCTCGATCGTGGCAGCACTGCCCTTCTCATTCATCCTGATCATGGCAATTTACGGCTTGCTCGCCTCCCTGCGGGCGGAAGTCCTTCCGCAACGCGCTATATCTCCTTTTGCCCGGCTCACGGGCAAGAGCGCAGATCCCGAGCCTGAGCCTGAGCCTGAGGTATCGGTGGTCGCTCCCGCCCCCGGCAATATCTGATCAACAGCGGCTCTGCTTCCGCCCGGAGCAGAGCCCTCCTTAACCCGAAGATTTACCAGACGACTGTCTGCCCGGAAAGGGTAGGTAGCAAGAGGAGAAATTATGTCAACACAAGTGATCCTTCCGCGCGTCATGCAAGTTGGTGCCGGGGCTTCCGAACAGGTTCCCGCGGTGCTTGAAAGCCTGGGTTGCTGCCGCCCGCTAATCATCACCGACAAGATGATGGTTGAACTGGGGTATGCCGGAAACATCCAGTCCAGACTGGCGGAGCACAACCTGAGCGCTGAAGTCTTTGACGACACCGTGCCGGAGCCGACCGTCGGTTCCATCCAGGCGGGTGTTGAGCGCGTCCGTAACGGCAGCTACGACTGCATTATTGCCCTCGGTGGCGGCAGTCCGATCGACAGTGCCAAGGCCATCGGCATCCTGGGTAAGTTCGGTGGCGAGATGCGGGATTACAAATTCCCGCGAATCGTCGATCAGGCCGGATTGCCGATCATTGCGATTCCGACCACGGCCGGTACCGGCTCCGAGGTGACCCGATTCACCATCATCACTGATGAGACCAACGACGAGAAGATGCTCTGTGTGGGAATTGGCTTCATGCCGGTTGCAGCCCTGGTAGATTTCAATCTGACGCTGTCTCTGCCCCCGCGTATTACCGCGGATACCGGCATCGATGCCCTGACCCATGCCATGGAGGCGTATGTCAGCCGCAAGGCCAGTCCCTACAGCGACAGCCAGGCGCTGTCCGCCATGCGCCTGATCGGTCCGAATTTGCGCCGTGCCTATCGCAATGGCACTGATCAGGAGGCCCGAGAAGCGATGATGCTGGGTTCAACCCTGGCCGGTGTGGCGTTTTCGAATGCGTCCGTTGCATTGGTTCATGGGATGAGCCGGCCCATCGGCGCGGCTTTTCACGTTCCCCACGGTCTCTCCAATGCCATGCTGCTTCCGGCCGTGACTGAATTCTCGATTCCGGCAGCGGAAGAGCGTTATGCCGATTGCGCCCGCGCGATGGGCGTCGCTGACCAATCGGACTCCACAGAACTTGCCAATCGCAAGCTGCTGGATGAGCTGCATGCTCTTAACGACGAACTGCAGGTGCCCACTCCGGAATTGTTTGGTATC
>JAAZVL010000007.1 GCA_018623515.1 Marinobacter sp.
CACCTGCTACCCCACCAACGATAATCTGATGGAACTGATCGTGATGGCTGACGCCCTGCGTCGCGCCTCTGCCACACGTATCACCGCGGTTATCCCGTATTACGGCTACGCTCGCCAGGATCGCCGTGTCCGCTCCAGCCGGGTAGCCATCAGCGCCAAGGTCGTTGCCGACATGATCTCCAGCATCGGCGTGGATCGTGTTCTGACCGTGGACCTGCACGCAGACCAGATTCAGGGGTTCTTCGACATCCCGGTGGACAACATCTACGCCACCCCGGTCATGCTCGAGGACATCGAGAAGCAGCGTTTCGAGAACTTTGTCGTGGTCTCCCCGGACGTCGGCGGCGTGGTTCGCGCCCGCGCGGTGGCCAAGCGCCTGGATGACGCTGACCTGGCGATCATCGACAAGCGTCGCCCGAAGGCCAACGTGTCGCAGGTCATGCACATCATCGGTGATGTGAAAGACAAGACCTGCATCCTCGTGGACGACATCATCGACACTGCGGGCACCCTCTGCAAGGCGGCCAACGCCCTGAAGGAGCACGGTGCAGCAAAGGTTATTGCCTATATCACCCACCCCGTCCTGTCCGGCCCGGCCATTGATAACATCAACGCCTCCACGCTGGATGAACTGGTGGTATGTGACACCATTCCGGTGGATGACAAAGCCCGGAATTGTGATAGAATCCGCGTCCTCCCCATGGCAGGGCTGCTCGCCGAGTCTATTCGTCGCGTGAGCAACGAAGAGTCCATCAGCGCCATGTTCGAGAACGTCTGAGCCGGCCAGGTGCCGTAAGCTCAGGCAAACAAGGCAGTTTTCGGGTCGGGAGCCCTATCGGGCTCCCGACTCTTTTCGTCAGTCGGGGAAGAAACTCCGGCTTCATCAGAAACATCATCTGTTCCGAGCCTGGTCGCGGGCCGCTCAGATGACGATTGAGGTAACAACCATGTCTCAGGAATTTGTAATCGAAGCATTTCCTCGTGACGACCAGGGGAAAGGTGCGAGCCGCCGCCTGCGTCGCGAGGAGCGTAAAATCCCGGCCATCATCTACGGTGGCGGCAAAGACGCTACTCCGGTTGCCATCTGGCACAACGAGCTGAAAAAGGCCCTGGAAAACGAAGCGTTCTTCTCCCACGTTCTGACTGTTGAACTGAACGGCAAGAAAGAGAGCGTGATCCTGAAGGACCTGCAGCGTCATCCGTACAAGCCTATCCTGACCCACGCGGACTTCCTGCGCGTCGACAAGGACCATGAGATCCACGTCAACGTGCCGCTGCACTTCATCAACGAAGAAACTGCGCCGGCCATCAAGCTGCAGGGCGGTGTTGCCAACCACCAGATCAACGAAGTGGAAGTGATCTGTCTGCCTCAGAACCTGCCCGAGTTCATCGAAGTCGACATGGCTACTGTCGAGATGGACCAGGTTGTTCACCTGAGCGATCTGAAACTGCCGGAAGGCGTGAAGATTGCCGCTCTGCTGCAGGGCGAGGATCACGATTTGCCGGTAGTGGCCATCCACAAGCCGCGCGGCGCCAAGGTTGACGAAGCCGAAGAAGGCGAAGAAGGCGAAGAAGGCGGCGAGGAGTAATCACTCCGGGGGCAACGGCGAATGGCACAGGATATTGTCATGGTGGTCGGCCTGGGTAATCCCGGCCCCGACTACGAGAATACCCGCCACAACGCCGGCGCCCTGTTCGTCGAAGCGCTGGCCCGCGATGCGGGCCAGACGCTACGT
Organism: Marinobacter sp.; assembly: GCA_018623515.1. Classification (GTDB taxonomy): domain Bacteria; phylum Pseudomonadota; class Gammaproteobacteria; order Pseudomonadales; family Oleiphilaceae; genus Marinobacter. Next base: position 1,737 of record JAAZVL010000007.1, read on the forward strand.
CCGGAAAAGAAATACCACGGGCTCTACGCCCGCATTCAGTGGCAGGGACTCGACCTGCACCTACTGAACCCCTCCACGTTCATGAACCGCAGCGGCCTCGCAATCAAGGCGTTGGCGGATTTCTTCAAGATTCCCCCTGAGCAGATCCTCGTCGCCCACGATGAGCTCGACCTGCCTCCGGGCACCGCCAAGCTCAAGAAAGGCGGCGGTCACGGCGGTCACAACGGCCTGCGCGACACCATTGCTCACCTGGGCACCAACAGCTTCCAGCGCCTTCGTCTCGGCATTGGCCACCCTGGGGACAGCCGCAAGGTGACCGGCTATGTTCTCGGCCGGCTGGGCAAGCAGGAAACCGAGCAGCTCCACGCGGTATTTGACGAGATCATGCGCGTGCTGCCGGATGCCGCCAACGGCAAACTTGCGGCGGCCATGAACCGGCTTCACAGCTTCAAACCCGGGCCCTGATCAAGGCACAACCCCTTACTCGCACCCATACCGATACACCGGTATAATCCGCCCCAAATTTTTCAGTACCAGCAGAGGCATTCCATGGGATTTAACTGCGGCATCGTCGGCCTTCCCAACGTCGGCAAATCCACCCTGTTCAACGCGTTGACCAAATCCGGTATCGGCGCCGAAAACTTCCCGTTCTGCACCATCGAGCCGAATGCCGGCGTGGTCCCCATGCCGGACCCGCGCCTGAACAAGCTGGCCGAGATTGTGAAGCCGGAGCGCGTTGTGCCCACGGCCATGGAATTCGTGGACATCGCCGGCCTGGTCGAAGGGGCCTCCAAGGGTGAGGGCCTGGGCAACCAGTTCCTGGCCAACATCCGCCAGACCGATGCCATTGCCCACGTCGTCCGCTGCTTCGAGGACGGCAACGTCATCCACGTGGCCAACAAGGTCGATCCCGCGTCCGATATCGAAGTCATCAACACCGAACTGGCCCTGGCCGATCTGGACACCGTGGAAAAAGCCATCAAACGGGTCCAGCGCGTGGCCAAGAGCGGCGACAAGGAAGCCAAGGCCCAGCTGGAGATGTTCGAGAAACTCCTGCCGGTGCTGAACGAGGGCAAGCCGGTGCGCAGCATGAACCTGGACAAGGACCAGATGGCCCTGATCCGCGAGCTGTGCCTGCTGACCGTCAAGCCCACCATGTACATCGCCAACGTCAACGAAGACGGCTTCGAGAACAATCCTCACCTGGACACCGTCAGGGAAATCGCGGCCGCCGAGAACGCCGTTGTGGTACCGATCTGCAACAAGCTGGAAGCGGAAATCTCCGAACTGGAAGATGACGAGAAAGCGATGTTTCTGGAAGAGATGGGCATGGAAGAACCGGGCCTGGACCGGGTAATCCGAGCCGGCTACAAGCTCCTGGGGCTGCAGACCTACTTCACCGCCGGGGTGAAGGAAGTACGCGCCTGGACCGTCAAGATCGGCGCGACCGCGCCGCAGGCCGCCGCCGTCATCCATACCGACTTCGAGCGCGGCTTTATCCGTGCCGAGGTAGTAAGCTACGACGATTTCGTCCAGTACAACGGCGAACAGGGTGCCAAGGATGCCGGGAAATGGCGCCTGGAAGGCAAGGACTACATCGTTCAGGACGGGGATGTCATCCACTTCCGTTTCAACGTGTAATTTTTCGGGAAAATTCCGGCTCAGGGCCTTGACAGGACACGCCGGAATACTGAAAATACGCGCCTCGTTTGGGGCGTAGCCCGAAGCGAAATGGCAAGGTAGCTCAGTTGGTTAGAGCACAGCACTCATAATGCTGGGGTCGGCGGTTCGACTCCGCCCCTTGCTACCAGTATTCTGAAAAGGGTTGCGATTCCGGTCGCAACCCTTTTTTGTTTGCCCGCCCAAGGCAGTTTTTGCATTATTGCACATCCCTTAAACAACCTTTGACAATCCCCTCCGGCCAATTGCCCTATCATCGGCAGAGCAAGCTCAACACGCCGATGGGAGCAACAAGCCCGCATGAAGACATCTCCTGCAGAGGTGGCCTTTCTCACAATCCTGATCCTGGTTTCCGCCCTCGTGTTTTCCGGTTTCGACCTGAAAATGCTGGTCATTTCGGTCGGACTTTTTGTTACGTATGTGGCCATCTTTTTTTCTGGCTCGATCCAGGATTATTTTCGGGCGCAGACCAGGCAGCGAGACAACGAGGGAGAGGACTGACGCCTTCTCATTCCAAAGTCTCAATGGCCTCCGGCCGGCTCCGCGGTACAATCGCCTGCCTTTTCACAAGCGTATCCCTGCAGCAACATGAAAAAAATCTTCCTGGAACTTGCCGTGGTACTGGCCATAACCTTTCCGGCCGTCCTGATTATTGCCGAACGCCCGTCCCAGGTCCTGTTCCTTTGCGCCTCAATCCTGGTGGCCTACATCATCATTTTCGTGTCCATGAACCTGGGTGACCGGCGCCAGGATCGTCACTGGCGCATCTGAATCCTCTCTACCCTTCTCTCACTCCCGGGAATGGATTAAGCTCCCGTTTTTAACCACAGGATCTGTCCATGCCGGAATCCAGCATTGTCGCGGGCCTGGCGCTCGAGCGCCTGGAGCGAATCAGCCAACACCTTGAGGAAAAGTACCTCCGTCCCGGGAAACTTCCGTGCGCGGTGACTCTGGTGGCTCGCCATGGCCAGATTGCCTGGGTCAATGCCCAGGGACTGATGGATGTGGAACGCAACAGGCCGGCACGGCGAGATACCCTGTTCCGAATCTATTCCATGACCAAGCCGGTCACGTCCATTGCGATGATGCAGCTGTATGAGCAGGGGCGCTTTCTGCTGGATGACCCGGTGCACAAGTACATCCCGTCCTGGCGGAACCTGCGCGTCTACAAAGGCGGAACCTATCCGGCTTTCGAAACAGAACCTGCGGCAACCACCATGACCATCCGGGATCTGCTGACTCACATGTCCGGCCTGACCTATGGTTTCCTGGAGCGGACCAATGTCGACGCCGCCTACCGTCAGCTCAAGCTGGACGGCAGCTCGATTCTGACCCTCGACAAGCTGGTGGAGCGCCTGGCCGAGCTACCGCTGGAGTTCTCACCCGGCACGGCCTGGAACTATTCGGTTTCAACCGATGTGGTGGGCTATCTGGTCCAGCTGCTGGCCGACAAACCGCTGGATGACTATTTCCAGGAGCACATTTTCTCACCCCTGGGCATGGTGGACACCGGTTTCCAGGTGAGACCGGATCAGCTGGACCGCTTCGCCGCCTGTTACTTGCACCAGCCCGGGGACACCATGAAACTCCAGGACGACCCGGAACGTTCCAGGTTCAGCAAAACACCCAGGTTCCTCTCCGGTGGCGGCGGACTGGTGTCTACCATCGACGACTATCACAGCTTTGCCCAGGCACTGTGTCAGGGAGGCGAGTACCGCGGCCAGCGGATCATTGGCCGGAAGACTCTGGAGTTCATGCGCCGAAACCATCTTCCGGGCAACCAGGACCTTCCGGCACTGTCCATCGGCGCCTTCAGTGAAACGCCCTACGAGGGCAGCGGATTCGGGTTGGGTTTTTCGGTCAAGACGGATGTGGCGAAGTCCCTGACCAACGGCTCGGAGGGGGAATTCGGCTGGGGCGGACTGGCCAGTACCAACTTTTTCGTGGATCCGAAGGAGGACATGGTGATGATCTTCATGACCCAGTTGATGCCTTCGTCGTCCTACCCGGTACGACAGGAACTTCGGGCCATGGTGCACGGGGCACTGGTATAGGAGAGCACGCATCTGCAGCTATGCTCCCAAGCGTGACCGTCCCGGAAATCAGTCAGGGCCACGTTCGTATGATACGACTTATAACGATATGACGCTTGGGACTGTGCTCCGGTTCCACTCCCTGTGGCATACTCGGTGTCCTGTCCGATCAACAACAACTCACCAGCAAGGAATGTTGCGATGAAACCGGAAACTCTCGCCCTTCACGCAGGCTTCAAGAGCGACCCGACCACCAAAGCGGCCACCACGCCGATCTACCAGACCACCTCCTATACCTTCGATGACACCCAGCATGGTGCCGACCTGTTCGACCTGAAGGTCCAGGGCAATATCTACACGCGCATCATGAACCCCACCAATGCGGTGCTTGAGGAACGGATGGCGGCCCTGGAAGGTGGCATTGGCGCCCTCGCCGTCGCATCCGGCATGGCCGCCATTACCTACGCCCTGCAGACCATCTGCAAGGTCGGCAACAACATCGTCAGCACCAGCCAGCTCTATGGCGGCACCTACAATCTGTTCGCCCACTCCCTGCCCAACCAGGGCATCGAGTGCAAGATGGTGCGCCATGACGATTTCGAGGCCGTCGAGAAGGCCATCGACCATCAGACCCGCGCCCTGTTCTGCGAATCCATCGGCAACCCGGCGGGCAACGTGGTGGACATCCAGAGGTGGGCGGAGATTGCCCATAAGCACGGCATTCCACTGATTGTGGATAACACCGTAGCCACCCCCTTCCTGTGCCGTCCGTTCGAACATGGCGCCGACATCGTGATTCACTCCCTGACCAAGTACATCGGTGGCCACGGCACCACGGTTGCAGGCGTGGTCGTGGATTCCGGCAAGTTTGACTGGAAAGCCAGCGCTGACAAGTTCCCGATGATGAACGAGCCGGACCCGTCCTACCACGGTGTGGTCTACACCGAGGCGCTGGGCGAAGCCGCCTTTATCGGCCGCTGCCGGGTGGTGCCACTGCGCAACACCGGATCGGCGCTGTCCCCCTTCAACGCCTTCCTGATCATGCAGGGCCTGGAGACCCTGGGGCTGCGGATGGAACGCCACTGCGAAAATGCGGAGAAGGTTGCCCAGTTCCTGCAGGATCACCCCGCCGTGGAATGGGTCAACTACGCTGCCCTGGCCAACAGCCCCTATAAGGCCACCTGCGAAAAGATCTGCGGCGGCAAGGCCTCCGGCATCCTGAGCTTTGGCATCAAGGGTGGCCGCGAGGCCGGCGCGAAGTTCATCGATGCCCTGGACATGATCCTGCGCCTGGTGAACATCGGTGATGCCAAGTCCCTGGCCTGTCACCCGGCCACAACCACCCACCGCCAGCTGAACCCCGACGAACTGAAGAGTGCGGGCGTCAGCGAGGACCTGGTGCGCCTGTCCATCGGCATCGAACACGCCGACGACATCATTGCCGACATTACCCAGGCCCTGGAAAAATCCCAGGCTTGATCTATCTCATCCGGGTACGACCAATGTCGTGCCCGGACACCCCGTGATTGCCCCTACCTGCCTTGTAACTGCGCCCTGCGCGCATTAACCTTTAGAGTTCTCCATACCTTTCATATGAGAGTCTCCGGTCAATGAGCGAAAGCGCAAAGCCCCGCGTCACCAGTGGTACCAAATTCCGCAGCGAGCATGGATTCTCTGCCATCAAGGACGGCGTCAAACGCACCGCCTCCGCAAGCACGGAAGACAAACCGGTGGAGCGCAAGCCCAAGTGGCTGCGGGCACGCATGCCCGGTGGCGAGCGTTATGATGCAGTGCGCCGCAACGTCAACGAGCACCGCCTGAGCACCGTGTGCCAGGAATCCCACTGCCCGAACATCGGCGAGTGCTGGACCAACGGCACCGCCACCATCATGGTAATGGGCTCGGTGTGCACCCGGGCCTGCAAATTCTGCGCGGTGGATACCGGCAACCCCAAGGGTTGGCTGGATCCGGACGAACCGGAGAACACCGCCAAATCGGTGGAACTGATGGGCCTTCGCTATATTGTACTGACTTCGGTCGACCGGGATGACCTGGACGATGGGGGTGCTGCCCATTACGCCGCCTGCGTATCTGCTATCAAGCGGCGCACCCCGGAAGTGGCAGTAGAAGCCCTGACCCCCGATTTCGATGCGGTGATGAGCGACGTCGAAAAGGTCGTGGATTCCGGGCTGGATGTGTTCGCCCAGAACGTGGAAACGGTCAAGCGGCTGACCAGTCGCGTGCGCGACCCCCGGGCCGGCTATGAGAAAACCCTGAGCGTGCTGGCCCATGCCAAGAAATACCGGCCCGACGTGCTCACCAAGACCAGCCTGATGCTGGGCCTGGGCGAAACCGAGGAGGAAATCCTCGAGACCATGGACGACCTGCGCGAGATCGGTGTCGACATCCTCACCCTCGGCCAGTACCTGCGCCCCACCCCGAACCATCTGCCGGTGGAGCGTTACGTCACCCCGGAAGAGTTCAACCGCTACCGGGAAATCGGTCTGGAGAAAGGCTTCATGGAAGTACCGTCCGGCCCGATGGTGCGCTCCAGTTATCGCGCCGACAAGGTCTTCGACAAGAACAACCTTGGCCTGGCCGTACCGGAAGTCCCGAAGCCGGACAATGCCATGCAGATTCCGGTAAAAGCAGTCGACTGACGGCCCCGCCCCTTACACAAAAAATCCCCCGTGCGGACGACGCCGACGGGGGATTTTTTTATGCCAACTCCGGCCCGGATGCTCCCTGGCCAGAGTTTTGGGCCGGAATTACTGGCCTTGCTGTTGCTGCTGCATCTGCTGTTGCATCTGACGCTGCTGTTGCATCTGCTGCTGCATCTGACGCATGCGCTTGTCCAGTTCGTCACGCTGCTCCTGCGTGAATACGCTGTCGACCTTGGCCTGCATCAGGGTGGAGAGTGCAGCGATCTCACCGGTCAGGTCACCCAGTTCCTCGGCGTTTTCACGGATCGCTGATTCGTCATAGTCGGCCTTGATCTCTGCCTGCATCTGCTGCTGGATCTGCTGGGCTTCCTGGCGCAACTCACCGATCTTGCCCTGCATCTCTTCAAGAATGCCGCGGATCTCGGTCTGCTGGTCATCGGACAGGCCGACCATCTGGGCCAGCTGATCCACCTGGTCCGGCTGTCCGCCGGCCGCCTGCTGGGCGAAGGTCGGGGCAGAAAAGGTCAGTGCCACGAGGGCGGTTCCCAGGAACTTTGCAAGCTTCATAAACATCTCCGTCATTGGGGTGGCCACTACGAGAAAACCACCGATAGTCGTAAATTTCACGATTCAGGTGGTACACACTAAAACATCCGGACCGGAGATTTCATCCCGATATCCCCCCTTTTTGTACACACGTCTCACCCGACACCCCCTCAGCCCGCCACACACGGGGATTCAATGAAATGTGAAACTTTATCCATTCCCCTTCATAATGGCGCCGACTGAACACGGCCGGAGTAAAGAAGATGGCAATTAACTGGTTTCCAGGGCACATGCACAAGGCCCGCAAGGAGATCAAGAAGGTTATGCCGCAGATGGATCTCATTATCGAGGTCCTGGATGCGCGCATTCCTTTCAGCAGCGAAAACCCGCTGGTTCCGTCCCTGCGCGGCGATACACCGCTGATCAAGGTCCTGAACAAGCGGGACCTGGCGGACCCGGAGATCACCGGGCGCTGGCAGGCGTGGCTGGAGAAGGAACGGGGCGTCCGCACCATCACCCTGACCCACAACCAGCGTGGCGAGGCCCTGGACATCCTCAAGCTTGCCGAAGAAATGACCCCGGACCACGACCGGCAGAAAAGTGCCCTGAGGGTGATGATCCTGGGCATCCCCAATGTCGGCAAGTCCACCATCATCAATACCCTGGCCGGCCGGCCGGTGGCAAAAACCGGCAACGAGCCGGCGGTGACCCGGGCGCAGCAGGCAATCAAGTTGCCGGGCAACATCCTGCTGTATGACACCCCGGGGTTCCTCTGGCCCAAGCTGTCGCCGGAGGCCTGTGGCTATCGTCTGGCCATCACCGGCGCCATTCGCAGTGCCGTGCTGGATTTCGAGGACGTTGCCCTGTTCGAGGCCGATTACCTGCTTGAGGCCTATCCGGAACTCGTCCGGACCCGCTATGGTCTCGACGAATTACCCGCGGATGGTATTGGCCTGATGGATGCCATTGCCGGGAAGCGACGGTTCTTTGCCCGCGGCGGCATCCCCGACCTGCACAAGGTGGCCGAAGTGCTCCTGAACGAATTCCGATCCGGAAAGCTGGGGCGAATTTCCCTGGAAACCCCGGAAATGGTTGAGCAGGAAGCCCGGATTGCTGCCGAAGAGGAAGCTCGTAAGGCAGAGAAAAAATGAAAACCTGAGCTCCCCCGTACCAAGGTCAAATATAACCCCGACGGCAAAGCGCCTACACTGTCAAATATTGTCAATGTTTTGCTGGCCCGCTGATCGGCGGCCGCTGAAGGAGGAAGAGCATGAGACGCGTCGTCGTCACTGGTATGGGTATCGTTTCCTGCCTGGGAAATTCCCTGGATGAAGTCCTGGACAGCCTGAAAAACGGCAAGTCCGGCATTCGTTTCAATGAAACCTACAAAGACAAGGGGTTCCGCAGCCAGGTTTCCGGCTCCGTTGACGTAGACACCTCCGTGATCGATCGCAAGGTACGCCGGTTCATGGGGCCTGCCGCCATGTACAGCTACCTGGCAATGGAACAGGCCATTGCCCAGGCCGGCCTGAGCGAAGACCAGATTTCCAATGACCGCACCGGCCTGATCGCCGGCTCCGGCGGCGCCTCCTGCTCCAGCCAGGTGGAAGCGACCGATACCATGCGCGAGCGCGGCGTCAAACGGATCGGGCCGTACATGGTGCCCCGCATCATGACCAGCACCGTCTCTGCCTGCCTGGCCACCGCCTACAAGATCCGCGGCGTAAACTATTCCATGTCCTCGGCCTGCGCCACCAGCGCCCACTGTATCGGTCACGGCATGGAGCAGATCCAGTCCGGCAAGCAGGACATCGTGTTCGCCGGCGGCGGTGAAGAGGAAGACTGGAGCCTCACCATGATGTTCGACGCCATGGGTGCGCTCTCCACCAAATACAATGACGCCCCGGAGACCGCTTCCCGTCCGTTCGACAGTGGCCGTGACGGCTTTGTCATCGCCGGTGGCGGCGGCATGGTGGTGCTCGAGGAATACGAGCATGCGAAAAAACGCGGTGCCAACATTATCGCTGAACTGACCGGATACGGCGCCACCTCCGATGGTTACGACATGGTCGCCCCCTCCGGAGAAGGCGCCCAGCGCTGCATGGAGCAGGCCATGGCCACCATCCGCGGCAAGGTCCAGTACATCAATGCCCACGGCACCAGCACCCCGGTCGGCGATGTGGCCGAGATGGGCGCGGTGAAGAACACCTTTGGCAGCGAGATTCCCGCCATCTCCTCCACCAAATCCCTGTCTGGCCACTCCCTCGGCGCCGCTGGCGTTCAGGAAGCCATCTACTCGCTGCTGATGCTGCAGCATGGGTTCGCAGCCGGCACAAAGAACCTGCTGGATGCCGACGAAAAGATCCGGGACCTGCCCATCGTCGGACCCGAGGCCCGCGATATGGCGCTGGATTGCGTGATGTCCAACAGTTTCGGTTTCGGAGGCACCAACGCCTCACTGATCTTCGAGAAGATCTGAGCAGCAGCGGTGGCGGTTTTTTTTTAGCCGCCACCGCTAATAAATTTCTGGCCCGCCATGCGATTGATCATTGGCAAAAGGCTCAGTACGTATTAAGGTAAGAGATTGATATGGATCAATTTGGACGGTTCATCCGCTATGGCGCAAGCAATCCCTATTCGTAAGAACTCGCCCCTCAAAGCCTCCTGCCACCAGTGCAGTTTGAGCAACCTCTGCCTGCCCCTGGCTATTGAGGAAAACGAACTCGAGCGTCTGGAAGACATCGTCCAGCAGGGACGGATCTTCAACCGGGGCGAGCACATCTTTGATCAGAGCACCCCATTCCGCTCCTGCTTTGCGGTGAAGAGTGGTTCCATCAAGACCTCCATCATTACCGAAGGTGGTGAAGAGCAGGTCACAGGCTTCTTCATGCCCGGTGAACTGGTGGGACTGGACAGCATGAGTGGCGAGACCTACGCCTGCACCGCCAAGGCCCTGGAACGCACCAGTGTGTGCGAGTTCCCGATCGAGAAACTGGAAGAGCTCACCGGCAAGATGCCGGAGCTGCAGCATCACATGTATCACCTGATGAGCCAGGAGATCCAGAACAGCCACCAACTGGCCATGCTGCTGAGCAAGAATACCGCAGAGGAGCGCATTGCCGCCCTGCTGCTGTCGCTTTCAAGCCGTTTCCAGCGCCGCCGGCTGTCACCAACCAACTTCAGCCTGCCAATGGCAAGGAATGATATTGCCAACTTCCTGGGCCTGGCCGTAGAGACCGTCAGCCGCGTGTTTACCCGCTTCCAGAACCAGGGCCTGATCCGCGCCCGCGGCCGGGAAGTGGAACTGCTGGACGTGGAAGCCCTGCAGACGGTGACCCGGGAGTTCTCCCGCCAGGGTTGCCAGTAAGCCGTCCAAGACGGGGTCAGAAGAAAGCCTTCTTCTGACCCCATTTTCACGTCAACCTACCCGCTAACCTCGGTCGTCTTCTTTCCTTCCCGCTTCTTCAGCACCGCCAGCTCCTCCACCAGTCCCGACCGCCAGGGCTGCTGCTTGATACCGAAGGTATTGCGGATCTTGGTACAGATCATGGTGGTATTTACCGGCTCCAGATGTCCCCAGTCCGGGACTTCATCGACCACCCGAATTCCCTCCGGAATACCGGGTAACCCGGCGATGGCCAGCCCCAGCTCATAGAGATTGATTTCCTCGGCACCGGCATACTGGTAAGTACCCCATACCTCTGCACCACAATCCAGCTGCAGGATGACCGCAGTCATGACCCGCGCGAGGTCCTTGACGGCCACCGGCTGTCCCCGACAGCGCCCGGGCAACGACAGGGTCTCGCCCGCGGCCGTGCTGGCCTGCACCTTGCGAATGAATCGGGCAAGGCTCCAGCCGGTGCGGAGAATGATGTGCCTGGGCAGCAATGAACGTAACGCCTGCTCACACTCCCATTGCCAGTTCCCCAGCTCGTTCATCGGCTGACCCGGATTGGACGTAATATAGCCGCTCTGTTTACGACCATCGAACACATAGCAGGAGGAGAGCTGGAACAGCGCGATACCGTGCTCCCGGGCATACTCTGCCATGGCTACGGGCAACGAGAAGGCCGCCTTGTGAGTGTCCTCGGGATCCTTTTGCGCCACTTCCGGGTCCGCCAGCCAAAGGGCATTGACGATCAGATCGGTGTCTTCAGGAATCCAGTTATCCAGGGCATTGAGATCGGCACTGGCGGCATCACTGACCAGCAGCGGACTGATCTGCAGGTGGGTTTCCCGCAGGCGCTCCAGCAGGACTTTCCCCAGGGGGCCGTAGTCATGGACAACAAGTACGTGCACGAGGAATCAATGCCTCCGGGTTTTCACTTGGGTGACGGACAGCCCGAAACGGTAAGGCCAATGGTTTGTTGGCCGGGCCTCTTAGAATAACACTCGGCCTGACACGCCAGCGTCTTATATCTTTGCTATCTCTTTCAAGAGCATACAACAACGGGAAGCCACATGCTGAAACAACAGAGCCATATTGTCGCGCCGATACCGGACGAACTCCGGACCCGTGCATTGTACACCGTGGGCGAACTTCGCGAGCGCGGAAAAGCCGACAAAGAAGCTATCGACAAGCTCTATGACCTGATCGTCGAAATGACGGAGGAAGGTCTGGACTTCTTCTTTCTGGAACCCCTGCGGCGGTTGAAGGCCAGCAGCATGATGCTGGGGATGGCCAAAATGGGCATCAGCAGTATGCTCAAGGGCAGCAAGATGGTCGTCCACAAGGTTCTGAAAAAACTGGATGACCGCAGCCTCGCTGCCATCCTCGACTTCATCGAGGAAATCATTCACGAACCGGAAGCCGGCTGAGCTCCTCCCGTTCCTTACCGGTATTCCCGCGGCACCCGGGTGGTAATACCGGTCATCAATTCGTAAGAGATGGTGCCGGCGCAGGTCGCAACCTCATCCACACCCACCGTCTCGCCCCACAGTTCCACCCGGTCACCCGGCCGGGCCTCCGGCGCATTGGTCAGATCTACCGCCAGCATATCCATCGAGACCCGGCCAATCAATCGGATCCGCTGTCCGCCCACTGCGGCGGGGGTCCCGGTGCCGGCGTGTCTCGGATAGCCATCACCATAGCCGATGGCCACCATCCCCATCGGGGTGTCCTGTTCCGCCACCCAGGCAGAACCATAGCCCACGGCCTCACCGGCCCTCACAATCCGGGTACTGATCAGGGGGGCTTCCAGCGTCATCACTGGCCGCAACCCCAGGTCCGGACCAATCTTGCCCAGGGATGGCGAGCCACCGTACAGCATGATGCCGGGACGACTCCAGTCAAACAGCGGCTGGTCTGGAAGAAAATGGGCAGCCGAATTGCCGACGCTGCGCATCAGCTCCGGCCAGGGCGAGGTGCCCTCAACAAAGCACTCGGTCTGTTCCGAGGTACGGGTGCTGGCAGGATCATCGGCACAGGCAAAGTGGGTAACAAAGCCCAGCAGACGGGGCCGGGCCCCCATGGCATCAATTGCCGCCATGATGCCGGGCAATTCTGCTGGACGGAAGCCCAGGCGATTCATGCCACTGTTCACCTTGAGCCAGAATTCCGGTCGATCGGAGCACCGCTCCAGCCACCTGAGCTGGGCTTCGCTGTGGAGCACGGGCTCAAAACCCTGGGAGCTGCAGCCGCCAAAATCCCCTTCCTCGTGGACACCCTGCAACAGGACGACTGGCTGCCGGAGGCCGGCATCGCGTATCGCCAACGCCTCTTCCAGGCAGGCCACCGCGTATTTGGGCGCCACTTCCGCCAGTGCCAGAGCCACCGGGCGGATACCATGGCCGTAACCATCGGCCTTGACCACCGCCATGGCCCGGGCGCTCCCGGCCAGTTTCTGCGCCAGCGCATAATTGTCACGCAGCGCCTGCAGATCGATTCGGGCAACAGTGCTACGGGGCATCAGTAATCGTCGCCGTAATCGCTGTAATCGCCGTGGGCGAGGTCTTCGAACTTGGTGTACTTGCCAATGAAGGCCAGACGTACCGTACCGATGGGGCCATTCCGCTGCTTACCGATGATGATTTCGGCGATCCCTTTGTCCGGCGTGTCCTCGTTATAGACCTCGTCCCGGTACACGAACATGATGACGTCGGCATCCTGCTCGATGGCGCCGGATTCCCGCAGGTCCGAGTTCACCGGTCGCTTGTTGGGCCGCTGCTCCAGACTCCGGTTCAGCTGTGAAAGGGCCACCACCGGGCAACTCAGCTCTTTGGCGATACCCTTCAGGGACCGGGAGATCTCGGAGATTTCTGCCGTCCGCCCCTCGGTGTTGCCGGGTACCCGCATCAGCTGCAGGTAATCCACCATGATCAGGCCCAGCTTGCCGTCATTTTCGCGGGCGATTCGGCGGGCGCGGGAGCGCATTTCCGTGGGACTCAGCCCCGGGGTATCGTCAATGTACAACGGCTTGTCCTTGAGCAGGCTCACCGCCGAGGTCAGCCGGGGCCAGTCATCTTCCTCGAGCTTGCCCCCCCGGACCTTGGTCTGGTCGATGCGTCCGAGCGAGGAGATCATACGCATGGCCAGGGCGTCCGCCGGCATCTCCATACTGAACACCAGCACCGGCGTGCCGGTGCTGATCAGGGCGTTCTCGACAATGTTCATGGCGAAGGTGGTCTTACCCATGGAGGGCCGGCCTGCCACGATGATCAGGTCGGCCGGCTGCATGCCAGAGGTCTTCTCGTCCAGATCCCGGAAGCCGGTGGTCAGGCCGGTGGTCTGCTCCCCGGACTCGAACAGTTCCTCGATCCGGCTCAGGGTCTGGGTCAGGATCGGGTTGATGGCCTTGGGGCCGGAGCCTTCCTTGTTACGGGATTCGGCAATCCGGAACACATTACGTTCCGCCTCATCCAGGATCTCGTTACTGGTGCGCCCCAGGGGATTGAAGGCGGAATCGGAAATCTGGCCGGATACTTCCACCAGCTGGCGCAGGATCGAGCGCTCGCGAACGATATCGGCGTAGGCGCGGATGTTGGCGGCACCCGGGGTTTTTTCGGCAAGCTCCGCCAGGTAGGACAAACCGCCGGCGTCCTCAATGTCGCCAGCCCGCTCCAGAAACTCGGCCAGGGTGACCACATCCAGCGGCTCGCTTTCACTGGCCAGGCGTTCGACAGCGCCGAAGATAAGGCGATGGTCCTGACGATAGAAATCGGCGGCCGAAATGACCTCGGCGATTTCGTCAAACCGGCGGTTATCGAGCATGAGGCCACCGAGGACGGCCTGCTCGGCTTCCACCGAATGCGGGGGCACCTTGATGCGACTGGTTTCCAGGTCGGTACTGGCAGGTTTCAGGTTGGGCTTGGCCATAAGAACGCTTCAGGATTGGGGTAAACTCAGGAACTGATAAGAATACCAGAAACAAACGGGCCCGAAACCGTCTCCGGTTCGGGCCCGTTCAATCAAGCTCGGCCGGGTCACCCCGGCCTGGCATTGCGCTGCTGCAGATCAGTCCGCAACAACCGCCAGCTTGACGGTTACTTCAACATCAGAGTGCAGCTGAAGCTCGATGTCGTACTCGCCGGTCACGCGGATCGGACCTTCCGGCAGACGCACTTCGCTCTTCTCCACTTCAGTACCACCGGCAGTGATGGCCTCAGCGATGTCACGGACACCGATGGAACCAAACAGCTTGCCTTCTTCACCGGCTTTGGAGCTGATGGTGAAGGACGCACCTTCCAGGGCCTCGGCACGAGCCTGGGCAGCAGCCAGCTTCTCGGCAGCCGCTTTTTCAAGTTCGGCACGACGCTCTTCGAACGCCTTCAGGTTTGCCTCGGTGGCAGGTACAGCCTTGCCATAAGGAAGCAGGAAATTACGACCGTAACCGGCCTTTACCTTTACCTTGTCACCCAGGGAGCCAAGGTTTGCAACTTTCTCGAGCAGAATAACTTCCATCTCGTTAACCTCTTCGTGCTTTATTCAGCCGGCCCGGCAGGTGTAATACGCCCCCGGATATCCAGCCAGCTATCCACAAAAGCCATAACCACTAACAGAATCATCAGGCTTGGGCCCAGCAGCAACAGCGCGATGTAAAACATCGCCAGCCAGTTTCCGCTCAGCTGTTTACGACCAACAACACCATGAACCAGGGCAATACTCGCCAGGAACAGCGGTGTGCCCGCGGCCCAGGCCAGCAACATTGAATTCAGGCCCAGGAGGGGACCAAGCAACATGGTCACCGCACACAACACTGCCACCGGTGGCGACAGCCGCAGGGCATGGAATTCCTTCCGGAAGCCACCGGGGTTATAAAGCCCCGCCTGCCATGCCCTGGCCAGCATCGTCATACCCACGGCGGTTGCCAGATAGGTACCGGCCATGCTGGCGTTCATCGTGTCCCGTATCACCTTCTCGAGATCACCCCCGAGGGTGCGGGCCACTTCGGCGTTGTATTGTTCGTAAAATTCCACCCCGGCCTGAACCAGATCGTCCAGCAAACCGGGATAGAGCACGGGCAACATCAGACCCGTGACAATCGCCAGAAAGCTCCCTCCAAGGAGGGCCCTTTCCCAGGACAGCGTGGTTCTGAGGAGGTACGCCATCAGCATTGTCTGCAGCAATACCGCCAGAGCCGTGGGATCCTGCCCGAACCAGCTCCAGCCAAGCGCCGGAAGCAATGCCCAGAGACCGATGTTCAGCCCCTGTCCGATACCCAGCCTGAGAATCACCAGGCCGACTACCGCTGCGCCTATCCAGAACAGCAAAGGTATCGCAGTCGTGACTGCTGCAACCCCGCCGGCCTGCAGGGGACCGCGCATTACAAACTGTGCGAGTGCACGCATGGCCCCAAATCCTGTCTGTTCTTAGTGGTCGTGGCTGTCCGTATACGGCAGCAGTGCCAGGTAGCGGGCACGCTTGATAGCGGTAGCCAGCTGACGCTGATAACGTGCTTTGGTGCCGGTGATGCGGCTGGGCACGATCTTGCCGGTTTCAGTGATGTAGCCTTTCAGGGTGTCCAGATCCTTGTAATCGATCTCTTTAACACCTTCTGCCGTGAAGCGGCAGAACTTACGACGTCTGAAAAAACGAGCCATAACTTAACTCCTCAACTCCGGTTAATTACTCTTCTTCGTCCTGGGACTCGGACTTCTGACGGCTGTCAGAATCGGCCGAACGACGCGGACGGTCTTCACCACCTGAACGACGGTCCTCACGGGACTCGGCGGCTTTCATCGGAGACATCTCGGTCACGGCTTCATCGCGACGCAGGATCAGGTCACGGATGATGGCATCGTTGAACCGGAAGTTGTGAGTCAGCTCGTCCATAGCGGCCTGGGAACATTCAACGTTCATCAGGACGTAGTGAGCCTTGTGGATCTTGTTGATCGGGTAAGCCAGGTGACGACGGCCCCAATCTTCCAGGCGATGTACCTTGCCGCCATCTTCAGTGATGACGCCGGTATAACGCTCGATCATTGCGGGCACCTGCTCGCTCTGATCAGGATGTACCATGAATACGATTTCGTAGTGACGCATGAGTTCTCCCTACGGTTTAAACAGCTTCCTTTTTCAACGATTCGGCTATACCGCCCCGTTGAGCATGAAAGCAAGGAGTTGACAGCCTCGGGCTGCCGGTTTCTTTTTGCTTTATCAATAAGGCTTTACAACGAAAGGCTTGATCAAAAGCGCGGCTCTATTACCCCTTTGTTCAGGCAATAAAAAACCACCCCTTAAAAAAGGGGTGACGTATTCTAGGCGCCCAGCGCGTTCTGTGCAAGGGTTAACCAAGCCGCTGGCGCAGGGCCTCATACAGGCAGACGCCGGTGGCGACGGAAACGTTCAGGCTGTCGACGTGCCCCAGCATGGGAATATTGATCAACTGGTCACAGTGTTCCCTGGTCAGCCGCCGCATACCCTTGCCTTCTGCACCCATCACCAGGGCCACCGGACCCTTGAAATCGGCCTGGTAGAGCGTAGCCTTCGCCTCGCCGGCAGTACCAATCAGCCAGACACCCTGCTCCTGCAGGGCCCTGAGGAAACGCGCCAGGTTGGTCACACGCACGAACGGTACGGTTTCGGCGGCACCACAGGCAACCTTCCGGGCGACCGGGGTCAGGGACGCGGACTTGTCCTTGGGGACAATGACCGCCTGGATACCCACCGCATCTGCCGTGCGCATGCAGGCCCCCAGGTTATGGGGATCGGTTACACCGTCAAGTACCAGCAGAAACGGCGGTTTGTCGCTGTTTTCGAGCTGGGCCAACAGATCATCTTCGCTCCATTCCCGGCTCTCTGACACAGCTGCGACAACGCCCTGGTGCACACCGGAGACCCGTTCATCGAGCTCACGACGGTGAACCACCTGCCAGCGCACGCCGAGACCGTCCAGTGCATCGGTGATGGTTTTGACGCGCCTGTCCTGGCGCCCGGTCTGGATCCAGACCTGCTGCAATCTTTCCGGCTCGCGTTTGAGCACAGCCTCAACCGCGTGCCACCCGAATACATATTCCTGGGACACTGACTCTGATCCTGTTTACGGGTTACTGTTCAGAACTCACTTCCGGGTTCTGCGCCTGGGTTTCTTGCCGGACCCGGCCTTCCCGGACTTTTTCTCCGCTTCACGGGCGGCTTCTGCAACCAGTCTTTCCTTGGCACTGCCCGGCTTGCCCTTGGCAGGCGCAGCTGACTCGGGCTTACCCTTGCTCCTCCCCCGGGAGGCTTTCTTGCCACGCGGACCACGCTCCTTGCCCTTACCCTTGCCTTTTCCTTTACCGCGCTCCTCGCGACGGGTGACATCCAGCGCCTCCCGGTCTGCCTTGCGGCGCCTGGGCTCGCTGACCAGCTCCAGATCGATCTTGCGATCTTCCAGGTCGACCCGGGCAACGCGCACCCGGACATCATCCCCGAGCCGGAAGCTCACAGCCGTACGCTCCCCGATCAGCCGATGCTTGGCGGAATCGTGATGGAAATAGTCACCGCTGAGCGTGGAGACATGCACCAGCCCTTCGATATAGATATCCTCCAGCGCGACAAAGAAACCGAAGGGTACCACCGCCGAAATCACGCCACTGTACTCCTCGCCCACATGATCCCTGAGGAACTCGCACTTGAGCCAGGCCATGACATCCCGGGTGGCATCATCGGCACGCCGCTCGGTCATGGAAGTATGCTCACCCAACTGTTCCAGGCGGGCATAGTCGTAAGGGTACTCCGCCAGCTCCGGATCGGTGACCGGAGGCGTGACCACATCCTTTTTCACCTCTGGATTGTGAATCCGGGACTTGATCGCCCGGTGCACGATCAGGTCCGGATAGCGACGGATCGGCGAGGTGAAGTGCGCGTAACTGGCAAAGCCCAGACCGAAATGACCACTCTCCTCCGGGCTGTAGACGGCCTGACTGAGCGAGCGGAGCATCACGGTCTGGATCACGTCGGCGTCCGGGCGATCGGCGATCTGAGACAGCAGCTCCTGATAATCCGCGGAGGTCGGCTTGTCGCCACCGCGCAACTGCAACCCGAGCTCACCCAGGAACAGTCGCAGGGCCGCAAGGCGCTCTTCCGAGGGACCTTCGTGCACCCGGTACAGGGCCGGCGTATTGTGCTTCTTCAGAAAACGCGCCGTCGCCACGTTGGCGCACAACATGCACTCCTCGACGATCTTGTGGGCGTCGTTGCGGTGTACCGGAACGATTTCCTCAATCTTGCGATTCGGATCAAAGATGATACGGGTTTCAGTGGTCTCGAAGTCGATGGCACCCCGCTCGGTACGGGCCCAGCGCAGCAACTTGTATAGCTCGTAGAGGTTGTACAGCTGGGGCAACACTTCCGAATATTGCTGACTCAACCGGTAGCCCGGCTCGGAATCCGGCCGCTCCAGGATGTCGCTGACCTTGTTATAGGTGAGACGGGCGTGACTGTGCATCACGCCCTGGTAGAAGGAATAGCTACTGATGCGGCCGTTGGCACTGAGGGTCATGTCGGCCACCATGCACAGCCGGTCGACCCCGGGGTTCAGGGAACACAGGCCATTGGACAGCTTCTCCGGAAGCATCGGAACCACATGATCCGGGAAGTACACGGAATTGCCCCGGTTCAGCGCTTCCTCATCCAGCGGCGAGCCCGGACGGACATAATGAGACACATCGGCAATCGCCACCAGCAGACGGAAGCCCCCGCGCGGGCGCGGCTCGCAATAGATGGCGTCATCGAAGTCCCGGGCGTCCTCGCCATCGATAGTGACCAGCGGCAGGTGCCGGATATCGACCCGGTTCTGCTTGTCTTTCTCTTCCACTTCCGCCGGGATGACGGCAGCCTGCTCCTCCACGGCGGGTGGCCAGCTGTGGGGAATCTCATAGGAGCGGATGGCCACGTCGATTTCCATGCCCGGCGCCATGTGCTCTCCGAGAATCTCAATCACCTTACCCATGGGCTGGGTACGCACCGTGGGATAACGCAGGATCTCGACCACTACGTACTGCCCCTGGTAGGCCTCTCCCACGTGCTCTTCCGGCACCAGGATCTCGTGATTAATGCGGGCATTCTCCGGCACCACGAAACTGATGCCGCTCTCACGGAAAAACCGGCCGACAATCTGGCTGGTGTTGTGCTCGAGCACCTCGACGATCTTACCTTCACGACGGCCACGGTCATCGACACGATCCACCCGGGCGACAACCCGGTCACCGTGAAACACCTGGCGCATTTGCCGGGCAGTGAGGAACAGGTCGGAGCCGCCATCATCGGGAATCAGGAAGCCGAAGCCATCCTTGTGGCCGGTCACCTTGCCGGTGACCAGGTCCGCCTCTTCAATGGGCAAATAGGCGCCACGACGGTTGCAGATCAACTGCCCGTCGCGACACATGGCGATCAGCCGGCGACGCAGGGCCTCGATGCCTTCCGGCGAGGTTTGGCCCAACTCCTCACACAGGGTCTCGTGGGTGGCTGGCGCCCCCCGGTCCTTCAAATGCTTGAGGATGAATTCCCGGCTCTGGATAGGGTTGTCGTATTTCTGGGCCTCACGGTCGGCGTGAGGATCACCTTTGTCTTTCTTCCTGGAAACCATTCGGATCCTTGTTTTAAAGCCGCACAGGCGCGGCGGAATTAGTATTTCGTTGCAGTATAACGTTGGTACGGCGATGCTGCCTAACAAGGGGGCATTTGATAGGCACAAATACCACCGAAACTTTTTTGGAAAAAATGTTTGACAGCCTCAGGGGGAATCATTAAAGTACGCGCCATCGGTTGAGGCGACAAGCCGAAGCCAGCAACCAAAGGCTTGAATTCCAAACAGAATTCAGTAGAATAGCCCAGAGTTGTAGTCACCTGCCGAGGTGGTGAAATTGGTAGACACGCTAGCTTCAGGTGCTAGTGGGGGCAACCCCGTGGAGGTTCAAGTCCTCTCCTCGGCACCATTTCCTTCCCCAGGAAATGGCCAGAAAATCCCAGAACCAGTTAGCACATCCAACCAGCACAACCTTGTTGCGCCTGGATTTTTGCGTTTTACCCATTGATCGGGTCAGCGGAGGTCTCGCAAGCCGGACCACCATCACTTTTCAGTCAAGCAGTCCAAGCAGGTATTCCGACAGCGTCTGATAGCGGTACTCAACTTTGGCGTAGGCGGAAGAAGGCGTCTCCTCGAATTCCCTCCCACACGCTCGGGCACCGCTGTAGCTGCTGAGGTAGGCCTCCCGGATCAGGTTCGGATTGGCCGGATCAAATGTGGTGGGATAATACATCGCCCACTGAAAACCGGTCCCGGCATCCACGTTAGCAAGACTCGACAAAGCCGGATCCAGAAAGGCATACCTTAACAGGCGGCTGACCGGATTGTCGGGATCAGCGCCCTCAAATTGCCGGGCGTCATATTCCAGTGCCAGCCCGACAAAACTGGCAGGCTGGGGCTCATAGCCAGAGAACTCATAGCTGTACTGGGCGGTAACCACGTGGTCCGCGCCCGCGACGTCAGCATCCGGATCGCAGAAAGAGCCGGCACCGACCAGAAGTGAGGACGTTTCCACTCCGTCCTCACTCAGGACGTAACCATCAAAGTCCTCGGGCGGCACATCAGCAGCCTCCGGCACCAGAACCGATCTGCCCCCTTGCGGAATCTCTGCCACCAGCTCCAGGCCTACGCCATCAGCCTTCTGCCAGTGATAAGTTGCCTCCGGGTTACCGGCAAGCTCGGTGGATCCGGCCGAGATACCCTCATGTTCGTGGCAGGTTGTCGAGGTCTCGAAGTAGATTCGCTGATTATCCCAGTCAAAAATCAGGCGCTCATCGACACCTTCCGCTTCATAGGTAATCCGGCTCTGGGGCGAGAGTGACACCGAGGGCCGCCACTGGCTGCCCAGCTGGTACATACGACCATTCACCTCGATCAGCCGGACCAGTTCCGGCATGGACGCCGCCAGGCATCCCTCAGCCGATACCGACAGCAACTGTCCCGCCTCGGAATAATCGAAGAACAGCTCGGCGGACACCATCAAACTCGACGTACTGACCGGCAGGTTCTGGTCATTTTCGGGCTGGGCGAGGATACGTTGGTGGGTCAGCAGGACGGGGTCACTGTACTCCAGCGGCACCTCCGGCAAGGGCAGAGTGCCCGGGTCGACACTGGCGTAATCACCACCGGCGACCTCATCCACCACGGCAATCACCGAAGGGGCGTTCTGCACCAGGGAGATACCCAGCAGATAGGCGGCCTGCCTGCTCAGATACCGCTCGGTGCCGTCACTGTCCGGCCGACTCAGCGCCTCGTTGTACTCACCGGGAATCTGGCTGGCCATGAAGCTCGCCAACGCACGGGCATAGGCATGGGCACGCTCGTCATCCGATAGCACATAATCCGCCAACAGGTTGAGACCAGCCAGACTGCCGGCGAGGTCGTCCGGGATATCGAGATAAGAACCCAGGCCAAACAGGCTGCGGTAACGGGCCAGCGTGGTAAGCGGTGTGATGTTCCGGACCCCGGGTGCCGCGGACATCAGGAATGTCCGGGCCACCGGCACGTCGCCACGCCAGGTCTGTTCCAGCGTCTTACCCGGCAAGGCTACCGCGTACAGAGGGTAGTCCCTCGGATCCAGGTCAGGCCCGACCTCCGGCGGAAGATCCAGCTCCGTCACATCGAGAGAAAACTCGCCGCCCTGCCCGCTCATGGTGGTGGGCTCACCGGAGTCGAGCATCGCAACGTTGCCGTTCTCAAGCTCGATCTCCAGCGGCCCGGCGGTGTGCTGGCTGTCGCCATCCATATCCAGCCACACCCGTGCGCCGACCAGGTAACCATCGATCACCTTCCCGGAATAGGGAGCCGGTTCGGCGTACGACACCCCATCGAAATCCCGCCCATCCACAGGCAGGGTATCGGACTCCTGACCACAACCAGCGAGAAAAAGGCTCAGCAGAGCAACGGGTAAGCATTCCAGGCGTGTCATCGCGGCAACCGTTTATTGTTATCTGAGGTGTGCCGCTACTTTAGGGGATGTTGCCGGAGGAGACCTTGACAGGCTTGGCAATTTGTAAAGATAGGTAACAGAAGGCCTCGCCGGCCAAGGACCGGCGAGGCGAGCACCCATCAGAATGAGCGGGCGACGATTTCCTTCATGATTTCATTGGTGCCGGCATAAATGCGCTGCACCCGGGAATCGGCCCAGGCACGGGCGATGGGGTATTCCCACATGTAGCCATAGCCACCGTGCAGCTGCACACATTCATCCATGACCTTGCATTGCAGATCCGTGGTGTGTTGCTTGAGCATGGCCGCGGTGGGGATATCCAGCTTCTTCTCCAGGTGCAATTCCAGGCAACGGTCGGTAAATACCCGGGCTGCGGTGATCTCGGCCTTCAGCTCCGCCAGCTTGAAACGGGTGTTCTGGAAGGCAATCACCGGCTTGCCGAAGGCCTTGCGCTCCTTGACGTAATCCAGGGTCCACTGCCAGGCCGCTTCGGCCGCTGCCACTGCAGCCAGGGCCACCTGCAGGCGTTCGGCGGGCAGCTCCTGCATCAGCTGGAAGAAGCCCTGCCCTTCCATGGAACCCAAGAGGTTCTCTGCGGGCACCTTCACATCCTGGAAGAACAGTTCCGAGGTATCCTGGGCCTTCATGCCCACTTTGTTCAGGTTCTGCCCCTTCTCGAAACCTTCCCACGCCGTTTCCACCAATAGCAGACTGGTGCCCTTGGCGCCTTCCTTGGGGTCGGTCTTGGCCACCACGATCACCAGGTCCGCCAGCTGGCCATTGGTGATGAAGGTCTTGGAGCCATTCAGGGTATAGTGATCCCCGTTTTTGATGGCGGTGGTTTTAACGCCCTGCAGGTCGGAGCCGGCGCCAGGCTCGGTCATGGCAATGGCGCCAATCATCTCACCGGACGCCAGTTTGGGCAGATACGTCTGCTTCTGCTCCTCCGAGCCGTAATTGAGGATGTAGGGCGCGACAATGTCCGAATGCAGCCCCCAGCCGATGCCGGACAGGCCGGCACGGGAAATCTCCTCGATGACAACGGCACTGTAGCGGAAATCCGCCCCCACGCCGCCGTACTCTTCCGGCATGGTCGGGCACAGGAAGCCCAGCTCACCGGCCTTCTCCCAGAGTTCACGGCTGACCTGGCCGTCTTTTTCCCACTGATCATGATAGGGCGCAGCCTCCTGCTCCAGGAACTTGCGCACGGAATCGCGGAAGCCTTCCAGGTCGGCGTCGAAAACGGTACGTGGAATCATGGTGAACCTCGGTGAATGACGTGTGTTGTGATTGTCGTTCACCAAGTCTCGACCGGCAGCCGGTTTCGCTCAATGATGAAAACCATCAATCGCGCTGACCAAAACCATCGGCCGGAAAGCGCGTTAGCGGGGCTGCTTTGCGTCCACCCGGGCCTCGCCCCATCGGGGCATCAGATCCTGGGGCAGACCCAGGTGATCCAGCAGGCGGGCAACCACAAAATCCACCAGATCCTCGATGGATCGGGGCTTGTGATAGAAGCCGGGGCTGGCCGGCATGACCACCGCGCCCATCCGGGTCAGGCGCAGCATGTTCTCCAGGTGCACTTCCGAATACGGCGCTTCCCGGGGCACCAGGATCAGCTGACGGCGTTCCTTGAGGGCCACATCCCCGGCCCGCTCGATCAGATTGTTACTGGCACCGGTGGCCAGGGCCGACAGGGTTCCGGTGCTGCACGGGCAGATCACCAGCGGCGCCTTCTCACCGGACCCGGACGCCGGAGGTGCAAACCAGTCCTCCCGTCCAAAGACCAGAACCTGTCCGGGCTCGGCGCCGGAAAATTCTGTCAGACATTCCTGCATGGCCGGGGACGATCCCGGCAGTTTCAGGTCCGTCTCTGTGGCGATCACCACCTGGGCGGCCCGGCTGACCATCACATGCACACGGCATCCGGCCGCCACCAGGCATTGCAGCAAACGCAATGCATACTGGGCGCCGGAGGCTCCGGTGATCGCCAGGTTTACGGTTCGCTGTGCCGGCACGGGCGTGGTCATTCAGGCTTTTCTCCAGGGGTTGTCAGGGCAGGATGGTCAGCCGTGGATACGTTCGAGTTCCGCCACCAGTTTGCCGTGGATGCCACCAAATCCACCATTGCTCATGATGACAATGTGGCAAGGGCTCGGGAGATCGTCCAGTACCCGGCCAATGAGATCCTCAACCGAGGACTCAACCCGATGCAGGTCATTACCCTCATTATCGGCCTGCCAGGCACCGACCAGCTCCTGCAGCCAGCCCATATCATTCAGGTTGGCCCACAGCACCCGGTCCGCCAGGGCGGCACTGGCCAGCAGATTGTCCCGGTGCACGCCCTGTTTCATGGTGTTGGAACGGGGCTCGATCAGCGCCAGGATGGGCTCCTCCCCCACCCGGTTACGCAGCCCCTCCAGGGTGGTGGCAATGGCGGTGGGGTGATGGGCGAAATCGTCATACACCCGCACACCACCGACATCTGCCAGCAGTTCCATCCGGCGTTTGACCCCCGAGAACCGGCACAAGGCGGCAACGGCATGGTCCGGGGTGACACCCACGTGGCGGGCGGCAGCAATGGCAGCCAGGGCATTGCGCACATTGTGCATACCGGTCTGGTCCCACTTCAGGGTGGCCACCGGCTGCTCGTGGTGAATCACCATGAACCGGCTGCCGTCCTCCGACAACAGCTCTGCCCGCCAGTCCGCCGTGCGGGTAACCTCGCTGCCGATGGCCGTGTCCTGCACCGGACTCCAGCAGCCCATGGCCAGGGCATTATCCAGGTGCGGGTCCACCGCCGGACGCACAATCAGTCCCTTGGAGGGAACGGTGCGCACCAGGTGATGGAACTGGCGCTCAATGGCCTCGACGTTATCAAAGATATCGGCGTGGTCGAATTCCAGGTTATTCAGAATCAGGGTATGCGGCCGGTAATGAATAAACTTCGAGCGCTTGTCAAAGAACGCACTGTCGTATTCGTCGGCCTCGATCACAAAGAAATCACTGTTACCCAGCCGGGCGGACACCGGAAAATCGAGAGGCACACCGCCCACCAGATAACCGGGTTCGAAGCCGGCCTGCTCGAGGATCCACAGCAGCATCGACGTCGTCGTGGTCTTGCCGTGAGTACCCGCCACCGCCATGACCCAGCGATGCCGCAACACTTCCCGGGCCAGCCACTCGGGGCCGGACATGTAGTCGATATTGAGGTTCAGTACCGCCTCGACCTCGGGATTCCCCCGGGACATGGCGTTGCCAATCAGCACCAGGTCCGGTCTCGGATCCAGGTGATCAGCGCTGTACCCCTCCATCAGGCTGATGCCCTGGCTCTCAAGCTGGGTACTCATGGGCGGGTAGACGCCCTGGTCCGAGCCGGTCACCGTGTGGCCGAGCTCGCGCGCAAGCACCGCCAGGCTCCCCATGAAGGTGCCACAGATTCCGAGAATGTGGATATGCATTCGGTGTTCGACCTCTCCGTTGAAACCTGCCAAGCCTCCCCTATACGCCGCAGGGCGTCAAGGCCCGCGCTATCCGCAATCCTGCTCATGAAAATCCCGGGCGTTTGGCGTATCATCTGCGCCATTGTCGAACCAGCAGGAGGCTTCAGCCCGAGATGGCTATCAAGAACGCTTTTTACGCCCAATCCGGCGGTGTCACCGCCGTCATTAATGCCAGCGCCTGTGGTGTCATCCAGACCGCCCGCAAGCATCCGGACAAGATCGGCAAGGTGTTTGCCGGCCGCAACGGCATTATCGGGGCACTCAGGGAAGAACTGATTGATACCAGCCTCGAGAGCGACGAGGCAATCCAGGCCCTGATCCACACCCCGGGCGGCGCCTTCGGCTCCTGTCGCCACAAGCTCAAGAACATTTCCGAAAACCGGGCCGAGTACGAGCGCCTGATCGAAGTGTTCCGCGCCCACGACATCGGCTATTTCTTCTACAACGGTGGCGGCGATTCCCAGGATACCGCCTACAAGGTCTCCCAGATCGCCGACAAGATGGGCTACCCCATCACCTGCATCGGCGTGCCCAAGACCGTTGACAATGATCTGCCCTTCACCGACTGCTGCCCCGGCTTTGGTTCGGTTGCCAAGTACATTGCCACCTCAACCCTGGAAGCCAGCCTGGACATCAAGTCCATGTGCGAGAGTTCCACCAAGGTGTTCATCCTGGAAGTGATGGGCCGCCATGCCGGCTGGATCGCGGCTGCCGGTGGTCTGGCTGGCCAGGGCGAAGGGGAGCCGCCACACATCATCCTGTTCCCGGAAATCCCGTTTGATCGGGAAGCCTTCCTGGCCCGGGTGGATCAGTGCGTGAAGGATTACGGCTATTGCGTGGTCGTGGCCTCCGAGGGTGCCCAGTACGAGGATGGTCGCTTCCTGGCCGACGCCGGCGCCAAGGATGCTTTCGGTCATACACAGCTGGGCGGCGTGGCCCCGGCCCTTGCCAACATGGTCAAGCAGGCCCTGGGCCACAAGTATCACTGGGCGGTTGCCGACTACCTCCAGCGCAGCGCGCGACACATTGCGTCCGCCACCGACGTGGAACAGGCCTATGCAGTGGGCAAGGCCGCAGTGGAAATGGCCGTGGCCGGCAAGCAGGCACTGATGCCGACCATTGTCCGCGAGCAGGCCAAACCCTATCGGTGGAAGATTGGCGAGGCGAACCTGAGCGAGGTGGCCAACCAGGAAAAGAAAATGCCGATCCACTACATTACCGATGACGGTTTCGGCATCACCCAGGACTGTCGTGACTACCTGGAGCCCCTGATTGCCGGAGAAAGTTTCCCGCCGTTCGAGAACGGACTGCCGAAAGTGGCGAAGCTGAAGAACCAGCTGGTGGAGAAGAAGCTCAAGACCGAGTTCAATATCTGATCATCGGCCGGAAACAAAAAAACCGCCCGGGGAATCCCGGGCGGTTTTTTTATACCTGGAACAGCGAATCACCGGCTCGCTGCGGTCTCGTGCTCGCGCACATAGGCGTAGAACTCGTCGAAACCACCGATGTGCTGCTGGCCGACAAAAATCTGTGGCACAGTGTGAACAGGCTTGCCAATCTTGTCGGCAATATCGGCCTTGGAAATACCCTTTTCGATCATGTCGATCCAGATATAGGGCACCTGCATGGATTCGCACAGGTCCTTTGCCCGAACACAAAACCCACAACTTGAACGACCATAAATAGTGACCTGCTCCATAAAACCTCCTGCAACGGTGTCTGAGACCGGGATGAGATAAAACCTGCCGACAGGATACTGGCAAGGAAAGAAGGAATAAAAATTGATGGTTTGCATGGCAACCATAGTACGTAACCATACCGACAGGACCGGAAACCGGCATTGAATTCGGTCAAGACGGGGAAACGAATTGGTCTACCTGACGCTTTTTCTGACAGCCTTTGCCGCAGCCACACTGCTACCAGCCTACTCCGAGGTGCTGCTGGGCACCCTGGTCGCCCAGGGCTATTCCTGGTGGTGGCTCTGGTTCTGGGCCACCGCAGGCAATACCCTGGGGTCCGTGGTCAATGGCATCATCGGGCGCCAGGTGGACCGGTTCAAGCACAAACGCTGGTTTCCGGTCAGTGAACTGCAACTGCACAAAGCCCGCAATCGATTCAACCGTTACGGCCAGTGGTCCCTGTTATTGGGATGGCTACCCCTAGGTGGTGATGCACTCACGCTGGTGGGTGGCATCATGCGGGTCCCCTGGCTGAACTTTGTGATCCTTGTGGCGATCGGCAAGGGTGCGCGCTACGCCTTTGTGCTCTGGCTGGTGGCAGAGGCATCCGGGGTCTCTTCACCGTCACCGTAGAGATATTTGCGCAGCAGGGGCTCACCATTGAACTCCGAGTGCAGCACCGCGATGAAGGTATAGACCCCGATCAGCTTACGATTCAGGAACACAAATTCCTTGGGCGGCACCCGGAAATAACGGCTGATCGCTGAACGGGCGGCCTGCCGGGCCACCCGGGATGGCAGATCACTCTGTTTCCAGCGGTACTGGCCATGACTGTTCACCGCCTCCTCCGGCCACTCGAACTGGTCTTTCGCAAGAGGCTCCAGTACGGACATACAGACCTTGCCAAACTTTTCCAACACTTCCCGGGGCCAATCCAGGCTCATGAAGCGAAGCTTTATACCGCCATCAATCACCGCTTCAAGATCCTGCTCGTAGGAGGCCCGGATCATCTGGATGACCGGCGCGAGGAACTCGTCGGAGTATGACTGGACTGCACCAAAGTCCAGCAGCACGATCCGGTCATATCCCGGGTCCTCGCCCTCTTCACCAGCAATTCGAATGCGATAATTCCCGAAATTGGGGTCGGTCTGGATCTCACCCCAGACGAAAAGCTCCCGGAAAAACAGTTCCAGCGCTGCTTCACCCAGGGCACTGCGACGCTCTAGCGACAGCTCGCGGACTTCCCGGGACCCCACCGAGTGGCCATGTTCGTAGGTCGAGGCGATCACATGGGCGGTGGAGAATTCCGGCAGCACCCGGGGTACGACGAACCGGGGATCGGACGCCAGCATGGTCCGGAATTTTTCGGTGGTGCGCGCCTCAAGACGATAATCCACCTCCCGGTGCATCATCTCCCTGACTTCCTCGAGCCAGTCATTGAATTCCGGTCCGAAGCTCACCAACCGCGCCACTTTCAGCAATTGCGCCACGGCATTGAGATCGCTGTCCACCGCATCGGCAACGCCCGGATACTGAACCTTGAGCACCAGCTCCAGACCGTCGCTACGCCGGACGGCGCGGTGGACCTGACCAAGCGAGGCAGCACCGATAGGCTCGGGATCCACCTCAAGTTCCGCGAGCCGATCAGCCCCCAGCTCCTCCTTGAGCACCCGCTCGATCGCCGGCCACTCCAGGGACGTGGTCTGGTCTTCCAGAGTATGCAAAGCCTCTGTGACCTCTTCCGGCAGGAAATGCTCCCCGTAAAGCGCCATCACCTGCCCTATTTTCACCACACTGCCCTTCAGACGCCCCAGTTCATCCACCAGGAAACGGGCCTGGTTGGACAGCATTGCCCGGTGCCGCTCTTCCCGCGTGTCCTTGCTGCTGAACCAGTTGGTGGCCATATGGGAGGCCATGCGGGTACCTGCGGTCAGTCCGGCACGGGTCAGGCTCAGCCTGCGCTCAAAGCTGCCGGTCTTGATGCGGGAAACTTTTGCTCCTGGACGCTTGGATGACATGGACAACCTGCGGGTGTCGGAAAATTTGAGCCGTCTGCCAGCTGTTCATTCCATTATACGGATACAGTGAGAACCTATCCTCACCGATTCGACTCCGTTTTTCCGGCCTGCCGGCCAATGCCGGATCACGGGTTCCGGTTTAAATGTGACTGTTATGCCTGTTTACGTTTTACTACAGTCCTGATACTCAATCCGGTCTAGTATGTCAGGCAGTATCAGGCTCGGTAAAACACAAGAACAAGACTGAAAATGAAGCAAACGGCTGCCAAGACCCCGGATACCGAATTGTCCCAGTTTCGCGTGAAAGGCGAGATTCCCGTTCCGGTTCTGATCAACTGGCTCACCGCGGCGGCAGTACCCATTCTGCTGTTTTTCGCCGGAAGAGCCGCCAGCGCAGCTGACAATCCTTTCACGGCAGCGCTGCTGGTGACGTTTTCGGCGCTGTTGGCGCTCAACTCCCTGGTCTATCTCGGAACCGGGCTCCAGAGTCTTCACCGTCGCGGCTTCATCGGTCTGATTACCGCGCTGTTTACCTTTCTGGTTATCCAGGCGGTTGAGGACGGCTCGGCCATTATCTGGCTGTTCGCCTATCCCCCCGTCATTTTCTACATCAGCCAGGCCCGGGTGGGCGTCATCGCCTGCGCCGGTGGTCTGGCCGCCCTCGCCTTCCTGTTCAGTCCCGCCGGCGACCTCATTTTCCAGCCACCCTACAGTACGAGTTTCCGGATCTCGATGATCATCGTGCTCGGCTTTGAGATGGTGACCTGTTACATCCTTGACCAGAGCCGGCGACGCAGCAAGCTGCGCTTGCTCAAACTGGCCACTGAGTTCGAATTCGCCGCCAAGCACGATGCCCTGACCGGCCTGGCGAACCGGCGGGAGGGGCTGGAGCAACTGGATATCGAGTACCAGCGCTATCTACGTAGCCAGCGGCCGTTCTCGGTCATGTTGATGGATATCGATCTGTTCAAGAGCATCAACGACCGTTACGGTCACCATGCCGGAGACGAGCTGATCAGAATGGTCGCCGGCATCCTGCGGGATCAGTGCCGGAAAGTCGATACCGTAGCCCGCTGGGGTGGCGAAGAATACCTGGTCCTGTTGCCAGAGACCGGGCCAGAGGAAGCCCTGAAGACCGCTCAGCGTATCCGTGCTGCCATCGAGGCAGGCTCGGTCAAGGTGGATCGGCAATTGCTCGGGGCAACCATCAGTGTCGGGACCGCCACCATTGCCGGATCGGAATCAATCGACCACCTGCTGCAGAGAGCCGACGAGGCCCTCTATGCCGCAAAGAGCGCCGGCCGAAACCTGGCCCGTGCCGCTGATATCTGACGTCTGTCACCAGCCCTTGCGCTGTTGCACCTGCTGGTGACCGAGACCGGTGACCAGATGATCAACCAGGCGCCGTTCGATGTCAGCCACCGTGGCGCCGGGCACAAAATCACGGACCTGACACATGGGCATGCCCGCATAGCCGCAGGGATTGATACGGCTGAAGGGCTCCATGTCCATGTCCACGTTCAGCGCCAGGCCGTGGAACGAACAACCCCGACGGACTCTCAGGCCGAGGGAGGCGATCTTGGCATCGCCGACGTAGACACCGGGCGCGTCCGGGCGCGGTGCCGCTTCGACACCCAGGTCCGACAGCGTGCGGACGATGCCCTGCTCGATCTGGTCCACCAGGCCCCGGACGCCAAGCTTCTTTCGGGGCAGATCGATCAGCAGGTAGATCACCAGCTGGCCTGGGCCGTGGTATGTCACCTGACCACCCCGGTCCACCTGGATGACCGGGATATCGCCCGGCAGCAGCAGGTGTTCCGGTTTGCCTGCCTGTCCCTGGGTGAACACCCTGGGGTGCTCCAGGCACCAGAGCTCATCCACGGTGGTCTCGCCCCGGTCTGCCGTGAAATTCTTCATGGCCTCCCAGGTTTCCAGGTAGGGCTGCTCCCCGAGGGAACGGACAATGAGTTCGGCCATGAAGGTCAGAGCACCATGTGAACCCGGCCACTGGCCTTCAGGTCTTCAAACAGCGCCTTGAGCTGCTCTTCGCCCGTGGCGACGATTTTCAGCTGGACCGAGGAAAAGCGGCCCTTGCTGCTGTCGGTCACGGAAATGTCCGCCTCGGTGATACCGGGCGCGTGGCACTCCACTACTTCCACGACAAAATCGGTGAAATCAGGTGCGGCATTACCGATGACCTTGATCACGTAATCGCAGGGAAATTCGATTTTTGGTGCTTTCGGCTCACTCATGCCGCATTACTCCCGGGTACTGGCATCACCCTTACTGAAACAACTGGACGAAAAAAAGCTTGATGGCATCCCACAGGCGCTTGAACAGCCCGCCTTCGGGAACCTCGGTCAGCGCGAGTACCGGCTTATCCACCAGCACCGTGCCATTCAGGCTTACCTTGACCCGACCCAGCTCGTCGCCAACATTGATGGGGGCTTTGATCACAGAATCAAGGTCTACGGTGGATTCCAGCTGGTTGCGGGATCCGCGGGGAATGGTGACGAACACGTCCTCGGTCAGTCCGACCGACACCTGGTCCGCCTGGCCACCCCAGATACGGGCTTCCATCAGCTCCTGGCCGGAGCGGAACAGGCGCTCACTCTCATAGTAGCGGAAGCCATAGTTAAGCATTTTCTGGACTTCCTGGGCCCGGGCCTCGGAGCTTCTGGTTCCCATAACGACGGCGATAAACCGGGTTTCGTCGCGTTTGGCCGATGCCACGAGGCAGTAGCCGGCCTCTTCGGTATGGCCTGTTTTCAGACCATCCACACTGTCATCGCGCCACAACAGGCTGTTCCGGTTCGGCTGCCGGATGTTGTTGTAGGTGAAATGCTTTTCCGCATAGAGCGGATAATTCTCCGGGTAATCATTGATGATCGCCTTGGCCAGCAACGCCAGGTCGTACGCGGTGGAGTAATGGTCCTCTGCCGGCAGGCCGGTGGCATTGGCAAAGCTCGTATCCTTCATTCCCAGTAACTGGGCCTGTTGGTTCATGATATCCACGAACGCACCCTCGCTGCCGGCAATGAATTCAGCCAGCGCCACCGAGGCATCGTTACCGGACTGGATGATGACACCCTTGAGCAGGTCTTCCACAGATACCGAGGTTCCCTCGCGCACAAACGTCCGGGAACCTTCCGTTTTCCAGGCCTTGACGCTGATGGGCACCATATCACTCATGGAAAGCCGGCCCTCGTCCAGCTCCCGCTCCACGATATAGGCGGTCATCATCTTGGTCAGACTCGCCGGGGGCAGGCGCTCGTGACTGTTCTCGTCCATGATGACGTACCCGCTTTTCGGGTCCATCAGCACGTAGGAGGTCCCCGCAATCTGTGGCGGAGAGGGGATGAGCACCGACTGGGCCATTGCCTTGCCCGCAAGGGCGAGGACCAGCACAAGTAAGACAGAGAGAGAACGTAAAGCGGTTGTTAAGGCCATGGGTCCATTCATTCGTCAGGTGTGTTTCTGGTTTTGGGTATAATCAGTGTGAATCGGTCAGCAGGACGGACTGGGAAAACCCCCGTGCCTCCAGCAGACTCTGGGTGCGCCGGGCCGCTTCCTCGTCCTCGAAGGGTCCGACCTGGACCCGGTGAAAGCGGCCGGCCTGGGTGTCGATGGCACGGACCCGCATCGGGTTTTCCAGCACCGACCGGACCCGGCTCAACAGGGCTTCCGCGGGATCCCGGCTACTGAAAGAACCCAACTGGACGAACAGGCCGCGGGATCCCGTGCCCGCGGCATTGTCCGCCACAGCTCCGGCAGTTGCCGGTGCGCCACGGCCACCGGGCACAAACGGTTCACCCGCCAGGGTCATGGAGCCATCCGGCCTCACCGTTATCGCCGCGACCTCAACCCTTGCCGTGCCTCGGGCCTGATAACCGAGTTTCTTGGCAGCAGCATAGGACAGATCAATCAGGCGGTCGCCATGGAAAGGCCCCCGATCATTGACCCGGACAATTACCGAGCGGCCGTTGTCCAGATTGGTGACCCGGGCATAGCCGGGAATCCGCAGGGACTTGTGGGCCGCGGACATCTCGTACATGTCGAAGGTTTCGCCGTTGGACGTCTTGTGACCGTGAAACTTCTCGCCATACCAGCTCGCAGTGCCGGTTGCGACGTAACCGTCATTACTCTCCAGAACCCGGTAGCTCTTGCCCCAGACGGTGTAAGGCGACTTGTTGCCGGCGTTCCGGGGTGACTCGTAGCGCGGCTGCGCATCAGCGAGTCCGGAGACATCAAAGTTTCCCGCCGGAGCCCGGTCCTGGCTGAGCGTGTAACGAGAGGAATGGTCCGTTTCGGGTGACGAGGCGCAGCCGGCAAGCACCACCGTGGCAAGGGCTGTCAACCACCATGTCAATGTAAACCTCGGCTTCACGGTCCGGAAATCCCCTTTTGCTGTTTCCGCCCGGCTCGAACCCGGCGGTCTCCAACCATTGTAGCGGGTTATCTTGCCGATTCACCATTACCCGCTTTCAATGGTTGATCAGGCACTGATCATCCGGCGGTGGGTATGTATCGACATCAGTACACCGAAGGCCGCCATCAGCGTTACCCCCGACGTGCCCCCGTAACTGATCAGTGGCAGCGGCACCCCCACCACCGGCAGCAAGCCGCTGACCATCCCTACATTCACGAAGATGTAGATAAAGAACGTCATGGTCAAGGCTCCCGCTAACAATCGGCTGAACGAGTCCTGGGCGGTGGCTGCAATATACAGGCAGCGCAGGATGATCAGGAAGTAGACCGCCAGCAGCACCAGCATGCCGACAAAACCGAACTCCTCCGCCAGCACGGCAACGATGAAATCGGTATGGCTTTCCGGCAGGAATTCCAGGTGCGACTGGGTGCCTTGCAGCCAGCCCTTGCCGTCAATGCCGCCAGAACCGATCGCCGTCTTGGACTGGATAATGTTCCAGCCGGCGCCGAGCGGATCACTCTGCGGGTCCAGCAGCGTCAGCACCCGCTGTTTCTGGTATTCCCGCATCACAAAGAACCACATCAGTGGCGCAGACACCGAGGCCATGGCAACAAAGGCGGCGATCAGCTTCCAGCTCATGCCGGCAAAGAAGACCACGAACAGGCCTGCCATCCCCACCAGCAGGGAAGTTCCCAGGTCCGGCTGTTGGATGATCATCACCATCGGAACCAGCACAATGGCCAGCCCTACGGCAACCTGAGACAGGCGAGGCGGCAAAAAGTGCCGGGAAAGATACCAGGCCGCCATCATGGGAACGACCAGCTTCATGATTTCCGAGGGCTGGAAGCGGGGCAACCCGGGTAACGCCAGCCAGCGCTGGGCACCCTTGGCGCCGACACCCACCACCAGAACCGCTGCCAGGGCCACCAGTCCGGCCGCGTAGAGCCAGGGCGCCCAGCGGCGGAACACGGCCGGATCAAGCTGGGCAAACACCAGCATTACCACAAAAGCGACGCCCAGGCGGATCCCCTGGGCCTTGACCACTTCGATGTTGCGGTCCGCACCGCTGTAGAGAACAAACAGGCCCCCGGAGACCAGGATCAGCAGCAGGAGGAGCAGGATCGGATCCAGATGCAGGGCGAACCAGAAGCTCCGCGAACGGGCCAGGGGGCCGGAGGCAGCCGGATCAACCAGATCTTTCAATGCCATCAGTCCAGTCCCCCTGTTGCCTGGCTTACCAGCCCGCTGCCACTGCTCTCTGAAAATTCCAGCAACCAGGCATCAAACAGGGCCCGCGCGACCGGAGCCGCCGTGCCACTGCCACTGCCTCCGTTCTCGACGATGACAGACACCACAATTTGCGGATCCTCGACCGGCGCAAAACCAACGAACAGGGCATGATCCCGGAGACGCTCCCGAATTTCCTCTGCGTCGTATTCTTCGTCTTCCGCAAGACTGAATACCTGGGCCGTTCCGGTCTTCCCTGCCATACGGTATGGTGCATCGCTGCCGGCCCGTCTGGCCGTACCCTTGGTGCCATGCATGACCTCCGCCATGCTCTCGACCACATATTCCCAGTCATCGGGATTCTTGAGCTTCAGGGGCTCATGGGTCTCGTCCGGAAGCACATCCTCCACCGAATCATCCCCGATCACATCCCTGAGCAGGCGGGGCTCGATCCAGGTGCCACGGTTGGCAATCAGGGCGGTGGCGGTGGCCATCTGTAGCGGAGTTGCCAGCATGAAGCCCTGACCGATCCCCAGGTTGACCGAATCCCCCGGGTACCAGGGTTCATTGCGCATGGCGCGCTTCCACTCCCGGGACGGCAATAGCCCGCTCAGAGCCCCCGACACGTCCAGAGCAGCATCCTCCCCGTACCCGAAGCTTGAGAGATAGCCGGACATGGTGTCGACGCCCATCTCGACGGCGGTTTCGTAGAAGTAAACATCGCAAGACTCGGCGATGGCATCCTTGAGGTCCACCCAGCCGTGGCCGCTGCGCTTCCAGTCCCGATACCGGCGCCCGCCTTCCTTGAGCTGAAAATAGCCGGGATCCCAGATGGTACGGTCGCGCGTGGTCACTCCGCTGTCCAGAGCAGCAATCGCCAGCATCGGCTTCAGAACCGAACCCGGCGGATACTGGCCGCGCAGTGCCCGGTTGAACAGAGGCTTGTCCTTGCTCTGACTCAGGGCACGGTAGTCATCCACACTGATACCGGTGACAAACTTGTTGGTGTCGAACCCCGGCACACTGGCCAGGGCCAGAATGCCCCCCGTTTTGGGCTCAATGGCGATCACCGCACCACGGCGGCCGTCCAGGAGTTCGTGCGCCCGCTGCTGCAACCGCAAATCCAGATGCAGCTCCAGGTCCTCCCCCGGCACGGGGTTCTCGCGCTCAAGCACCCGCAGCGTGCGACCCCGGGCATTGGTTTCGACGTGCTGGTAACCGACCCTGCCATGCAGGGTGTCCTCATAGAAACGCTCGACTCCGGACTTGCCGATATAGTTGGTGCCGGCGTAGTTGACCGGATCGATCCGCTGCAACTCTTCACGGTTGATGCGGCCAACATAGCCCAGTACATGGGCTGTCAGTTCACTGTGGGGGTAGTACCGGACCAGCTCCGCCTCGACTTCAACGCCAGGCAACTCATGACGATGCACCGCGAGCCTGGCAATCTCCTGCTCGGTCAGGTCATACCGGAGAGGAATCTCCTGGAATGGCCGCCGGGGTTCCTGCAATCGGCGGTGAAAGCGTTCAAGATCCTGCGCAGAAATGTCCAGGATGCCGCCCAGCCGGCTGAGCGTCTCATCCATGCCATCCACGCGCTCCGGCACCAGAGTAACGCTGAACACCGGACGGTTCTCCGCCAACAGCTTTCCGTTACGGTCATAGATCAGCCCGCGCGGAGGGGGTACGGACTGCACCTGCACCCGGTTCTTGTCGGAAATCGTCGTGTAGATGTCATGCTCCACAACCTGGAGCTGATACATGCGGCCCAGCAGGCCACCCAGCATCAGGATGACAAACACCAGCATCACCACAGTGCGGCGCTGGAACAAACGGCGTTCGGCTGCGGTATCCTTGAATTCACCCCATGGCATAACTGCCCCCTAGGCCCGGTGGTACGGGTGATTACGGGTGATCGACCAGGCCCGATAGAGCTGTTCCGCCAGCAGGATTCTCACCAGCGGGTGAGGGAGGGTCAGGGGCGACAGCGACCATTGCTGATCCGCCCGCTGCCGACAGGCATCCGCCAGACCATCAGGCCCACCGACCAGGAAACTGACGTCACGGCCGTCCTGCTGCCAGTTTTCAAGCTGGCTGGCGAGTTTTTCGGTGGACCAGGGCCGACCGCCGACTTCCAGTGCAACCACCCGGTCCCTCGGGCCGGTGGCCGACAGAATCGCGTCACTTTCCTTTTGCATCAGCCTGGGGATGTCAGGGTTCTTGCCCCGGTGTGCCATGGGGATTTCGACCAGCTCAAGGGGAAGCTCCGGGGGCATCCGGCGGGCGTAATCGTGGTACCCGGCACTGACCCAGTCGGGCATCTTCTGCCCCACACAGATCAGACGTAACCGCATGATTATTCGCTGCCCGCGACACCCACATCCGGTGCGTCGCGCCAGAATCGCTCCAGATCATAGAACTCGCGGGTAGCGGGCATCATGACATGAACCACAACATCGCCGAGGTCTACCAGTATCCAGTCACTGGCAGC
The DNA here is from genome assembly GCA_018623515.1 of Marinobacter sp. Classification (GTDB taxonomy): domain Bacteria; phylum Pseudomonadota; class Gammaproteobacteria; order Pseudomonadales; family Oleiphilaceae; genus Marinobacter. Next base: position 39,402 of record JAAZVL010000007.1, read on the forward strand.
GGCGCCCTCGACATTACTGGCGCGCACACCCTGCTCTTTGGCTTCGACCACCACTGAATCAGCAAGGGACTTTACATGACGGTTCGAGGTACCGGACGCCAGCACCATGAAATCCGTGACGCTGGTACGGTCACGAACATCAATCACACTGATGTCCTGCGCTTTCACCTCTTCAAGTGCATTTACAACCAGATTTTTCAGTTCTTCAGCCTGCATAATTACCCTGTTGTACGGGCTTCAGCCGGATTGGCTGCCCGAATAGTCATACTCAGACGCGATTGTAGCACTAAAAGTTCCCCTCAGGGCAGGCACCGTAAAGCCCCTGGTGGCGGATTTCTTCCCAGACCGAAGCGGGGATCAGGTAACGGGGGGAGCGGCCAGCGGCAATCCGTTCCCGGATCCCGGTGGCGGAGATATCCAGCAGCGGAGGGTCCAGTTCCAGAATACAACCGGCGGGGGCGCTCCGGAGGCTACCGACGCCCTCCGCTCTCCGTCCCGCCAACAACCTGGCGGGAGCGCCCTGGGGATCCAGGGCCGGGCCCGGACGGCGCACGACCACGATATGGGCCAACTCCGGAATGCACTCCCATTCCCGCCAGCGGTCGAAGCCCGCGAAGGCATCGGTACCAACCACCATCACCAGGGGATCGTCCGGCCCCAGCTCGTCCCGCAACTGCCGGAGAGTATCGGCGGTATAGGAAGCCCCGGCGCGACGTAGCTCCCGGTCGTCAATGTGCAGACGGGGTTCGCCCTGCACCGCCAGCTCCATCAGCCTCAGCCGCTGGGACGCACTGGCACCGGTGTCGCCCCGGTGTGGCGGGATGTGACACGGCACCAGGCTGACGTGATCCACCTCCAGTCGATCGCACAACTCGATCGCGAGGCGCAGATGGCCGTGATGAATCGGGTCGAAGGTGCCACCGTAGATGACGTGCATCGACATCAGGTCCGGACGTGACCGTCGCCGAATACCACGTACTTCTGGGAGGTCAGTCCCTCCAGCCCCACCGGTCCGCGAGCATGGATCTTGTCGGTGGAAATCCCGATCTCTGCACCGAGACCATACTCAAAACCGTCGGCAAACCGGGTGGACGCGTTGACCATTACCGAACTGGAGTCCACCTCCGTGATGAACCGTCGGGCCCGGGTGTAATTTTCCGTGATGATGCTGTCGGTATGCTGGGAGCTGTAACGATTTATGTGCTCAATGGCGCCATCGAGCCCGTCCACCACCCGAACCGCCAGGATCGGCGCCAGGTATTCTTCTTCCCAATCCGCCTCGGTGGCCTCACCAGCTCCGGGGACGATCTCCCGGGTTTCCGGGCACCCCCGTAACTCCACGCCCTTTTCCTCGAAGGCGGAGGCCAGCAATGGCAGGATATCGGCCGCCACTTCCCGGTCGACCAGCAGGGTTTCCATGGTGTTGCAGGTGCCGTAGCGCTGGGTCTTGGCATTGACCGCTACTTTCAGCGCCTTTTCCGGATCGGCGTGGCTGTCGATGTAGACATGGCACACACCGTCCAGGTGCTTGATGACCGGCACGCGGGCATCCCGGCTGATCCTCTCGATCAGACCCTTGCCGCCACGGGGCACAATGACATCGACATACCGGGGCATGGTAATCAACTCTCCGACCGCGGCCCGGTCGGTGGTCTTCACCACCTGCACCGCGGTCTCGGGCAGACCGGCGGCCGCCAGCCCCTTGGCCAGACAGGCGGCAATAGCCTGGTTGGAATGAATAGCCTCGGAGCCACCACGCAGAATGGTGGCATTGCCCGATTTCAGACAAAGACTGGCCGCTTCCACGGTGACGTTGGGACGAGACTCATAGATGATACCGATCACGCCCAGGGGCACACGCATCTTGCCAACCTGGATGCCGGACGGACGATAGGTCATGCCGGTGATTTCACCGATCGGATCCGGCAGCGAGGCCACCTGCTTCAATCCCTCGATCATGGTATCGATTCGCTGGGGCGTCAGTTCCAGCCGGTCCAGCATGGCGGCATCCAGACCGTTCTCGCGCCCTTTCTCCAGATCCTTGCTGTTGGCGACCGCCAGTTCGTTGCGAGCGGCATCAAGGGCCTCTGCCGTGGCCAGCAAAGCCTGATTGCGCGTGGCCGTGGTTGACCGGGCTACCTGTGTGGCGGCCGCTCGCGCCTGCTGGCCGACCTCGGCCATGTATGCTGCTATATCCATCCCGTGTCCTTGTACCTTGTCAGTCAAATTCAGGAATAAGGGCCTAACTTTACCTTTCCCGTTTCAAGTACGCATCCCAAACCATTATTATACCGCTGCGCTATGCTTCATACTTGAGGAGCCTCTGATTAATGGATGCCCGGGAGAGGAAGGACACACCATGGCCCAGACGGCCGACAAATTCCTGCTGACCAGGTTGTCACGAGCCGGGTTCCTGGTATTTATTGCCATAACCCTGCTCGGCGCCCTTCTCAGCCAGCCATTGATGGCAGCGGCTTCTGCCGCAGCCGCCGGCGTCGTTATCAGCGGCCGTACGTTTCACCCGGACCGGGCAAAATGGCCCTGGCCCCTGATCCAACGGCTGTTTTTTATCGCCCTGACGCTGTTGCTGCTTTCCGGATTCGTATTGGGCCCCTGGGCACTCATTCATTGGCTCTACGCCATCCCTCTGGTTGCCTTTGCGCTGTTCCCCTCCGCCGCCGCCACGATCCTGGCCCTGTCGGTGACGATCCTGGCCATGACCGGCGTCTGGTGGGCGACCGGCCTGCCCGACCGGCACCAGATGATCAGCGCCTTCCTGTTGACGCTGTTGCTGTCCGGCCTCGTGGTGTTCCTGCGTGAATACAAGAGCCGTCAGCTTGCGCCCTTACGACGCACAGATGAGCTGACCCAGGCCGCCAGCCGGGAGTATCTGTCCGCGGACCTGCACAAGGAGATCCAGCGCAGCGAGCGGGAAGGCACGGACATGTCGGTCATCATGATCGGGCTGGACACGCACCTGAGCGACAACGAGCGGGATGAGGACATCCGCTCGATTCTGCCCCGGATCGGCCGCTATCTGCATTCCCAACTACGGGATTTCGACACCTATTACCGGGTGGCAGACCTGCAGTTTCTGGTCATCCTGCCCGGCATTGGCACCAATAACGCCCTCGACCGGGCCGAGACCATCCGTGCCGGACTGCAGACACTGCTCGAGTCGCACGGAATGCGCCTGACCGTGAGCACCGGCATTGCCGGACTCAATATCGGCGATGATGCCGACAGCCTGCAGCAGAGCGCAGCCCATGCCCTGCGTCGAGCCCAACAACAGGGCGGCAACCGCACCCAGGTCTACAGCGCCTGGTCCCAGCAGAACCACGGCGTGACCGGGCAGGAGCGGCCGGCGTCATGACCGAAACCCGCCTGAGAACCTGGACCCACAGCACCGGCTACATTCTGGCGACCCTGTTCATTGCCAGCCTGGCAGGCCAGAACCTGCGCTATGGCTTCTATGACCTGTTTTACCTGGCGTCCGGCATGACCATGCTCACCGCCGCCGGACTGGTCTACACCATCATCAAACGCCGGCACCAGCTCGCTGCCCCGGGGCACCTCATTATCCTGTCCGGACTGAACAGCGGCCTGGTGGCCGCGATGATCACCATGGACGGCCCGGGCATCAGCCACTGGGCAATGCCGCTGCTGGTTCTGAACCTGCTGATCCTGCCGCTGCGCCAGGGTCTGGGGTTATCGGTGCTTTTACTGGTGCCGCTCGGGGTAACCCTGTTCCTGAAGCATCCGGCCAGCGACGCCATGGCTATTACCACGGGCCTGCTGATTCTGCTCACGGTCACTGGCCTCTATACCTGGCACTACAGCCACATGGCCCAATCCGCCGAAGACCTGGCGATCACAGACCCCATCACTGGTGCCCACAATGCCCGTTTCCTGGCCGAAACCCTGCAAAAGGAGATCAGCCGGGCCATTGCCACCGGGCACCCGCTTTCAGTTATCCACCTTGGCCTCGATTATGTGGATGAAGCCAGGGACC
>JAAZVL010000244.1 GCA_018623515.1 Marinobacter sp.
AAGCGGGCCATTTTCGGGCTGGAGCCGGAGGAGATTGCCCGCCTGTTCCGGGAACGGGAAGCCACGTTGCAATCGGTCCGTGAGGGCATCATTGCAGTGAACCGGGACGGCATCATCACCACCGTAAACCGGGCGGCCTACGAAACCCTCGACCTGCCCACGGATGAGCCGCTCGCGGGCAAACCCATCCTCGAAATTCTCCCGGAAAGCAGCCTGATGTCGGTGCTGGAGTCCGGCCAGCCGGACTTCGACCGGGAAATCTGGTTACGGGGCCGGCAGATGGTGGTCAACCGCCTGCCGGTGCGCCAGGGCGACGAGATCATCGGCGTGGTAGCCAGTTTCCGCCTGCGCAACGAGCTCGATCAGGTCAGCCGCCAGCTCACCCGAATCCAGCAGTACGCCGATACCCTGCGTAGCCAGACCCACGAATACTCCAACAAGCTCCATACCATTGCCGGGCTGATCCAGATTGGCGCCAACGAAGAGGCGCTGAACCTGATCGGCAGTGAGGTCAGCGATCACCAGGCACTGCTGCACCTGTTGCTGGAAGCCGTACCCGACCCGGTCATCGCGGGGTGCCTGCTGGGCAAGTACAATCGGGCGCGGGAAATGGGACTGCGCCTGGATATCGATCCCGACAGCCGGATGGCCGATATTCCCGATCTCCTGCCGCGGGATCAGCTGGTCAGCGTACTTGGCAACCTGATCGACAATGCCCTCGAGGCAACCCGTCAGCAGGCGGGGACAGACGGCCGTGTGAGACTGTCGATGACCGACCTGGGCGAGGAACTGATCTTCGAAGTGGAAGACGAAGGCCCGGGCATACCCGAGGAAACCCAGCACCGGATCTTTGAACGGGGCGTCAGCACCAAGGGTGATGAGCATGGTATCGGCCTGCACCTTGTGCAACAGTTCCTGAACCGGTGGGGTGGCTCGGTCACCGTGGAAAACCGGCCCGAGGGAGGAAGCCGGTTCACCCTCTACCTGCCCAAGCAACCGGAAGGGAGACACCGCCCGTGACACCGATTCGGCTTCTGATTGTTGAGGACGACCACAAGATCGCCGAGATCCAGCGGCGGTTTGTGGAGCGCCTCGAGAACGTCGAGCTCTGCGGTATTGCCCATACCCTGGCCGATGCCCGGGACCTTGTTGACGTCATGGAACCGGAACTCATCCTGCTGGACGTCTACTTCCCGGACGGCAATGGCCTTGAACTGTTGCGGGAACTGCGGGCCCGGGACAGCAGATCCGACGTGATCCTGATCACCGCCGCCAAGGAGGTGGAGACACTCCGCAGTGCGCTGCGCGGCGGTGTCTTCGATTACATCCTCAAACCCCTTGTCTTCGAGCGGCTGCAGGAAGCGGTGAACCGCTATCGGGAGCATCTGGATAAACTGTCCGCCCTGAACCAGCTGGCCCAGAAGGAAGTGGACGCCCTGTTACCTCGCGGCAGTCAGGACACCGACCATCCCCGGCAGGAACGTCTGCCCAAGGGCATTGACGGACTCACCCTGGATAAAATCCGTGACGTGATTGCCCATGGCGGGCATTGGAGTGCCGAGGAAATGGGGGCAGAAATGGGCGCATCGCGCACCACCGCCCGGCGCTACCTGGAATACCTGGTCGGCACCGGCGAGCTGAGCGCCGAGGTGAGCTATGGTAGTGTAGGACGACCGGAGCGGCGTTACTGCCTCAAAACCTAGCCGCCCTTTTTTGCCGATTCAGGACAAGTACCTTGAGACCACTGATCCTCGGACTTCTCGCGATTTTCTTTCTGACCGGTTGCCAGGAATCCCCGACCGGCCGCAACCAGCTTGCTCTCGTACCCGATGCGGTCATGGCCGACATCGGCCAACAGAGTTTTGCCCAGATGAAGGAGCAGAATCCGGTGCTGGAAGACCCGCAGATCAACGGTGTGGTGCAGTGTATTGCCGGTGAACTGGTGCAGGCGGCCAAGACCCAGTACCCGTCGGCACCCATGCCGCAAAGCTGGGAAGTGGTGGTGTTCCGGAATGACACGCCAAACGCCTTCGCCCTCCCCGGCGGCAAGATCGGTGTTCATACGGGCTTGCTCCGGATCGCAGAAACCCCGGCGCAACTGGCCACGGTCATCAGCCACGAGGTAGCACACGTCCTTGCCGACCATGGCAATGAACGCCTGACCCAGGAACTTGGCCTGAAGGCGGGCCTGTTACTCGTCGGCCTGTTCACCGAAAGCGAAATCGCGGAAGACCAGCTCCAGAATGCCCTGGGCATCGGTGCCCGGCTGGGTATTACCCTGCCCTTCAGTCGTGCCCATGAATCGGAGGCCGACCTTATGGGGCTGACCATCATGGCCCGCGCCGGCTTCGATCCGGAGCAGAGCGTGGCTCTCTGGCGCAACATGGCCCGGGCCTCCGGCGAACAACCGCTGGAATTTCTCTCAACCCACCCCAACCACGACACCCGCATTGCCGACCTGAGCGCCAGCATGGAATCGGCAAATCAACTTTTCCGGGCGGCGGAGCCCGCCGACTGCAACCTGTGAAGACGATTTCTCCATCCTGACCATTCTTGACTATGATCAATAAGTGAACAGCCAGCGTAATTTCCAGAGTGGAATGACGAGGCATCAGGTATGGTTGAACAACTGGATCACCCCGGCGGCACCCGGTTATTACTGACCCCTAACCGTTCTTTGAGCTGGAAGGGTAACGTTCGGATCTGGATCGGGCTGGTTGTACTCTCGGCAATCATCGGAATCGGCTGGGCGCTCGCAGGCGCCTGGGTCATCCTGCCGTTTGCCGGTCTGGAGCTGATTGCCGTGGCTGCCGGCATCTATATCACGTCCCGTGATTGCCAGCGCAAGGAAGTCCTGACCATGGAAGGAGATAATATCCTCCTGGAAAAGGGCCGGAAACAGAAAAGCGCCCAGTGGAGCCTGCCACGACCTTACACCCGCCTGCAGATGAACGATCCCGTGCACCCCTTTGCACCGGCCAAACTATTCCTCAGCCACCGCGTCTCCCTCGGCGGTTTCCTGAATGTGGAGGATACCGAAAGACTGATCGAAACCCTCGAGACCCTCGGCTTCGTTCCGGAACGAAAACAGCCCGATCCGGAAATCGGGCTGTGGTTCTGAGCAGCGACTATTTGGCAGGTGGCGTCTGTTTTCTCGCCAGCACGTAGTAGACGAGACTGATGACGCCGCAGATGATGAGAATCCACCCGGCTCCCTCAGCCATATCGGTATCGCCGCTGCTCAGGCCGATCAGGACGACAATCCCGATAACAATACTGTACATCGCCGACAGGAAAAGAATGATCAGACTCTTTCGGGGCTCATGTTTGATCACCGTTTTCGGATCTTCCATAGGAACCTCCGGTTCGGCCGGTCAGAGTCGAGCACGAACTTCATTTGTGCTTGCCCTATACCTCAAAGCTTAGGTCATTTTTTGATCATTCAACCCCGGATAACCGGTCATATACCCGCTCCACAACCTGTGGATGCCAGAGTAGCCGATAATGACCGAGCCCCTGAGTGCGGAACATCTTCGCACCCTGCCACTTTTGAACAATCGATTCGCTCTCGCCGACCGGAATCTGTTGATCGTCCCAATCGGCAAAAATGAGCCCACGGCCGGGCAGCTGTGGTGCCAGCTCAGCAAATGAAAAATGCTGCCAGACAGATTGACCAAACCGTTGCTCCATGCGGGCACGCTGTCCGGCAATCAGCTCCGGCGATAGGCCAAGCGTCCGGCCGAACCCTTCCACCACCGATTCGAGATCCCTGGGTGGTGCCAGTAGAAAAATGTGCTCGGCCTGGACGCCCTCCACCAAAGCCCGTGCCAGGGCAAGACTTCCTATGGAATGGCCAACAATCGCCTTGAGAGGGCCGGCGTTGTGGGCGACACGCGAGACCGCTTCGGACATTTCGAACAGGTCAGTATGAAGTCCCTGCGCCCGCCCATGGCCGGGCGCGTCGAAGGTGACAACCCGGTAACCGGCTTTCACCAACGGGCCAACAAAGGCACCAAACTGGATCCCGGCGCCGGACCATCCATGCACCATCAAGACCGTCGGCCCTGATCCCCAGCTGTAAACCGGAATCGTCTGGCGGCCAACCCGGAGCTGGGTATAGCTATCAGCCTCGTCATACAAAGACTCAT
>JAAZVL010000064.1 GCA_018623515.1 Marinobacter sp.
CAGCTCATGTAGGAAGACAGCAGCAGACGGTTGAAGGCGTCGTTTTCCGCCTCACCGTGCCAGACCCTGCGGAACAGCTCCTCGAAAATCGGCCGGATGCGATGGATGTCCACCACTTCTCCGGTATGGGCCTGCAGGGTGAAATCGTGGATCCAGACCGATTTGCCATGGCGGTCGAGGACCTCGAACGGGTGCTCACCGATCACCCGGAACCCGAGGTTGTCAAAGATCGGCATCACGTCCGACAGCGGCAGTGGCTCGTCGGGATAGAACAGCTTGAAGTGGAGGGTCGACTCATCCTCCTCCAGGGCCCGATAGAAGCTCATGGCCAGATCGTCGTTATCCGCCGAGGCGGCAATGTGGTCCAGATCGATGGCGGCGCGGCGCGGCGAGAACATATCGGTGTAACTGGCCGGGAAGCCGCCGGCCCAGAGCCGGTAGAACTCGTTGCCGCGCTCTTCACCGTAGGCTTCGCTCAGGGCCTCGTAGAGCCCATCCCGCCAGGACTGTGCCAGGTCGATGACCTTTTCCCGGATCTCGGCGATCGGCAACTGGCGGTTTTCCACCTGGGGTACCCGGATGGTGAACTGCACCCGCGCCAGGACAGACTCGGAGAAGTGGGTGACGAACTCGATGTCCTCCGCTTCCAGGGTCTCGAACAGCACCTGCTCCACCTTCAGACGCAGCTCGGTGTTGTAGATGTCCCGCGGGAAGAAGGCCAGGCAGGTCACGAACTGGCCATAGACATCCTCGCGCATGAACAGTTCGATGCGCCGGCGCTCCTGGATGTACAGGATGTTCTTGGCCACCCGGAGCAGCTCGTCGGTCTCGATCTGGAACAGTTCATCCCGTGGGTAGAGGGTGAGAATCTGCTCCAGCTCCTTGCCGGCGTAGTCGTCCTTCAGGAAGCCGGAATGTTTCATTACGCTCTGGAACTTCCGGCGCAGCAACGGAATCTCGTCGGGCCGCTCGTTATAGACCCGGGCGGTATACAGGCCCAGGAACCGTCGCTCACCGACCACATCGCCCTTGTCATTGAATTTCTTGACCGCGATGTAGTCCGGATAGGCCGGGCGGTGGACCCGTGAACGCTGGGCCGACTTGGCGAAGATGAAGATGTCATCGGTGCGGGTCATCTCATGCCGGGTGCGCTGAGGCAGCTCGTTGAGGCGAACCCGGTCCGGGCGCTCGTTGTTGACCCGCAGAATACCCAGCTCGGAATTGGCAACCCGGCGAACGACAGTGCCGCTCTTGTCCTTCACATAGTCGTATTCGTCGTAACCCAGGAAGGTGAAGTGGTCCTGCACCAGCCAGTTCAGGAACGCCCTGGCCTCCTCCTTTTCCTCGTCGCTGATGCCCGCGGTGGTATCGTCCAGTTCGCCGATGATGCGGTTGACCTTGTCAGTGACCACCCCGAAGTCCGAGACCGCAATCCGTACCTCATGCAGCACGGTCTGCAGGGCTTCCTCAATGTCTTTCAGGTCCGCCGGATTGCTGTGACGGTCAATCTCGAGAACGATGAAGGCTTCGTATTCGGCGCCCGAGCCACTCTTCTTGGTGGAGTGCAGCTTCTTGAGCTTACCGTCCTTGTCACGTTCGACCTGCAGGATCGAGTGCTGGATGGAATGAGTACCGATCTCACGCTGGTTGATGGCGATCCGCAGGGAATCGATCAGGAACGGAATATTGGGGTGCAGAATGAAAATGACCGTGTGGGTGGACTGCCAGCCGTCACTTTCAAGATCCGGGTTGAATACCGCCACCGGGGTCTCTTCGGCACTCCGCTTCTGCAGGAACTGCCAGGCGGCCAGGATGGCGCCGTAGGTATCCGAGAATCGTCGACTCACCAACTCTTCAAGAGGAATATGCGCGTAATGCTGCTTTGCAAATTCACTGATTTTTTTCGCTTCTGTCTTCGCGATCTTCTGGGAAAACGCATCAGCGAGTTGCTCAAAAAACTGTTCCTTGCTGGCCACAGTCAGCGCGTTCATGATTTACCTCTGGTCAGTGTGAAATAAACGTAATCGACGTACCGTCACATAAGCATAGTCAAACCCTTGATTTTTGCCGTCCAGATGCGAAAACTGCGGCAACTACTTACGAACAATACGGTTCCTTGACGGGACATGGATAAGGGAGCAGTTACATCCAATGTCACTACAGCATACGTTCGGGGAGTTAAGGTCACAGTTAGCCAAAAGGATCATTGGTCAGGAAAAACTGGTAGACCGGCTGCTCATTGCCCTGCTGGCCGACGGCCACCTGCTGGTGGAGGGCGCGCCCGGGCTGGCGAAGACCACCGCCATCAAGGCCCTGGCAGATCACCTCGAGGGCGACTTCCATCGCATCCAGTTCACCCCGGATCTGCTGCCCTCGGATGTCACCGGCAGCGAGATCTACCGGGCCGAGACCGGGCAGTTCGAATTCCAGAAAGGCCCCATTTTTCACAATCTCGTGCTGGCAGACGAAATCAACCGCGCACCCGCGAAAGTTCAGTCTGCCCTGCTCGAAGCCATGGGCGAACGGCAGGTCAGTGTCGGCCTCAGGACTTTCCCCCTGGACAAACTGTTCCTGGTAATGGCCACCCAGAACCCGATCGAGCAGGAGGGCACCTACCCGCTGCCCGAGGCCCAGCTGGACCGGTTCCTGATGCACGTGATGATCGACTACCCGTCCGCCGAGGCCGAAAAGGCCATCCTGCACCTGGCGAGGAACGATTACCGCCAGGGGCTGCCAAAGGTGGAAACCCGGATCAGCCCAGAACAGGTCTTTGCCGCGCGGGCCGAGGCGGCGGATATCTACATGGCCGAGCCGGTTGAACAGTATCTGCTGGCCCTGGTGCTGGCGACCCGGGATGCCGGCAGCCTGGATCCGGAACTGGCGCGCTGGACCGCGTTCGGTGCCAGCCCCCGGGGCACCATTGCCCTGGACCGCTGTGCCCGGGCCAGTGCCTGGCTGGACGGCCGTGACTATGTCACCCCCGATGACGTCCGGGCCATGGCCTTTGATGTGCTCCGGCACCGGATCCTGCTGACCTTCGAGGCCGAAGCCGAAGGCATGACACCGGACGCGGTCATCGCACGGCTGATCGACCGGGTTCCGGTCGCCGCCTGAGGTTTCATATCCCAGTGCAAGACCCGACGCCATGGTAAGCAGCCAAGCCACCACCCACATCAGCCTGCCCGACCTCATTCGGTTGCAGGCCGATGCCCGGGCCCTGAAACTGCCCTCGGCACGGCCGGTCCGGTCCCGGCAGGCCGGCCTGCAGCGCTCACCACAGCGGGGCCGTGGCATGGCCTTCGCCGAGGTACGCCAGTACCAGCCGGGCGATGACATCCGCAGTATCGACTGGCGGGTGACTGCCCGACGGCAATCGCCCCACACCAAACTGTACGAAGAGGAACGGGAACGCCCCGTACTGTTGCTGTGCGATCTGGGCCCGAGCCTGTTCTTCGCCAGCACCGGCGCCTACAAACAGGTCCGCTGCGCGCAGGTGGCCGCGATCCTGTCCTGGCTCGCGCTCTGGGCCGGTGATCAGGTCGGCGGTATCGTTTTCAACGGTGAGAAGCTGGAAGTGCTGCGGCCGGCCCGGCGCAAGAAATCGGTGCTGCGGTTGCTGGACTCCCTGGCGGAACAGCAACACAAACCCGACCGGAACGGTGGACTGCCCACCTCCGGTATGGAAAACGGCCCGTGGCTCGATCAGGCGCTGGCCGAAGCCCGGCGGGTGGCCCACACCGGCAGCCGTATCTTCGTGCTGAGCGATTTCCTGCAGATCTCCGACGACACTGCCTCCCTGCTCGGCGCCCTCGCCCGCCACAATGCCGTCAACGCGATCCGGATCGTGGATCCGCTGGAGCAGCATCTGCCGGAAAGCGGCCGGTTTGCCGTGGCAGGACCCGACGGCCCGATCTGGTTCGATGCCGGCAACCGCCGTTTCCAGGAGGCCTGGCAGGAACGGATGGCGGCCCATGAAACGCAGCTGGCTTCCTGTTTCCGTACCGCCGGTGTCGCTTCCGCAACCGTTTCCACCGGCGAGGATCCGGCCTCGGCGCTGAAAACCCTGCTCGGCCCCAGGGGGCGTATCGGATGAATCCCCAGGATCCCCTCAGCCAGTTGCGCGACATCCATCTACCGGCCACCGGCGGCTTCTGGCCCCCCGCCCCGGGTTGGTGGCTGCTCACCGTGCTGGTCCTGGTCGCCCTGGGCCTGGTGGTCGCGGCCTTGCTCCGTCGCAGGCGCCGCAATCGCTGGCGCAGGCTGGCAATTGATGCCCTGGCGGATCTTGAACAAAGGGCCGAACCGACCCCCGACTGGTTCGCCCGACTCAACATCCTGCTCAAACAGGCCGCCAGGGAGTGTCATCCCGCGAGCCAGCCTGAGGCTCTCAGCGGCACTGCCTGGGTGGATTTCCTGATCGCCACGACCCCGGAGGGCAAACCGGCGCCGCGACAGACCCTCGAAGCAATGGTGCGCGCCGCCTGGCAGCCCACGGTACAGGCCGACCCCGGCGAAGCCATCCGGTTCGCCCACCACTGGCTGGGAGGGCAGAAATGCTGAGCCTGGCTTACCCCTGGGTCCTTGTCATTGCCCTGCTACCGCTGCTGATGCAGTGGCGCCGTCCGGCCCGCAAACAGGTCGACGCACCGGTCCTGCCCACCGGCCACTGGCTCTCCGGTCTGCCCGGAGTCAGCCGCCAGGGCAACGCCACGCCCTGGTGGCGTAAACTGCTGCTCGGCCTGCTCTGGCTCCTGCTGGTCCTGGCGCTGGCACGGCCCCAGTACGTGGGCGAGCAGGTGCAGTTGCCCGTAACCGGTCGCGACCTCATGCTGGTGGTGGATATTTCCCCGTCCATGGACGAGCGGGACATGGTGATCCAGGGCCGGAGCATCAACCGGCTGCAGGCGGTGAAACACGTACTGAATGATTTCATCTCCCGGCGCAAGGGCGATAGGCTTGGCCTGATCCTGTTTGGCACCGAGCCTTACGTCCAGGCACCCCTGACCTTTGACCTGGAAACCGTGCGCGCCCTGATGGTTGAATCTGGCCTGGGCATGGCCGGCCGGGCCACCGCCATCGGGGATGCCATCGGCCTGGCGGTCAAACGTTTGCGGGAACGGCCCCAGGACCAGCGGGTCGCCGTTCTGCTGACCGACGGCGCCAACACCGCCGGGGAAATCAGCCCGGACAAGGCCACCGAAATCGCCGCCGCAGCCGGCGTCAGGCTGTATACCATCGGTATCGGCGCGGACACCATGGTTCAGCGGGGGTTGCTAGGTTCCCGCCGGATCAATCCCTCCCGGGACCTGGACGAAGGCCTGCTTACCCGCATGGCACAGGCCACCGGCGGCCAGTACTTCCGGGCCCGCAGCCTGCCCGAGCTGGAAATGATCTACGAGAGCATCAACCAGCTCGAAGCCATCGAACTGGAAGGCAAATTCTACCGCCCGGTCACCGAGCTGTTTGTCTGGCCGGCCGGCATGGCCACCGGCCTCTGGCTGTGTCTGGCCCTGGCAAGTGTCGCCGTCAGGCGCGGCAAAACCGGGACCGAAACTCAGGGAGGGCCGGAACATGGCTGACTTCCATTTCCTTCGCCCCCTCTGGTTACTGCTCCTCCTGGCACTGCCAGTGTTGGTAGTGCTGCTCCGTAACCCGGGCCACGGTGACAGCGGCTGGTCACGGCTGATCCCTGCTCCCCTGTTGTCGCCACTGATCCGGTCCCGGGGACGACAGAATGGCAATGGCGGCTCACCGCTCATTCCGGTCACCCTGGCGGTGGTGCTGTTGAGTATTGCTCTGGCTGGTCCGGCCTGGCGGGAAGCGCCCACGCCCCTGAAACAGCCAGGGGACAGTCTGGTCATCGTGCTGGATCTGTCATTGTCCATGCTGGCCACCGACGAGGAGCCCGACCGCCTGACCCGGGCCAAACGCAAGATCCGGGACATTCTCGATGCGCGGGAAAGCAGCCTCAACAGTCTGGTGGTCTACGCCGCCGACGCCCACGTGGTCACGCCGCTGACCGATGACACCCGCACCATCGAAGCCATGCTCAACGTACTGGACCCGACGATCATGCCGGCCCAGGGCAACCGAGCCGATCTGGCCGTAACCCGGGCATTGGACCTGCTGCGGCAGGGTGCTCCGGGCAAAGGCAAGATCCTGCTGATTACTGACGATGTCCGGGATAGGTACCAGCCGGCGATTGCCGAGGCTTTGGCAGGCACCCCCTATACCCTGAGCACCCTGGTGGTCGGCACCGAGGGTGGCGGCCCCATTCCCCTGGCCAAGCGGGGCTTCATGCGCGATAACGGCGAGATTGTCATCACTCGCGCCGACCCTGCCGCACTTGCCCGTGTGGCCGCAGAAACCGGGGGCTCATTCCACGCCCTGACCCTGGACAACACCGACATTGAGGCTTTGAAACTGGCGCCGGCTGACAGCGAAGACTGGCAATCCGCCGACGCGGACCAGACCGTGAACCGGTGGCAGGACGACGGCTACTGGCTGCTCTGGCTCGCGCTCCCGCTGCTTCTGCTGGGCTGGCGCCGGGGCGCGTTCGCGGTGTTTGCCCTGCTGGCACTGCCATTGATGCCGGAGCCTGCACTGGCGGCAAGCTGGGACAGCCTCTGGCAGCGCGAAGACCAGCGCGCGCCAGAATTGATCCGGGAGAATCCCGAGCAGGCAGCAAGGGAACTCAGCAACCCGGCCTGGCGGGCATCAGCACTCTACCGCTCGGGCGAGTATGAGCAGGCCGCCAAACTCTATGGCACTCTCGACGGTGCGGAGGCGGACTACAATCGGGGCAATGCCCTGGCCCGGGCCGGCAAGCTCGAGCAGGCCCTGGAAGCCTACGAGGAAGGCCTGAAACAGCTACCCGAAATGGAAGACGCCCGCCACAACCGGGACCTGGTGGAACAGATGCTGGAACAGCAGCAACAGCAACAGCGCCAGCAAGGACAGGGTGACCGTCAGCAACAACAGAACCGGAACTCCGAGGGCGGCAGCCAGGACAATCCCTCACAACAGGGCAATCAACCACAAGCCGGTCAAGAGCCCTCACCTGCCGGCGATGATTCATCCGGCCAGTCCGACAGCCGTCAGAACAAGGGTCAGGGCGAGCAGGAACCGGACCCCGCACAATCGCAAGAAGATTCGGCGACCGGTCAACAGGGCGAGTCGGGAGAACAACAGGGCGGACAGCAGGCACAAGCTCCCGCCGCGATCTCGGAAACACCCCTGACCCAGGGGCAGGAACAATGGCTCAGGCGCATTCCCGACAATCCCGGCGGCCTGCTGCGCCGGAAGTTCCTGCAGCAATACCAGGAACGTCAGACACCACCCGACGAGGGCGATACACCATGGTAAAACGGATATTGGCATCGCTGACCGGATTATCCCTGCTGCTGGCGCTGGCCTTACCGGCCTGGGCCGGCGAGCTGTCCGTGGAGCCGGACCGCAAGCAGCTTTACGAGGGCGAAGTCCTTACCGTCACGGTCAAGGGCACCATGGAACTGGACATCAACCTCAGCAACCTGTTCGAGTTCGATCTGTCCCAGCTGCCGGCGCCGGATATCGAAAAGGTCGAGCCGGATTTCGAGATCCTCGCCCGCAACCAGCAGTACAGCATCCGCACCGTCAACAGCCAGATGATCGGCGAGATTACCTGGACCTACCAACTGGCCCCAACCCGCACCGGCGAGCTGACTATCCCGGAACTCACCTTCCGGGACGCCACCTCCGAACCTGTGACCATTGAGGTGGTATCCGGTTCCGGGCCGGACCAGGGCCCGCAAGTCCGGGACAGCTTCGTCGAGCTGTCCGCGGACAAGGCCGAGGTCTATGTCCAGGAACAACTGACCCTGACCGTTCGCCTGTTCTTTACCGGCAATCTCATCCGGGGGGAACTGTCCGAACCGGAACACCCCCATGCGATCATCGAGAGCCTTGGCAAGCAGCAGGAATATACCCGTTACCGGGACGGCGTCCGCTACCGGGTCGTTGAGCGGCGTTACGCGGTGTTCCCACAGAAGACCGGCGAGCTCGACCTGCCCCCTATCCGGTTTGAGGGCCAGGCACGGACGCAGGAGGGCAAGCTGCGGTTCCTGAGGGACAACGAGGAATTCTTTGCCGTTCCCGTAAAACCGGTACCCTCCGGGTTCACCGGCAGCACCTGGCTTTCCTCCAGCGACCTGTCGCTGGAGGAAAGCGGCCTGCCACCGACCCTCGAAGTGGACGTGGGCGAGAACCTGACCCGCCGGATCACCCTGAAGGCCAGTGATCTGCCCTCGGAGGCCCTGCCGCCTCTGCCCGACAGCACTCCAACCGGTATCCGCGCCTATCCCGATCAGCCCCAGCGAAGCACCCAGGCGACATCCGAGGGGCTGGTGTCCACCCTGGAACAGACCATTGCCCTGGTTCCCGTGCACGCTGGCGAGATGACGTTGCCGGAAATCCGGATTCCCTGGTGGGACACCGACACCGACACCCAGCAAGTCGCGGTGATTCCGGCCCGGACCCTGTCAGTCACCGGTACCGGTGCAGCCGCGGCCCCCCCCTCTTCGGAGCCGCCCGAAAACGGTTCCGCTGCCTCTGGCTCGGCCAGTGAGCCGGAGCCGGAGACTTCGCCGGAAGCAAACAACCCGGTCTGGCCCTGGGTCAGCGTGGCCCTGGCTTTCGCCTGGGCTGCCACGATCGCTGGCTGGTGGTGGTCGGGGAGGCGTGGGCGCGGAACACGCACACAGCTCCCACCCCATGATGGCGACCGCAATGAGCACGCCCTGTTTGACCAACTGGTCCGCGCGGCCAGGAAGGGCTCCGCGGAAACGCCCCATTTGCTGATCCGGTGGATGCAGCATCGGCATCCGGATCGACTGTTCCATACCGCCGGGGATGTTGTGAAATTCGTGGGAGACGAAACCCTGGCTGCCGAACTGGAACGGCTGCAGGCCGACCTGTTCGCAGGTCAGAAAGGTGAGAAATGCGGTACTGCAGATCGGCAGGCTCTGGTCAGGGCACTGGAACAGGTTCGCCGCAGGAAACCGGAAGTCACCGGCGAGGACGGCCTGCGCCCCCTTTACCCGGATAACCTGTCGGCCTGACCGGCGCCCGCCGGCTGGGTTCAGTTGGTCAGTTGCTGGTCAATCACCAGCCGGACGGGATCGCTGTCGTCACCGGAGACAACGATCGGCTCGGCGACACTGCCCTGCCAGTCACCGGCCCGGGCTGACACACTGCCAGAGCGGCTCAGGCGGGCGGTGACCAGCACCTCGTCGGCACTGGAGATTTTCGCCTGTGGTGACATGGAGCTGCCGTCGTCCAGGCGCAACGTGGTCGGCAGATCGCCGGCCGTCAGACGCGCCACGGCCAGCGGCGGGCCATTGGGGTTAGCGGCTTCCCGCGCGAACACGAACAATGTGGTATCCGCCGGCACCTGGCCCCGGAAAGCATCCGCCAGGGACACCTCAACGGTCACACCGGGACCTCCGGCATCGGCTGGCGCCTGAGCCTCGGGTGGTGTTTCACCCAGGCGGTTGTAGGCCTCACTGATGCCGCCCCGGATCGAGGCGATCTGGGGGTGGTCCGGCGCCACCGTCACGATCCGCTCCCAGTATTCAATGGCCTCGCGGTAGTTCTGCTGGCTGAAGGCATTGATGCCGAGCAATCCAAGGGCATTCACTTCATCCGGGTTCAGGGCACGGGCCTTGCGGATCGCCTCGGTGACAGCCTCGGTCATCGCACCCTGACTGTCGAAGAACAGCGCCTGTGCGGACAGTCCCAGGGCAACGGACTCCGCCTGATCATTGTCCTCAACCACCTTGGCCAGCTGACGGAATGCCCAGGCGGCCTCCTGGTATTGTTCAAGACGCATGTAACTCTGCCCCAGCATGGCCCAGCCGTCAGGGTTGTCCGGAGCAGCCTCCAGTCTGTCCCGCAACTGCCCCACCAGCTCCGCCATCTGTTCCTGCCGGCCGGCATCGGTCTGTTGCATCTGCTGCATGGCAACATACTGTTCAACCCGATCCATGGCGCCCCATTGCTGATACAGGTAGTAAGCGGCACCGGGCAAAACCAGTACCGAGACAAGCGCCACCGCAATGGCACTCTTGCGGCCAGGCACTGCCGGGCGGGGTCGCTCAGATTCGGGAACATCGTCGAGCATCGAACCCGCCAGCTCCTCCTTCAGCTGACGGTAGTTGTCCTCATCCAGAATGCCGGCTTCGAACTCGTCGTCGAGCTCTTTCATCCGGGTGCGGTAGGCCATCAGGTTCTGGTTACGGATATCCGCCCGGGCTCGGGCGTCGGCACGCTGGAACAGCACCGGGAAAAGTACAAAAGCCAGGGCGATAATGATCAGTACCGTCGCGGCAATCCAGAAAGTATCGGTCATGGGGATGTCGTCACTGCTTTGGAAATGGATTCGATCGGTTCAGGCAAACGCTCAGCGCTCGCGGCTATCATCCTGCCCTGCCAGGATCTGCTCGGCGCGGGCACGTTCCTGCGCGCTCAGGCTGGTTGTCTGTCGCTCCATACGCCGGGCGCGGATGACCACACCGGCCACCACCAGCAACCCGCCAAAGACAGCAATGGCGGGTGTCGCCCACAACAGGAACGTGCGGCTGTCCAGTTCCGGCTTGTACCGGACAAATTCGCCAAAGCGCGCTACCAGCGCATCCACAATTTCCTCGTTGCTGGCCCCGGCCTGCATCATCCGGTACACCTCGTTACGCATGTCCTGCGAGATGGGGGCATTGGAGTCTGCAATATTCTGGTTCTGGCACTTGGGACACCGCAGCTCGGCGATCAGATTCTGGTAACGCACCTCCTGCTCGCGGGTGTCAAAATCATAGACAGCAGCGACATCCGCCTGGGCCAGGCCGGCAGTCAGCACGAACAGGATTGCCAGTGCAAATCGGAACATCAGCTGTTACCCCGCGCTTCTTCGATGACCGGCAGCAGCGTTTCTTCCCACACTTTCGGGTTGACCACGCCCACGTGGCGATAACGGACCACGCCCTCGGCATCGATCACGAACGTCTCGGGCGCCCCGTAAACGCCCAGGTCGAAGCCCAGCGTTCCCTTGGGGTCATAGATGGTTGTCCGGTAGGGGTCACCCAGGCGGTCGAGCCAGACCAGGGCATCCTCGCGCTTGTCCTTGTAGTTGAGACCGATAATGGAGATACCTCGCTCGTTCGCCAGCCACATCAGGTCATCATGTTCGTCGCGACAGGAAGGGCACCAGGTTCCCCAGACATTGAGCAGGGAAACCTCGCCCCGGAACAGACTGCGGTCCAGGGTTGCCTCCGGTGTGTGCAGATCCGCCAGGGAAAACTCCGGCACCGGTTTGCCAATCAAGGCAGACTCCAGCTTGGTCGGGTCCTTGCCAATCCCGGCAAACAGCACCACACCCAGAACCAGCGCCACCAACAAAGGCAGAAACAACAGGAAGCGCTTCATGACAGGGCCTCCGCTTCACCTTGGACACCGCCGACGGGCCGGGTGGACGCCGGAACCCGCTCGTCGGCACGGTCCCGGATCCGGTAACGCTTGTCCGATACGGCCAGGAAACCACCGATAGCCATCACCAGGGCACCGAGCCAGAGCCAGCGCACCAGGGGTTTGTACTGCAGGCGGATGGCCCACGCATCGTCAGTAAGCCGCTCACCGATCGCTACGAAGATATCCCGGAACAGGCCGGCGTCGATATCCGCCTCGGTCATCACGCTCATGCCCACACTATACTGGCGCTTTTCCGGGTGCAGCTCGACGACTTTCTCGCCGTCGAGCATCACGTCGAAGCCACCATACTGGGCGGTAAAGTTCTGGCCACGGCGCTCGCCGATATCCGTGAACACGAACTGATAGTCACCCACGGAGGCGGTATCACCCGGCGTCATACGGACATCACGCTCGATGCCGTAATTGGAAACCACGGTGGCACCGGCCATGACCATGGCAAGGCCCAGATGCCCCAGCACCATACCCCAGTAACTGCGGGATTGACGTTTCAGGCCATGGAGGCGGCCCTTGCGGGAGGAGGACTTGTCCCACAGGTCCCAGAGGGTGGCCACGGTCACCCACATGGCGGCAAAGACACCGGCAAAGGCCCAGGGTTTGAAGCCGCCGTAGCCAATGACCACCGCGGTACTGGCCACAAGGCTCACGGCCAGGGGCCAGAGCAGCTTGCGACCCAACCAGCCGCCATCGGTTTTCTTCCAGCGGGAGAAGATACCGGCGCCCAGAAGAAGGCCGGTGGCCACCGCCAGCGGGCTGAAGGTGAGATTGAAGAACGGCTCACCAATGGACAGCTTGCCCAACTCCAGGTAATCCAGAACCAGCGGGTACAGGGTACCGATGGCCACCAGCAAGGTCGCCGATACCAGCAGCACGTTGTTAAGCAGCAGGAAGATTTCCCGGGACAGCGAACCGTAGCGGGCACGGACGTGGACCACCGGAGCCCGGAAGGCATAGAGCGCCAGGCTGGCAATCATGGTGACCGCGAGCAACATCAGCAGGAACTTGCCGCGTTCCGGATCCGAGGCAAACGCATGGACCGAGGTCAACACGCCGGAACGTACCAGGAAGGTACCCAGCAGGCTCAGGGCAAAGGTGACAATCGCCAGCAAGACGGTCCAGCTCTTGAACACACCCCGCTTTTCAGTGACCGCCAGCGAGTGCATCAGTGCGGTGCCGGACAGCCAGGGCAGCAATGAGGCATTCTCCACCGGATCCCAGAACCACCAGCCACCCCAGCCGAGTTCGTAGTAGGCCCACCAGCTTCCGAGGGCAATGCCGATCGACAGAAACGCCCAGGCCACCGTGGTCCAGGGCCGGGACCAGCGTGCCCAGGCGGCATCCAGCCGGCCGTTGATCAGCGCGGCAATGGCGAAGGCAAAGGCGACCGAGAAACCGACATACCCCATATAGAGCATGGGCGGGTGCATGATCAGACCGATGTCCTGCAGCAGCGGGTTGAGATCCGCGCCGTCGGCCGGCACGTTGGGCAGCAGGCGATCGAAGGGGTTGGAGGTGATGATGATGAACAGCAGGAAGCCGACACAGACCATGCCCAGTACGGACAGCACCTGGGAAATCATCACCGTTGGCAGGCGCCGGCTGAAAACCGCCACCGCCATGGTCCAGCCTGCCAGCATCAGGATCCAGAGCAACAGCGAGCCTTCATGACCGCCCCACACGGCACTGAACTTGTAGAACCAGGGCAGCATGCTGTTACTGTTGTTGGCCACGTAGGCCACCGAAAAGTCATCGGTCAGGAAGGCATGGGTCAGCAGGCCGAAGGCCATGGCAGTGAACACAAACATGCCCGACGCCAGGGGCCGGGCGAATGCCTGGAGATTGTCCCGGCCGGTCACCGACCCGACCAGGGGCACAACGGAGAGGAGCACTGCCAGCAACAGCGCGAGAATCAGTGCAAACTGTCCGAGTTCCGGAAACATCAGAATCCCCTATTCAGGCTGGGAGGTTTGAATCAATACGACTGTGACTGGGCCGTCTCGCCCGCCTTATGCTGCCCCTTGGAGGCCTTCTCCAGGGCATCGGCCACCTCCGGCGGCATGTAATTCTCATCGTGCTTGGCCAGCACCTGATCCGCTACGAACCGGCCTCGCCCGTCAAGCTTGCCCATGGCGACCACGCCCTGCCCCTCGGCAAACAGATCTGGCAGGATTCCCGTGTACTCCACCGGCACCGAGGAATTGAAATCCGTCACCCGGAATTCCACCTTCAGACTCTCAGGATCACGGATCACCGACCCTTCCTCCACCATTCCCCCGGCCCGGATGCGAACATCCTGGGGCGCCTCACCGGCGGCAATCTGCGAGGGATCATAGAACAGGTTGATGTTCTGGCGCAGGGCGTACGTGGTCAGCGCCACGGCAACGCCTATACCGGCAAGGAGAAAGAGAACTATGGTCAGCCGTTTTTTACGGATCGGGTGCATGTTTAACCTGCTTGTCAGTCCTGGGAAACTTCGACTCGGGTGAACGTGGCTGTGGGTCTTGCGGCCCGCTGCTGGCCCTGTGCCTGGCGCTCATAGTTCCTGCGACAGGCGTCCATCGTTGCGCTGCGCCGGCGTTGGGACCAGATCATCAGTCCGGCCATCAATACGAAAAAGACGCCGTAACAGGTCCACACGTAGGGGCCGTGGCCCTCCATTGCAATGAACGCGGAGAATGATTCAAACGCCATGGATCAGAACCTCCCCGCCATCACGAGATCTTTTACCCACCGGGTCCGATGCTCCCGGGCAATGATTTCGGTCTGCATCCGGAGACAGGCCAGCCAGCCGAAAATCAGGTACAGGCCCATTACCGCCAGCAACAGCGGCACCCACATTTCCGCAGGCATGGAGGGCTTTTCCGTCAGCTTGAACGTGGCGGGCTGATGTAACGTATTCCACCACTCCACCGAGTATTTGATAATAGGAATATTCACTACCCCGACCAGTACCAGCACGG
>JAAZVL010000245.1 GCA_018623515.1 Marinobacter sp.
GGGAAAAGGCGGCGTCGGTCCTGCTGATGTCCACAAGCTGGCCCTTGCCGGTCTGCTGGCGCTCGATGACGGCGGCGAGGATGCCCATGACGGCGTGGTAGGAGCCGCCGGCGACGTCTGCGATCTGGATGCCCATGGGGGGCGGCCCGCTGTCGGCGCGGCCACAGTGGCTGGAGACGCCGGCAATCGAGAGGTAGTTGATGTCGTGGCCGGCGCGGTCCTTGTAGGGGCCGGTCTGGCCATAGCCGGTGATGGCGCAGTAGATCAGTCTGGGGTTGATCTCACGCAGGGTGTCGTAGCCGATTCCGAGGCGCTCCATCACACCGGGACGGAACTGCTCGACGACGATGTCATAGTCCTTGACCAGCTCCTTGACCTTGTCGGCTGCCCCTTCCTTCTTCAGGTTGAGTTGCAGGGTGTCCTTGCCGCGGGTGAGATAGGAAAACGCGGTACTGAACTTGCCATCAAAGGGGGGCATTACCTTGGTGAGGTCCACCCGGTCCGGTGCCTCGATTCGCAGTACTTCTGCACCCATATCAGCCAGCAGCATGGTGGCGTAGGGGCCGGGCAGCAAGGTGCTGAAGTCCAGAACCTTCAGTGAGTTCAGAGGGCCTGCCATGGTTTTCTCCTTATTCTGACGTTTGTTTTTCACCCATGCTGCCGTGTTTTGCCTTCGGGGCCAACTGCCGGTTCCCCCATTCCCGTTGACCGATTCTTCCACACGTCAGGCAGTTAGGCCGGTTGCAATGTTTCCCCGGGGTTTTATGATGGGTTTCGTTTTCATGGAATGGCGAACGCAATGCCCAACCTGACGGTTTCAAGACATTTTGTACAGGCAGCCTTGGTCGGTGCCGAGGCGCAGGGGCTGGATACCCGGGAGATGCTGAAGGAGGCCGGAATTTCGCCGGATCTGCTGCGCATCGAGATGGCACGGGTCAGCAGTGATCAGTTCAGCCGGCTGATGCAGGTGTTATGGAACCGAACCGGGGATGAATTCATGGGCCTGGGGCCTCGTCGGGCCCGGACGGGTACCTTCGCAACCATGTGTGCGCTGGTGATGGACTGCCCCAACCTGGAGGCCGTCTACCGTCAGGCCTTCCAGTTCTCGCGCCTGTTCGAGCCCATGGTGGCCATGGAACTGGAAGTCGGGGAAGAACAGGCGCGGCTGGTACTCAGGATCGAGGGCGAGATCTACGACCCCAGCTACTTTCTGCGTGAGAGCATTCTGGTGATCTGGCACCGCCTGGGCAGCTGGCTTATTGGCCAGCCGGTAGAGCTCGACAAAGCCGAGTTCGACTACCCGCGCCCGTCCCACGGTGATGAGTACCGACATATTTTCCACTGCCCGCTGGAGTTCGAGGCAGGCCAGACCGCCCTCACCTTCGACAAGCGCTTCCTCTCGGCGCCGGTCATCCGGGACAAGCCGGAGATGCGGCAGTTCCTCAAGACTTCCCCGGCGGACCTGCTCTCCCGCCCCGATGAGAGCAATACCTGGACCGGCCGGATCCGCGCGCTCATTGGCCGGGATTTCTCAAAACCGTTGCCGGATTTCGAGTGGATTGCCTCGGAACTGCATACCAGCCCGCAAACGCTCCGGCGCCGACTGAAACAGGAAAACACGTCTTTCCAGGAGATCAAGGACCTGCTGCGGCGGGACATGGCCATTTACTACCTGGGCCGGCAGGAACTGCCGATCAATGACATCGCGGAGAAGGTGGGCTTTACCGAACCGTCCACCTTCCACCGGGCCTTCAAGAAATGGACGGGCGTCACCCCTGGCGCCTATCGCGAGGGTGAACGGGGAAATCTCCAGTCCTGACGGGCTCAGGAGCCCGCGGGCGCCTGCAGGTGGCGGACCAGCTGTCCCAGTGTCTGGGCGATTTCACCGGCTCGCTCCCGATGGTAGCCAAGCTGCATCAGCCGGGAGCCATCGCGCGGATCGTAAATCCAGCAGCTGGCCACAGCGGCCTCGCAGCCCCACTCGATCATCGGATTCACACCGTAGACTTCCATGGTCTGGGTCTTGCGCACGAGGCGGCTGCCGGCTTCCCGGCGAATCTCCTGGAAGCTGATAACGCTGTCGGTTGCACTCACTTCGTAGGCCACATCCGCCGGCTTATCCAGCCGGACAACCGCCTGATCGGCACGCCAACCGGCCACATCCAGCAGGCTGTTGAGATGCATGAGCAGGGCATCCCGATCGTTGTTGGTGAGGTAGAGCTTACGCAGTGACGAAATCCGCTGATCTCCCGCTGGCTCGATGACGGCCACCTTGGGCGGCTGCTTGCCATTGGCCTGATCGGCTGCCCCGGCCTTCCGTGTACGTTCCACATCGGTAATGAGTTTCAGGGCCTGCTGGTAATGACTGCCCTCGGCTCCGGCCTGGGTGACATAGGCCTCCAGGGCCGACTGGGCTTCATTCAGGTGACCGGCCTGCAACATCACCCGGCCACGGTAGAAGAAATACTCGGCAGGCTTCTCCGCTTCCAACTGCTGGAGGCGATTCAGGTACTCCCCTGCTTCGCCCCAGCTACCGGCATTGACGGCCTCTTCGGTGGCCAGCATCAGCCGGCGCATCTCGTGCTCCGGGGCCAACGCCTGCACCTGGCCGGCGGCCCCGAGTGCGGCGACCAGGGCAAAAGATCGAGCCAGTCGTTGAAACGTTCCAGATGCTACTGCCATTGCTGTTACTCCTGCTGGTTATCGGCGTTCATCGCCGCTTCCATCCCGGTGTCTTCGGCATCCACTTCGGCCTGCTCCAGGATGCCCCGGGGAAGTTCTTTCTTGACCCTCACGCCCAACTCCACGAACCGGTTCGCCTGTGAAATCAGATTACCACGCCCCCGGGTCAGCGTATTCATGGCCGAATCATAGCTGCCCTGGGCTGTCTGCAACTGGCTGCCCAGGCGCTCCATGGCCTCGACAAAGACCCTCAGCTTGTCATAGACCGCACTGGCCCGGTCAGCAATGCGCCGGGCATTCTGGCTCTGGCGTTCATAGCGCCAGATGTTCTCGATGGTCCGCAGCGTGGCCAGGAGCGTGGTTGGTGTGACCACAATAATCTTTCGTTCAAAGGCTTCTGCGAAAAGGTTCTCGTCCTGCTGAAAAGCTGCCACGAACGCCGGCTCGATGGGCATGAACAGCAGCACGAAATCCGGCGAATGCAGGCCATGAAGCTGGCTGTAGTCTTTCTCACTCAGGGTTCGGATGTGGTTCCTCACCGCCTCCACATGCTGTTTCAGGGCCTCTGCCCGCGCACTCTCGTCTTCCTCGTTGACCCACTGCTGGTAGGCCAGCAGGGATACCTTGGAATCTACAATGAGGTTCCGGTTATCCGGCAGGTGCACCACCACATCCGGGCGTAACAGCTGATGATCACCATCCCGGTAACTGCCCTGTGTTTCGTACTCCACGCCTTTGCGCAGGCCGGATTTTTCCAGCACCCGTTCCAGGATCAGCTCACCCCAGTTGCCCTGGATTTTCTTGTCACCCTTCAGGGCTTTGGTCAGATTGGCCGCTTCCTCAGTAATCTGCCGGTTCAGCTCCTGCAGTGATTTGATCTCGCTGCGCAGTGCCTGTCGGTCCCGGGTCTCGGTGGTATAAACGTCTTCCACGCGCTTGCGGAAGTCCTGCAGCTGGTCCCGGAAAGGATTGAGCAGGCTGTCCAGGCTGGTGCGGGTCTGCTGGGTGAATCGCTCGTTCTTCTGGTCGAAAATCCGATTGGCCAGGTTCTCGAACTCCTGTTTCAGTGCATCCCGGTTACGTTCGAGCAGCTCCAGCTTCTCCGCTGCGGAACGGCGCTCCCGGTCCAGGGCCACCTCCTGCTCCCGGAGTCTCACTCTCACACGGTGCAACTCGCCGGAAAGATCTTCGTTCTTTGTCTGAAGGCGTTTGCGTTCGCCCTCGAGCTGTTCGATCCACTGCCGCTTGCCACCAACATCCGATTCCAGCCCGGCGACCCTCGTCTCGGCCTCAAAGGCCCGGTTTTGCCAGGCATCGGCCTTACGGGCTGAACGCATGAGAAAAATCGCAAGCAGCACTGTCAGGAGTGCCAGCAC
>JAAZVL010000246.1 GCA_018623515.1 Marinobacter sp.
GTAAACGCCTGGACGAGATGACCTCGCAGGAGTGGGAATCCCTGTGCGATGGCTGTGGCAAATGTTGCCTGGCAAAACTCGAGGATGAAGACACCGGCGATGTCTACCATACGGATCTTGTGTGCCGGTATATGGATCAGGACACCTGCCAGTGCACGGTGTATTCCGAGCGCCTGCAAAAAGTACCCGGCTGCACCGTGATCACACCGGATACCGTCGGGGACTACTACTGGCTGCCCTATACCTGCGCCTATCGCTCACTCGCCGAGGGGCGGGGGCTGGCCGCCTGGCATCCCTTGAGGAGTGGTGATCCGGAATCGGTACATGAGGCAGGGGTCTCGGTGCGCCACAAGGTAATCTCCGAGGAACAGGTGCCCGAAGAGGACTGGGAAGAACACATCATTCACTGGGTATTGTAATGTTAGACGCCGATACACAAATGGCCTACGGGATTTTTTGGGCCGCTTATGCCATTGCCTTCGTAATATTCTTCTACATGATGAAGCGGGTGTTTCGCTTCATTCCGCTTTACGGCGCTCGCACCCTGCTGTTGTCGGCGTTGATGGTGCTCCTGCTGACACCGGTCGAGTCGCCGGATGTGGCCGGCTGGTGGATGCCTGCCTGGCTCTATGGCGGATACGAGTTGATCCTCGGGCACATGGAAACTGCCAGCATGGCGTGGTTCAACTTCGGCCTGGCGGGCCTGGTGATGTTGCTGGTATGGATCCTTGACCTGGTGCGTTATCGCCTGGTGAAGCGTTGAAGGCGACCTGGCCCGCTATTGATCAGAAATTTGAACAGTAATTGACAGGAAACGAGAGCATGAAGTTTACCGGTACCGAGAAGTATGTAGCCACCGATGACCTGCAAATGGCCGTCAACGCGGCGATTGGGCTCCAGCGACCATTGCTGATCAAGGGCGAGCCCGGCACCGGCAAAACCTTGCTGGCGGAGGAAATGGCAGCAGCCCTGGGCATGAGACTGATTCCCTGGCACATCAAATCCACCACCAAGGCCCAGCAGGGTCTGTATGAATATGACGCCGTCTCCCGCCTGCGGGATTCCCAGCTGGGTGACGAGAAGGTCAAGGACATCAGCAACTACATCGTCAAGGGCAAGCTCTGGGAAGCCTTCGAGTCCGAGGAGCAGGTGGTATTGCTGATCGACGAGATCGACAAGGCCGATATCGAGTTCCCCAATGACCTGTTGCTCGAGCTCGATCGCATGGAGTTCTTCGTTTACGAAACCCAGCAGTTCGTCAAGGCGAAGCACCGTCCGATCGTGGTCATCACCAGTAACAACGAGAAGGAACTGCCGGATGCCTTCCTGCGCCGCTGTTTCTTCCACTACATCAGCTTCCCGGACCACGAGACCATGCAGAACATCGTGGACGTGCACTTCCCGAACCTGCAGCAGGAGATTGTCCGCGATGCCCTGGAAGTCTTCTTCGATGTGCGCAAGGTGCCGGGCCTGAAGAAAAAACCGTCCACCTCCGAGCTGATCGACTGGCTGAAGCTGCTGATGGCCGACGAACTGACCGCCAAGGCGCTGCAGGAGAAGGATACAGGAAGCGCGTTGCCACCCCTGTATGGCGCCCTGGTGAAGAACGAGCAGGACGTGCACCTGTTGCAGAAGCTGGCTTTCATGGCACGCCGTCGCAACTGATTCCCGGCAAGAGTTCCGCTTTATGTTGATTGATTTCTTTCTCGAAGTGCGGCGGGCGAAGGTGCCCGCCAGCCTGCGCGAATTCCTCGATCTGCTGGAGGCCCTGCAGAACCGCCTGGCCTTCGCCGACATGGAGGAGTTCTATTACCTGGCGCGGCTGTGCCTGGTAAAGGACGAGCGCCACTTCGACAAGTTCGATCGTGCCTTCCAGGCTTATTTTGAAGGCATCCAGAACCTGGATGACCTGCTGGAGGCGTTGATTCCCGACGACTGGCTCCGGGCAGAGTTCGAGAAGCACCTGAGCGACGAGGAAAAGGCGAAAATAGACTCCCTCGGTGGCCTGGAAGAGCTGATCGAAACCTTCAAGAAGCGCATGGAAGAGCAGCAGGAGCGCCATGCCGGGGGCAACAAGTGGATCGGCACCGGCGGCACATCGCCTTTCGGTGCCAATGGCTACAACCCCGAGGGCTTCCGTATCGGCCAGAAGAACGGCCGCCAGGGCCGGGCGGTAAAGGTCTGGGAGAAGCGGGAATTCAAGGACCTGGACGACAGCATCACCCTGGGTATCCGCAACATCAAGGTGGCCCTGCGCCGGTTGCGCAAATTTGCGCGCCAGGGCGCAGCGGACCAGCTGGATATGGACGACACCATCCGCTCCACCGCCCGCAATGCCGGTTACCTGGACCTCAAGATGGTGCCTGAGCGCCACAATGCGGTGAAAGTGCTGATCTTCTTTGACGTGGGCGGTTCCATGGACCCCCACATCCGGGTCTGCGAAGAGCTGTTCTCGGCGGCGCGGCTCGAGTTCAAGCACATGGAGTATTTCTACTTCCACAACTTCATTTATGAAAACGTGTGGAAGAACAATATCCGGCGCATGAACGAGACCACCAGCACCTGGGACATCCTCCATAAGTACACGCCGGACTACAAAGTGATCTTTGTCGGCGATGCCACCATGGCGCCCTACGAGATTTCCCACCCTGGCGGGTCCATCGAACACTGGAACGAGGAGGCCGGGGCCACCTGGTTCCAGCGCGTGACCGATCACTTCCGCAAGGTGGTCTGGCTCAATCCGCTTCCGGAAAGTTATTGGGGCACAGGCGGCTCACTGGGCATGACCCGGCAGCTGGTGAATGACCACATGTATCCGCTGACCATTGATGGGCTTGAGTCGGCGATGAGGCAGCTCAGTAAGTAAAGATGGGGTCAGATGAAGGCTTTCATCAGACCCCAACTCAAAAAAAGCCGATGCGGTTGAGGGCATCGGCAAAAGCTCGGCATATTTGAGCGGGTTTGCCTTGCCGGCACTCCCGCCGCCGTATCCAATGCAACTGCCAGGCCATCTCAAAAAACGCTCGTAAAAACAATCCGGTAGTTATCTCTGGCCGGCCTCTCGGCACGGCTCCACCGGTTCCTCCCCCTCCTTCCTGTCAAAAAAATCGACATTTCCTGTTTCCAATTTGGTGATCTGCATACCGTTCTTGTCAGTTACCAGGTGTTACGCTTCCTGTCACTTTGTAACGGAATATTGCCGGTATTACACAGGGCAGGAGAGGTATGTTCGGCTCACAAAAACCACAAGGACGCCGACAAAACAGGGGGCTGGCTGGAATTCTCGTCACGCTGGTGGCTTCCCTGTTGTTCTGTAACGGAATCGCCGCCTCAGACCTGGATGGCGACATTGTCGAACTCAAGGAAGAAGCTGGCCAGCATTCTGTAAGCATTCGGTCCCTGGAACGCAATCAGCTTCGTCCGCTGGGGACGCGATTGGCAGTTTTTCTGACACTTGATTCCGGGAGTGGGCTTGAGCTGGATTCGATTGACTTGTTTATCGATAACCGGTCAGTTGCCTCCCGGCTTTATTCGCCGCGGGAAAGATCCGGTCTGAAAGAGGGAGCCATCCCGCCGCTGTACGTGGGCCACCTGGAAAATGGCAACCACGAATTGAAGGCGGTACTCACTGGCCGTTCGGCCGATGGCGATTTCGTTCGGCGGGAGGCCACCCATCCGTTTTTCAAGCAATCCACCGATCTTTCTCTTCAGCTGACGCTGACGGCGAATGCACCGGAGTTCGAACCTCGAGTGGCCGTTACCGAGAAGGAGGCTCCCGAAGGTCATCTGCCCCAGGGCCCGGCCGCGATGACCGGTGCTGCCAGGAAAACCGTGGTTCCCCCTGCCGAGACCCATCGTAAGGGCCGATACGACCTGGCGGAAAGCCACCGGCGAGCCGGAAACCTCCAGAAGACCGGGGAGGTACTCGCGGCCATGCCGGAGGGGTATTGGGCGGCAGCAGGGTACCTTAACCTCGCCAGCGATTTTGCAAGAAAGGATCTCGATCCTTCCCGGGCTCTCGTGGCACTGAGAGTGGCGA
>JAAZVL010000065.1 GCA_018623515.1 Marinobacter sp.
CATGATGATGTCCGGCTGGAAGTCCTTGATCAGCTGGACCTGCTTTTCGGTCTGGCCACCCGACATGGGGATCACGGTACAGCCCAGTCGCTCGGCGCCGTAGTGGGCGCCCAGACCGCCGGTGAACAGGCCGTAACCGTAGGAAACGTGCACCTTGTCACCCCGATAGCCGCCGCCGGCACGAATGCTGCGGGCGACGATATCGGCCCAGGTGTTGATGTCACTCTGGGTGTAGCCGACAACCGTGGGCTTGCCAGTGGTGCCGCTGGAGGCGTGAACCCGCACCACGTCAGACATGGGGGTTGCAAACATGCCGAACGGGTAGTTGTCCCGCAGATCTGCCTTGGTGGTGAACGGGATCTTGGCCAGGTCTTCCAGGGAGTTGATGTCCATCGGTTTCAGGCCGATGTCATCAAATGCCTTCCGGTAGAACGGAACGTTTGTGTAGGCATGGACCACACTCCAGCGCAGGCGCTGGAGCTGCTCGTGACGAAGTTCGTCAATGCTTGCGGTTTCCATGCGGTCGAGTTTCCCGATCTTCTGCAGAGGTAAGCTCATAGTCGAATCCTGCTTGTTCTTGTGCCTTGAGTCAGCGTGTCATTGGTGATGATGGTATTACTCGGCGCTGTCGGTGCGCTCGATGATCAATGCGATGCCCTGGCCAACGCCGATGCACATGGTGCAAAGGGCGTACCGGGCCTTCTTGCCGGCCTTGTGGCGACGCTCCAGTTCGTTCAGGGCGGTGGTCACCAGGCGTGCCCCGCTCATACCCAGGGGGTGGCCCAGGGCGATGGCGCCGCCGTTCGGGTTCACGTGCTCGGCGTCGTCCGGCAGGCCCAGATCCCGGGTGACGGCCAGCGCCTGGGCGGCAAAGGCTTCGTTCAGTTCGATCACGTCCATGTCTGCCAGTTCCAGACCGGCGGTCTTGAGGACCTTGCGCGTGGCCGGTGCCGGGCCGAAGCCCATGATCCGGGGTTCAACGCCGGCGGTGGCCATGGCAACGATCCGTGCCCGCGGCTTGAGGCCGTATTCTTTCAGCGCAGCCGCGCCGGCCATCAGCAGGGCGCAGGCACCGTCGTTGACACCGGAGGCATTGCCGGCCGTGACCGTGCCGTTCTCGCGGAACGGTGTGGGCAGCTTGGCCAGCTTTTCCAGGCTGGTTTCCCGGGGATGCTCGTCGGTATCAACCACCAGCGGATCCTGTTTGCGCCGGGGAATGGTGACCGGCGTGATCTCGTCGGCAAAAACGCCAGCGGCCTGGGCGGCAGCGGTGCGCTGCTGGCTGCGAAGGGCGAAGGCATCCTGGTCTTCCCGGGAGATATTGAACTGCTCGGCCACGTTCTCGGCGGTTTCCGGCATGGAGTCGATGCCGTACTGCTTTTTCAGCACCGGGTTGACGAAACGCCAGCCGATGGTGGTATCAAAGATCTCCGCCTTGCGGCTGAAGGGGCTGTCGGCCTTGCCCATGACAAAAGGCGCACGGGACATGGATTCGACACCGCCGGCAATCATCAGGCTGGTCTCACCGGTGCGGATGGCGCGAGCAGCACTGCCCACCGCATCCATGCCGGAACCACACAGGCGGTTGATGGTGCTGCCCGGCACGTCCACTGGCAGGCCGGCCAGCAGCAGGGACATGCGCGCTACGTCGCGGTTGTCTTCACCGGCCTGATTGGCGCAGCCGTAGAGCACGTCGTCCACCTTGGACCAGTCCAGGTCCGGGTGCCGCTCGACCAGGGCCTTGATGGGGATCGCGCCGAGGTCATCAGCACGAACTGCGGACAGGGCGCCGCCGTAACGACCGATGGGGGTGCGGATGGCGTCGACGATGTAGGCGTCCAGCAGGCGGTTATCAGTGCTCATGAATTGTCCTCCGAATTGCGGACGGTGCCGCGAACTTCATAGGAGCGGCCGCGGAACAGTGCCACGG
The DNA here is from genome assembly GCA_018623515.1 of Marinobacter sp. Classification (GTDB taxonomy): domain Bacteria; phylum Pseudomonadota; class Gammaproteobacteria; order Pseudomonadales; family Oleiphilaceae; genus Marinobacter. Next base: position 1,931 of record JAAZVL010000065.1, read on the forward strand.
TGCGGCCGTCCTGGTTGGTCAGGGTGATGTCGTAAATGCCGGTGCGGCCGCCACGGGATCGCTCTTCCGCGGTCGCGGTCAGCAGGTCGCCCTCTTTGGCGCCGGACATGTAGTCAATGCTGCATCCGGAAGCCACGGTGGCCCGGTCATAGCTGTTGCAGGCAAAGGCAAAGGCGGAGTCGGCCAGTGTGAACAGGTAACCGCCATGGCAGGAACCATGGCCCTGGATCATGTCGGGGCCGACGGTCATGGTCAGGATGGCCTTGCCCGGGGCGACGGATTCGATTTTCATACCCAGTTTCTGGCTGGCGCGGTCCCTGGCGAACATGGACTCGGCGCATTCTTCCGCCAGTTTCTGTGGATCGATAGTGCTCATGCGTAAAACCCCTTGTTGGCAAAGCTGTTCTTTCTCAGCAGGAGCGACGGCCGGTAGCGATCCTCGCCGTAGCTGTTCTGGATGTTGGTCAGCACGGTGAAGGTGCGGCCGGCTCCGAGTCGGTCGCTCCAGCTCAGCGGGCCTTCCGGATAATTCAGGCCGGCTTTCATCGCCAGATCAATATCGGCAACCGTGGCGACGCCGTGCAGGTGAGCGTCGGCGCCTTCGTTCGCCAGCATGGCGACGGTGCGCATGACCACCAGGCCCGGACGATCGGCAATGCGGCTGACCGCAAGGCCGGCTTTCTGGAGCAGCGCGCAGGCATCGTCGATGGCCTGGCCGGAGGCCTGGTCGGCTGCCGCGATGGCCAGACGGGAGGCTTTGGCGTAGTCGAAGGCCAGATCGAACAGCACCAGATTGGCGCGGCCTTCCGCGGCGGCCCGTTCGGTGGCCATACGGCCGTCGGTCAGGGCCAGCACCGCCTGACCGAAGCGCAGCTGGCCGTTGCCGGCGCGCTCGATGATGTTCAGGCCCGCATCACGCAGGCGATCCACCAGGGCCGAGGCGGGGCCCAGACTGCCTTCGACGATAACCACGGATTCACTGGTCTGGCGTGGGGCTTCAGTCTGCGGCTCGGGGCGCTCTGCCCCCTCCTGATAACTATAGAAGCCCTGGCCGCTCTTGCGACCGAGATGGCCCGCGGAGACCAGTTCCTGCTGGACCAGTGACGGCAGGAAGCGGCTGTCCTGGTAGTAGGCGTTGAAGACCGAGTTGGTGACGGCGTAGTTGACGTCGTGGCCGATCAGGTCGGTGAGTTCGAAAGCGCCCATGCGGAAATTGCCGGCCTCACGCATCAGGGCGTCCAGGGTGGCCGGATCCGCCGCCTGTTCCTGAACGAGGCGCAGGCTCTCGGCATAGAACGGCCGGGCGACGCGATTGACGATGAAGCCGGGAGTCGATGTCGCGTAAACCGGCTTCTTGCCCCAATTGGCGGCGGTGTCATAAACGGTCTCGGCAACGGTCTTGTCGGTAGCCAGGCCCAGCACCACTTCCACCAGGGCCATCAACGGCGCCGGGTTGAAGAAGTGCATGCCGACCAGACGACCCGGATGCTTCATCCCGGCACCCAGTGAGGTGACGGAAATGGAGGAGGTGTTGGTGGCTAGGATGGCGTCCTCGCTACACAGCTCTTCGAGGTTCGAGAGCAGGCCGCGCTTGATGTCCAGGTTCTCGACAATGGCCTCGATCACGAGCCCGCTCTCGGCCACTTCCGCGAGATCGGCCACAGGCTGGATGCGGGCGAGGAGGGCGTCCAGCTCCTGCTGATCCATCTTGCCCTTGTCCACGCGACGTTGCAGTACCTTTGCAATGCCGGCGCGCCCGGCCTCGGCGGCTCCTTCGCGCTGGTCATGCAGAAATACGTGGTGTCCCGCCTGGGCCGCCACCTGGGCGATGCCGGAGCCCATGGCGCCGGCGCCAATGACGGCAACCTTGGTTTGGATGTCCAGTGCCGGCATGGTTTATTTCCCCTTGAACGACGGTGTGCGTTTTTCCATGAAGGCGGCGACGCCCTCGCGGTAGTCCTCGGTGCGGCCGGCTTCCCGTTGAAGGTCCCGCTCAAGGTTGATCTGTTCTTCAAAGGTGTTATTGACGCTGGCGTGCAGGGCCTGCTTGATCAGCGCCAGGCCCTTGGTGGGCTGGGTGGCGAAGTGGCGGGCCAGCTTCATGGTCTCTTCCATCAGCTGGTCATCGTCCACGCATTGCCAGATCATGCCCCAGCTTTCCGCCTTTTCGGCGCCGATCTTGTCGCCCAGCAGGGCCATGCCCTTGGCCCGGGCCATGCCTGCTACCCGGGGCAGGGTCCAGGTGCCGCCGGAATCCGGTACCAGGCCCAGCTTGCAGAAGGCCTGCACGAAGCTGGCGGAGCGGGCGGCCAGGGTGATGTCACAGGCCAGGGCGATGTTGGCGCCGGCGCCGGCGGCCACACCGTTCACCGCACACAGCACCGGCATGGGCAGGTCGCGAAGGCTGCGCATCATCGGGTTGTAGTAGTTCTCCAGTGAGGCACCCAGGTCCGGCATTTCCTGGCCCGGGGAAACGCTGCGATCTGAAAGATCCTGGCCGGCACAGAACCCCCGGCCGGAACCGGTGATGACCAGCACCCGCACAGTCTCGTCCTTGCGGACGGTATCGATGGCATCGCGCATGCGCTCGTGCATTTCGACATTGAAGCTGTTGAGGTTGTCCGGTCGGTTCAGGGTAAGCAGGGCGACGCCCTGATCTATTTCAAGAAGGATGCTCGGCTGGGTCATGGTGTTGTCCCGTTGTTGGTAGCTAGAAATGGTTCGGGACGCTCAGCGTCCCGTTACAGGAATGGCGAATAGCCCCCGGAGCACGCGGCGGGTGTCCGGGCGAAGATTGGCAGGGGTGGTATCGATGTCTTTCGTAACCACCCCTGCGGGTGTGATGTGCAGGTTTTTTGACATAAGCAATCCGGTGTGACTTTGTTTTTGTCTCATCAGTTGCCGGCTTGGCCGGTCAAGATTCCGGGCGCTGCATACCCTGGTCTTTCTGGTCTGTCAGGGTCGAATGCGTGAATGAGTATATCTCAGAATTGATACCCGTCAAGGATCCATGGTATCGACTTCTGTATCGCTTTGGCGTTATGGGGAGGCGTTGCCTGTTTATCTTGATGAAAATAAAGAAAAATAAATTCCAGTGTTGAGTTTTTTATAGCTGTTCAGAAGGCAATTGATCGTTGTTAAGCCTGCCGGGGGCATGAAATTCCATACAAAAACGGATAATGTGATACGGAAAATGAATCACAACAATCGTTTTGGGTTCCATAAGGCCCCGTGCCGGTACCCCCCTGCCAACAGGAGAAAGTTATGCCCGTATACAGCATTGAAGGTGTTGTCCCGGTTGTCCACCCGACCGCTTATGTTCACCCGAGCGCCGTTCTGATTGGTGACGTCTGGATCGGACCGGATTGCTATGTGGGGCCGGCCGCCTGTCTGCGGGGGGATTTTGGTCGTGTTGTCCTCAAGGAAGGCTCGAACATCCAGGATACCTGCGTGATGCACGCCTTCCCCGGAATGGACACGGTGATCGAAAAGAACGGCCACGTGGGGCACGGTGCGATCCTGCATGGGTGCATTGTGGGTGAAGACGCGATGGTGGGGATGAATGCGGTGGTGATGGACGAAGCGCATATTGCGCCCCGCTCGATTGTTGGCGCCGGCGCCCTGGTCAAGGCCAAATTCCAGTGCGAGCCGGCATCCCTGATCGTCGGATCACCGGCGAAGGTACTGCGAACCCTGAGCGACAAGGAAGTGGCCTGGAAAAAGAAGGGCACCGAGGAGTACCAGCGACTGACCCGCCGCTCACTGGCCAGCCTGGTGGAGTGTCAGCCGCTCGAGAAGGGTGAACCTGATCGTCCCCGGGTTGATGCCGGTCAATACCAGCCCAAGCACCAGTCCTGATGGGGGAAGCTCCGGGCGTTCCGGAGTCTGACACTGAAATGGCGGCTCAGGCCGCCATTTCCGATTTCAGGGCATCAATAATGATGCGTGCGAAGTCTTCGGGGGAGTCTTCCTGCAGGAAGTGTCCGCCCCTGAGGGTGATGTGGGGCTGGCCATGGGCGCCGGGTATCCGCCGCTGCATGTAGCGGTCTTCTCCCCGGGTGATGGGGTCGCCGCTGCTGAAGCAGGTAATGAAGGGCTTGCGCCATTTCTCCAGCACTTTCCAGGCCTCCCGGTTGGCCAGTCCGGCCGGATCGTCCCGGGACACCGGAACCAGCTTGGGAAAGGCGCGGGCGCCGGCCTTGTATTCTGTCGACGGGAAGGGCGCTTCGTAGGCCGCTTGCTCGGCCCTGCTCAGGGTCCGTTCGGTGCCGAGCTGAACGATGCGCCCGACCGGTAGCCAGGGGCTGTGGGTGACAAAGGCCTTCCACAGGGAAAACATCGCCGGTGCCCGGGTCTCGCCGGTGGGGAGCATCCCGTTCCCCACGATAATGCAACGGAACCGGTGGGGATGTTCGGCCGCCAGGCGAAGCCCCAGCAACGACCCCCAGTTCTGACACACCAGGGTGATGTCCTTCAGGTCCAGCTTTTCAATCCAGCTTCCCAGCCAGGCCATGTGGCGCTCATAACTGTAATCTGCCATTGCTGCAGGCTTGTCCGATTTTCCGAACCCGATGAGATCCGGAGCGAGTGCCCGGTGGCCCGCTTCGGCAATGAACGGAATCATGTGTCGGTACAGGTATGACCAGGATGGCTCACCATGGAGCATCAGCACCGGGGAAGCACCGCGGGGGCCTTCATCGACGTAGTGCATTCTCAGGTTGGGCTCTACGTCAAGATAGTTGGGAGCAAAAGGGTAATTCGGCAGACCCTGAAAGCGGGCTTCGTCGGTTCTCAGAATACGCATGCCATCGACTGTCCTGACTGATAGGTTGCGCAATTGCCGTTATGACAATTCTCGCAAATCAGGATAAATCAGATGGCTGTTTCATGTGTTTGAGTTGCGTAACAGTGCGTAGCCCGTTTGAATCAGCACGCCAGATCGAGCAGGCGGTCCGGGTTGTCGATCTCTGCCATGGCGTTGTCACAGCAGTTCACGGCACCGCAATCGTCGGCCGAGCACAGGGCGATGACCCGACACTGGATATCCTGCTGATTCTCGCCCTTGTTGCGGAACATGCGGGCGCGGGAAAGAATGGAGCGGCAATGGCCGCAAAGCAGGGTCGGCACGGCACTGCCTTCCGCCAGAATGGCGTTGTAGTGGGTGTGTTCAGTCATAAATATCCTCCTGATAGTTTCAGACTAGGGCCAGAGTATGACAATACAGAGTCGGCCCTTCGCTGAGATTTCCATCTCTATACGGATCCTTTATCCGGATCGACCACCGGTCGCCGGTTGGAGCGTTTGTCGTCCCAATCAAGCTCCTTGGGGTCGTACCAGCCGATGGCGTCGAGCACCTTCTGCCGGGTGCGCGGAGACAGGGTGGGCCAGAGCTCCTGGAAATCGTCCAGGCCCTGTTCCCGCTGTTTCTGTTGCTTGCTCTGCAGGCGGTTGATGATTCTCGGTAGCTGCAGAGCCTCCCCGAGTTGGCCCGGTACCAGCACCTCCTGCCCCATTACCTTGCGGCGATGGGTTCTGGCCGCCAGCACGCGCTGAAGCTCGGTTGCGGCATCAAGGGCGGTTTCGGTGGTAAAGGTTTCCAGTTCCAATAATGTGACCCGTTTGTCGGTTAACCCGTAACCGATCACTATAACCTGAAGCAGGCTACAGTGGCCATGTCATCGTGGTAGGCTATCGGGCCGGAGTAACCGCACAGACCCCGGTTACCGTTCACTGCTTTGGGAAGAACTGACCTATGTACGCAAAACTTGAAACACGGACTTTTCTGGCCTTGCTTGTGGGCGTCTCCCTCGCGTTTGTGTTTCTGATGAAGCCCTTTTTCGGTCCTATTTTCTGGGCAGTGGCGATCGCGCTCATCTTCCATCCGGTACAGAATCTTTTGACCCGCTGGCTGGGGGAGCGGCCCAATACCAATGCGCTGATTACCCTGGTGTTCTGCATGGTGATCGTGGTGATTCCGGTGCTGGTTCTGGTGACCTCCCTGGTTGCCCAGGGCATGGAGCTGTACCAGCAGATCCAGCGCGGCGAGATCCGCCCGGGGGAATATATCGACCAGGTGAACCAGTCCTTCCCTGCGATCCAGGCGTTCCTGGCGCAGTTTGACATCAGTTTTACCGAGTTGCGGGACCGGGCTGTCAGCCTGTTCGTCGGCGGCAGCCAGTTCCTGGCCAAACAGGCCCTCGGGATCGGCCAGAATACCTTCCAGTTCTTTATGGGCCTGGCCCTGATGGTGTACCTGGCCTTTTTCCTGTTAAGGGACGGTCACCAGCTGGTGGAGCTGATCATCCGGGCACTGCCCCTGGGCGATGAACGTGAGCGCCTGCTGTTTGCCAAGTTCGCCGAGGTCACCCGGGCAACGGTCAAGGGCAATCTGCTGATCGCCATTATTCAGGGCGCCCTGGGCGGCCTGATCTTCTGGGTTCTTGGTATCACCGGTGCGCTGTTGTGGGGCGTGGTGATGGCCATCGTATCGCTGCTGCCGGCGGTCGGCGCTGCCCTGGTCTGGGTGCCGGCGGCCATATACCTGGCAGCGGTTGGTGACATTGTTCCGGCCGTCGTCCTGACCGTGTTCGGTGTCGTGGTGATCGGTCTTGCCGATAACCTCCTGCGGCCGGTGCTGGTTGGGCGGGACACCAAGTTGCCGGATTACATAGTCCTGCTGTCGACCCTTGGCGGCATTGTCATGTTCGGTATCAATGGCTTCGTCATGGGGCCTCTGGTTGCGGCCCTGTTCATGGCTTTCTGGGGGATTTTTATCCGGGAATTCGGGCATGAGGCGCAAACGGTCCGTCATCCCGCCACCGGGCCGGAATCCGAAGATGAGAACCGCGGCAACCGGCCCGGCAGCAAACTGTGATAGGGTATTCATTGTTTGCCCCAGCCTGTGGAGATAGGCACCACACAACAAGAAAAGACCGATGTCGTGAAGGCATCAGGAGAAGTGCAGGTGAGTACCATGAAGAATACGACCCGTTCTTTCGGTCGCCTTCTGGCTGCAGCCGGTGTGGCGGTTACCCTGGGCCTCGCGCCCGTGGCCCATGCAGACGACACCGTGGCATTGAAAAATGCGTTATACGGTGCCGGTTACAATATCACTAACGTCAGCTCCGGGATGGATGACAGGACCCGTGCCGCGCTGACCCAGTTCCAGAAAGATCAGGGCCTTCAGGCTACCGGTGCCCTGAACGAGGAAACCCGGAAGGCGCTCGGAATGATCACTGTTCAGGTCGCTGCGGCGCCGGCCCAGAGTGGGTCACAGGGTGCGCAAGAATCGGCATCGAGCGCCGCTTCCACTGAGCCTGCGCAGGAATCCGGAGAGAAGGACGCCATCGAGGAAGACGAGGACGGTGGCTGGTCACTCTGGTAATGCCACTGGTTGGCAGCCCGAAAAAAGCCCGCCAGGTTGATGCCTGGCGGGCTTTTTTCTCGCTGGCCGGGAGGATCAGTCGAGTTTTGACAGATCCCGGACCGCGCCCTTGTCGGCGCTGGTCGCCAGCAGGGCATAGGCCTTGAGTGCTGCCGAGACCTTCCGGTCGCGGGGCAGGTCCGGCTTCCAGCCCTTGGCATCGCGGGCCTCACGACGGCGGTCCAGTTCCTGCTGGTCCACCTGGACATTGATGGAGCGGTTGGGGATGTCGATCAGGATGGTATCGCCGTTCTCGATCAGGCCAATCGCGCCACCGGCTGCCGCTTCCGGGGAAGCGTGTCCGATTGACAGGCCGGAGGTGCCGCCGGAGAAGCGGCCATCCGTCAGCAGGGCGCAGTCCTTGCCCAGACCCTTGGACTTCAGGTAGCTGGTCGGGTAGAGCATTTCCTGCATGCCGGGCCCGCCCCGGGGCCCTTCGTACCGGATGATGACCACGTCGCCCGGTTTGACTTCGTCGCCCAGAATGCCGGCGACCGCCGAATCCTGGCTCTCGAACACCCGGGCCTTGCCTTCAAATACATAGATACTTTCATCAACACCGGCCGTCTTTACCACGCAGCCGTCCCGGGCGATATTGCCGTAAAGCACGGCCAGTCCACCCTCGGTGGAATAGGCGTTGGCCACCGAGCGGATGCAGCCGTTTTCCCGGTCACCGTCCAGGCTCGGCCAGCGGGTGTTCTGGCTGAAAGCGGTCTGGGTGGGAATACCCGCCGGACCAGCCTTGTAGAACTCCACCACTTCCGGGGGCGGGGAGCGCATGATGTCCCAGGTTTTCAGGGCTTCCTTCATGGTCTTGCTGTGAACGGTGGGCAGATCGGTGTTGATCAGGTTGCCCCGTTCCAGCTCACCCAGGATGCCCATGATGCCGCCGGCCCGGTGGACGTCTTCCATATGGTATTTCGGGGAGTTGGGCGCCACCTTGCACAGCTGGGGTACGTGGCGGGACAGCCGGTCGATGTCGGCCATGTCGAAGTCCACGCCGCCTTCCTGGGCCGCGGCCAGCAGGTGCAGGATGGTGTTGGTGGATCCGCCCATGGCGATGTCCATGGTCATGGCGTTCTCGAAGGCCGCCTGGGAGCCGATGCTGCGGGGCAGCACGCTGGCGTCGTTTTCCTCGTAGTAGCGGCGGGCATTCTCGACAATCTGGCGGCCGGCCTTAAGGAACAGCTGTTTGCGGTCAGCATGGGTGGCCAGCAGTGAGCCGTTGCCGGGCAGGGCCAGGCCAATGGCCTCGGTCAGGCAGTTCATGGAATTGGCGGTGAACATGCCGGAGCAGGAGCCGCAGGTCGGGCAGGCACTGCGCTCATACTCTTCCACCTGCTCGTCGCTGGCGTTCGGGTCCGCAGCGATGACCATGGCGTCCACCAGGTCCAGCTTGTGCTCGGATAGCTTGGTCTTGCCGGCCTCCATGGGCCCGCCGGAAACAAAGATGGTCGGAATGTTGAGGCGCATGGCCGCCATCAGCATGCCCGGGGTGATCTTGTCGCAGTTGGAAATGCACACCAGGGCGTCGGCACAGTGGGCGTTGACCATGTACTCCACGGAATCGGCAATGATCTCCCGCGACGGCAGGGAATAGAGCATGCCGTCGTGGCCCATGGCGATGCCGTCGTCCACCGCGATGGTGTTGAATTCCTTGGCCACCCCGCCGGCGGCTTCAATTTCACGGCACACCAGTTGCCCCAGATCCTTCAGGTGCACGTGGCCCGGTACGAACTGGGTGAAGGAGTTGGCGACCGCGATAATCGGCTTGCCGAAATCCTCGTTTTTCATACCGGTAGCGCGCCAGAGGGCGCGGGCACCGGCCATGTTACGACCGGCTGTGGATGTCCGCGAACGATACTGAGGCATGTGTTCTGGTCTCTCTGTTGTTACCTGACAAATTCCGTAAAAAACAGAGGATACCAGATTCGGCCCGGGGCGCATGGTTGTTTTTGTCGCCCCTGGTCACTGGAAACAAGGTATGCTTCTGATATTCTTTCTTTGGAGCAAGCCAACAATTCCTCCTGCTGACGCGATGACCACTCCAAACATGCATGTCCCCCTGTTCCCACTGAATTCCATTGTCCTGCCCCGGGGGCGCATTCCGCTTCAGCTGTTCGAGCCGCGCTACATCGATATGCTGACCCGATGCCTTAAGGAAGACCGTGGCTTCGTCGTGGTGTTGCTCAGGGACGGCGAGGAGGCCGGCCCGGTCGCCCGTTTCTACGATATCGGGACCTACGTCAGGATCATCGATTTTCAGCAACTCGAGAACGGGCTGCTAGGCATTACCGTTGAGGGCGAGACCAAGGTATCCGTGGTTCGGAGCTGGCAGCAGGATGATGGTCTGAATGTGGGCGATGTGGAGTGCCTGCTTGAGGAAGCACGGAGCGAGGTGCCCGAGCGTTACATCGAGCTGCCCTCGGTGCTGCAGGCTCTGTTCAGGCATCCGGTCATCCGCGACCTCGCCATGGAGGTCGACTACGAGGATGCCCGGGATGTGGGCTGGCGGTTGACGGAGCTCCTGCCGCTGGATAAACAGGAAAAGCAGCGGCTGGTGGAGCTTCAGGACCCGCTGGAACGGCTCAGTCGCCTGCAAGGTCTGCTGGAGGCGCTGGAAGAGGGGTGATCTGCTCCGGGACCGGCTCCCGGGAATATTCCGTCACCGCATCCCGCCAGCGTTCATGCAGGTAACTGGCAGTAAACATTACCCATAACAAGAGGGCTGCCAGGGTGAAGCCATCGGTGTGGATGGGTACCCTGTCAAAGCGGCTGTAGCTGGCCCGCACCAGGCCGGTAATCGCCAGCCCCAGCAGTATTCCCCCGATGATATCCGTAAACCAGTGCACCCCCAGGTACAGGCGGCTGAGGGCCACCGGTAATAGCGGCAGCGAGAACAGCACGTAGGACTGCCAGCGTTTCCGGTGTCTGGTCTCCCCGGCGACAAATCCGGCCAGCATCGTGACAAACACCGTGATACCCGCACTATGTCCACTCGGAAAGGCTCCGGAGGAGGGCGGTTGAAATACCTGGTCCGGGCGGGGTATGCCCAGAGTCGACTTGAGCAGCCACACCAGGATAGCCGTCAGGGCGGCAGCGAACAAAATGTGCAGGGCGGCGGCATAGTAACCCCGAAAACCAAGTACCAGGAGCGCCAGCACGGACGCGGTGACCAGAACCGCAGGGTCGCCGATCAGGGTAAACGCAATGGCCGGGCCATCGAGCAGCGGTTGTCGCAACTGTCGGAACCAGTCCAGGGCCAACTGGTTAAAAGGCTCCAATACTCCGTGTATCGTCAGTTGCCCCCAGATCAACAGCAGGCCGGAAGCGGCCACCGCCATCAGGACAGAGGCCAGCGGAAACTCCCCCTCTCGGGCGGGGCGATCGTTGGTATAAAGGCGCCAGAAGCGGTGTGACAATTCATACTGCCTCATCCGCTGCTCGAACCAGCGGTAGGCCCGCCCGCCTTCGCCCAGCCCCATCTGGAAGCGGATCATGATCAGATAGACCAGGAACAGGGCGGCAAGGCTGACACCCATGACGGCGTAGAAATGGGCGGGGGGCCGCAGTTCACTCTGAAGTGCGCTGCCGACAACAAAACCCGGCAGGATGTAGACCGGAGCCCAGCCAATGGCCGAGGCAATGTTGAATCCCAGGAACCGTCGCCACGGCATCCAGAGGGCACCGGCGATCAGTGGGATGATGGGGCGGATAGGGCCGATGAAACGCCCGATCACGACGCTCTTGCCCCCGTGCCGGTTAAAAAAGGCTTCGCCCTTGCCGATCAACACCGGGTAGCGACTCAGAGGCCAGACCGACGTCAGCCGGCCCTGTAACTGTCGGCCCAGGGCAAAACTGACGCTGTCACCGGCAACGGCCCCCAGTCCGGCCCAGATCAGGGCCTCGGTCAGCGGCATGCCGGATTTACCTGCCAGAGCCGCAACAGCGAACAGGATCGCAACCCCCGGAACAACAATGCCCGCGATCGCGAGGGACTCGATGAAGGCGGTCAGGAACAGGGCGGCGGCCAACAGCCCGGGATTGGCTGATAGCCACGCCGTCAGCTCGGTCAGCCAGGCGGTGCTCATGCCTCTATGGTCTCTCCCGGACTGAACCAGGCGGAGTCGGCGCCGCGCTTGCGGGCCTCTTCCAGGGCCTGTCGGGCACGTTTGCGCAGAGTGTCGGTGCGGGTATCACCGTTGCCACGGGTCGTGCAGCCGAGGCTGACCGTGGCCTTGCCGACTATCGACCATTGATGCTCGGCAATGTTCCGCCGGATCCGCTCTGCGATTACCCGGACGCCCTCCTCCGGTGTGAACGGCAGCACCAGGAAGAACTCCGCATTGTCCAGTGTGTAGAGAGTGTCGCCAGCGCGAATCACGCCGAACAGATGCTGGGTCATATCACGGAATATGACCTGGATGGCGTCTTCGCCGTGCAGGTCCCTGGCTTCATCCACATAATCGAGGCCAAGGTGGATAACTGAAAGCGGGTGCCCGGTGGCAATGGCCCGGCTGATCTCCTTTTGCAGGGTTTCGTCCAGGAAACGGGCATTATGGGCCCCGGTGACAGGGTCTGTAATTGCCAGATCCTCAGCGGACTGGGCCATGTGGCCGTAGTGCCAGGTGTAGAGGGCCGCCACGGTGAGCAGGATCAGCAGGCCCGTGGTAATAGCCATGGCGTCGCTGGCCGGATGCTTCAGGAACAGGGTTACCCCGAGCGGCACCAGTAAAAGCACCGATAACCCCAGACCCTGGCGCA
>JAAZVL010000247.1 GCA_018623515.1 Marinobacter sp.
ATCAGCCTGCTGTTCGTGACACCCTGGATGCCTTTCGTCCACGGCTGGCTGACGGCCAAGATCTTCCTGTTGATCGGCTATATCGTCGCTGGCCTGTTTGCCCTGAAAACCACCCTGGGAAAGCCGGTACGTGTATTTGCAGCCATTCTGGCGTTTGTCCAGATCGGCGCCATTTTCCATCTGGCCATGGCCAAGCCGGTGTTCGGCTGATCAACGCTTTTCCGAGATCTGCCGGGTCAGCTCCTGTAACTGGGCCTGCACCGCCTGGAGCTGACGCGCGATTTCATCCCTTTCATCGTGGGCCTTCTGGGCCTGCTTGGCATTCTGCTCCTCGCCCATTACTTCCAGGATGGCGCCGATCATCATATTCAGGAACACGAAGGCGGTCAGGAAGATGAAGGTCAGGTAGTACAGCCAGCTGAGCGGATACTGCTCCATGGTGGCGTACATCACGTCGGTCCAGTCCTCGAAGGTCGCCACCCGGAACAGCGTAAGCATGGCGATGGCGACATCCCCCCACAGTTCCTTGTCCACCTCGGCAAAGAACAGCGCGCCCATGGCGGCATAGATGTAGAAGATGATGAACATCAGCAGGGCGATGTAGCCCATGCGCGGGATGGCCTTGAGCAGGGAATTGATCAGGAACCGGAGCTCCGGCACCACGGAGACCAGGCGCAGGACCCGGAACACCCGCAACAGGCGGCCCAGCAATACCGCCTCGGAATTGTCCAGGGGAATCAGGCTGCCGATCACCACGATGGTATCGAACAGGTTCCAGCCATCGAGCAGGAACCGGCGCTTGGTCGGGCAGGCGGCAAACCGGAACAGGATCTCGACCAGGAAGAATACGGTGATGGCGTTGTCCATCACCGTCAGACTCTGCTCCACCAGCGGTGGCAGGTCATAGGTCTTGGCGCCGATGGTCAGTGCCGACAGAATGATGATGGCAATGACCGCGCCCTGGAAGATTTTGCTGGATTCAATCCGGCGCAGGGTGTTGAAACCGGCGACAGGACTCAGTTCCGGGGACATGCTGGAGCTCCGCTTAAAGAAAACCGGCGCCAATTCTAATGGCTGGCGGGTGTTGGGGGTAGGGTATTTACCCTGACGTCACGATTGGCTCAGGTCTGGCCGAGGATGATCTGCCATTCCGATTCGCTCACCGGCATCACCGATAACCGGTTGCCTTTACGCACCAGGGGCAGGTTCTCGAGACCGGGGAGGGCCTTGAGTTCGTCCAGCGGGATCAGCCGCGGCAGTGTGCGGACGAACTTCAGGTCCACGGCATCCCAGCGTGGCTTGTCCCGGGTGCTCTTGGGATCGTAATAGTCAGAGGTTTCATCAAACTGGGTCGGGTCCGGATAGGCGCTCCTCACCACCTCCACAACGCCGGCAATGCCGATGTGTTTGCAGCTGGAATGGTAGATGAACACCTCGTCCCCTTCGTCCATCTCCCTCAGGAAGTTTCTCGCCTGATAATTGCGGACACCGTCCCAGGGGATGGATTGTTCCGGCGCCCGGGCAAAATCCTCGATGCCGCATTCGGAAGGTTCTGTCTTGACCAGCCACTTCGCCATGATGTCCTCACTTGGTTAGCCGGCCCAGTATACCAGCAAAAAAAGCCCCCGGAGGCCGGGGGCAGTAGAGGCAGGTTCTGCCTGCAGGAGAGAAACCGGGGCCCGGCACCGTTCAGGTTTTCGGTGGCTGCGGGTCCATGTTTTCCGGTGGCTTTCGATGGAACGGATAGAACAGGTGCGGAGTGGCCAGTTCCGGCAGATCGGTCCGTTCCTCATGGGCGGCCCACTCTTCGCGTTCTGCGGTCCGGATGGCGTAGTGCATCCATATCAACGCGGCAGCCACGATCACGAACATGAGCATGAAACAGCTCTGCCAGATACCGGTGATGTCGTTCAGGGCACCGAACGCCAGTGGCAGGATGAAGCCGCCCAACCCGCCGATCATGCCGACAACGCCGCCCACGGCGCCGACATGCATGGGGTAATACACCGGGATGTGCTTGTAAACCGCCGCTTTGCCCAGGGACATGAAGAAACCGAGGGTAAATATCAGCACCACGAACATCGGCAGGCTCATGTCCAGGGTGAACCGGATGTCGCCTTCAATGCCGTGGACCACGTAGTCGGTGGGCGGGTAGCTGAGCAGGAAGGTGGCGATGACCGAGGCGCCGAATGTCCAGTACATCACGCGCCGGGCGCCGAAGCGGTCCGAGAGCCAGCCGCCAAGAATCCGGAACAGGGAAGCGGGGATGGTATAGAGCGCCGCGATCATGCCGGCGGTCTTGATATCGAGGCCGTACACGCCGATCAGGTAGTGCGGCAGCCACAGGGCCAGGGCCACGAAGGCGCCGAATACGAAAAAGTAGTAAAGGGCAAAGCGCCAGACCCTCAATTCCCTGAGCGGCTCCATTTGTTCCATGAAGGACTTGGCCTTCTCGCCACCGCGCTCTGCGGCAAGCGGATCTTCCCTGGCGAGGATAATGAACACCACGCCCATGATGGCCAGCACCGTCGCGTAGATCTGGGCAGTCTGCTCCCAGCCGAAGGCTACCAGCAGGAACGGTGCGCCGAAGTTGGTGACCGCAGAGCCGACATTACCCGCACCGAAGATACCCAGCGCTGTGCCTTGGCGCTCCTTCTCGAACCACGCGGCAGTGTACGCCACCCCGACAATGAACGAGCCCCCGGCCAGGCCAACGCCCAGGGCACCAACCAGGAGCATGGGGTAAGTGGTGGCAAAAGTGAGCAGGTACACGCAAGCGGCGGTAGTGAGCATCAGGATGCCGAACACCCAGCGCCCGCCGTAGCGGTCGGTCCAGATACCCAGGAATAAGCGGCTGATGGAGCCGGTAAGGATCGGGGTGGCCATCAGCAGTCCGAGCTGGGTATCGGAAAGCCCCAGGTCCTCGGCAATCCGGATCCCGATGATGGAAAAGATGGTCCATACCGCGAAGCACAGGGTGAACGAGAAGGTCGAGAGGCCCAGTGCCCGGTACTGCTGTGGTCGTGTCGGGGTAGTGGTCATGGCAGCCCTCCATTCCTGCATTGAATGATGCTTTAACCATAACAAATACAGGGTTTTTTCATGCGGGGCATTGGAGGTACCTCCACTTGGATGCAGTGGTGGTAGGAAAACGACAGGTTTGGCCGGCAAGGGGATAGGTGCTTGATTTCTCTCGTGGGGTACGCGCCTGAAGCGTTGAGTTATATCAATTATGGAGAGTCAGGGAATGTGGGCTAATGGCTGACAGATATCAATTGATGCCCCTTCCGGGGGGCGGACAACAGCCTTCGGAGAAGCCCATGAAAATCATGATTGCCTATGACGGATCGCGCAATGCCAGGCTCGCGCTGGCGCAAACCATCACCATGTTTCGCGACCTGAAACCACAGTTGACCCTGGTGGCCGTGGCGGAAAACCCGCGGGACATCACCTCGGGTAATGAAGACCTGTTCCAGCAGGAAGTCTCGGAGCTGAAAGATTACCTGAGCGAGGCCATGGAGGTGTGCCAGAACGAGGACGTGGCCGCAGAGACCATGCTGCTCGAGGGGGATCCCCGCAAGATGCTCCTGTATGCCGCCGAGAAAAAGATCCATCCGGAGATGCTGGTGATTGCCCGCCACAGCCATGAGCCGGATGGCGGGTTCATTGCCCGCTCGCTTACCTATTTCGTGGACGAACTGGATTACATGACCTTCGGCAGCGTGAGCTCATTTCTTGCGCGCAGGATCCAGTGTCCGCTCCTCATTTTGCCCAGTCGTTGAATCGGCCACTACCAAGATTCCGTTTGATAGCCCAAGGAGGCTGACATGAAAGTCGCAGACGTCTTCCGTTTCAGGAACGCCGAGATCAAGGCGCTGCACCTGACCTGGATTGCATTCTTTATTACCTTCTACGTGTGG
>JAAZVL010000066.1 GCA_018623515.1 Marinobacter sp.
CTCTTGAACATGTACTTGGTGGCCGGGGTCTCCGGTACGTGCAGGGACACGACATCCGCAATGTTCAGCAGTTCCTGCAGGGTGCCGACCTGGGTGGCGTTACCGATCGGCAGTTTGGAAACCACGTCGTAGAAATAGACATCCATGCCCAGGCTTTCGGCCAGCACGCTGAACTGGGTGCCAATGTTGCCATAGCCGATGATGCCGAGCTTCTTGCCGCGGATTTCGAAGCTGTTCTTGGCAGACTTCAGCCATTCGCCACGGTGGGCCATGGCATTCTTTTCCGGGACGCCCCGCAGCAACAGGATGGCCTGGGCCAGCACCAGCTCGGCAACGGAGCGGGTGTTGGAGAAAGGTGCGTTGAACACGGCGATGCCGCGACGGGTGGCCGCTTTCAGGTCCACCTGGTTGGTGCCGATACAGAAGCAACCTACCGCCACCAGTTTCTGGGCGGCTTCAAATACTTTCTCGGTCAGCTGGGTGCGCGAGCGGATACCGATGAAATGCGCATCGGCAATTTTCTCGATCAGCTCTTCTTCGCCCAGTGAGTGGGTCAGATACTCGATGTTGGTGTAACCCGCGGCATTCAGGGTATCAATGGCAGATTGATGCACGCCTTCCAGCAGCAGGATCCGGATTTTGCTCTTTTCGAGAGACGTATTTGACATTGGATTGCTTCCGAACCTTTCGTCACATGAAATGACCTGGAGCCAGAGATCGTCAGGCTGGCTCACAGAACAGGGGCGGTATGATACCATAAACGCAGAGTTTCACAGCGCACCGGTTTGCCTGAATCAATTCCCTGTGAATGGCGTATCAACAGGCCCCGGCCCAACCCTGACGAGAATGACGCAGACATGAGTTCCGAACAGATCATTGCTTCTCTCAAAGAGCTGATTACCACTGGCGACAACCCGGGCAAGGTGTTGACCGACCCGGCGGACCTGGACACCTACGGCAAGGACTGGACCAAGATTTACCCACCCAAGCCCCTGGCCATCGCGCTGCCCAAGACCACCGGGCAGGTGCAGGCACTGGTGAAGTTCGCTAACGAGAATCAGGTGGCCCTGGTGCCCTCCGGTGGTCGCACCGGCCTGAGTGCCGGCGCGGTTGCGGCCAATGGAGAGGTCGTGGTGGCGTTCGATAACATGAATCAGATCCTCGATTTCAACGCCAGTGACCGCACCGTTCGCTGTCAGGCCGGCGTGGTGACCGAGCAGCTGCAGAACTTTGCCGAGGAGAATGACCTCTATTACCCGGTGGATTTCGCGTCCGCCGGGTCCAGCCAACTCGGCGGTAACCTGTCCACCAACGCCGGTGGCATCAAGGTCATCCGCTACGGCATGAGCCGGGACTGGGTTGCCGGGCTGAAAGTGGTGACCGGTAAAGGCGACGTTCTGGATCTCAACAAAGACCTCGCGAAAAACAACACCGGTTACGATCTGCGTCACCTCTTTATCGGCGCCGAAGGTACCCTGGGCTTTATCACCGAAGCCACCATGAAGCTGACCCGCAAGCCGGACGATCTGACCGTGCTGGTGCTGGGCCTGAACGACCTGACCAACACCATGGATGTGCTCCAGGCCTTCCAGAAGAAGCTGGACCTGACCGCCTACGAATTCTTTTCCCATGAGGCCATGCAGCACGTTCTGGCCCACGGCCAGGTGCAGGCGCCGTTCGAGACCGAGGCGCCTTACTACGCGCTGCTGGAGTTCGAGGCGGTATCCGACCAGGTGATGGACGATGCCATGGCGCTGTTCGAGCAGTGTGTTGAAGAGGGTTGGGTGCTGGACGGCGTGATCAGCCAAAGCGAAACCCAGGCCCAGAACCTGTGGCAGCTGCGGGAGCGCATTTCCGAGTCCATCGCGCCCCGGATCCCCTACAAGAACGACATCTCTGTGGTGGTGTCCAAAGTGCCGGGTTTCCTCGAGGAAATCGACAACGTGGTGACCGAGCATTATCCGGATTTCGAGATCATCTGGTTCGGCCACATTGGCGACGGCAACCTGCACCTGAACATCCTCAAGCCGGAGAGCATGGAGAAGGAAGACTTCTTCGAGAAATGCCAGCAGGTGAACAAGTGGGTGTTCGAGATCGTCCAGCGCTACGAGGGCAGTGTCTCTGCCGAACACGGCGTGGGCATGACCAAGAAGCCGTACCTGCAGTACACCCGCAGTGAGGCGGAAATCGCCTACCTGAAGGGCATCAAGCAGGTATTCGACCCCAACGGCATCATGAACCCGGGCAAGATCTTCGACTGATGCAGGACCATATCGTCGTACTCACCGGCGCTGGCATCAGCGCCGAAAGCGGCCTCTCCACTTTCCGGGATAATGGCGGGTTGTGGGAGCAGCACAGTGTGTATGACGTGGCCACGCCTGAAGCCTTCGAGCGTAACCGGGAGCTGGTGTTGACGTTCTACAACGAACGTCGCCGCCAGCTGAAGGACGCCCAGCCCAACCAGGCCCACCGCCTGCTGGCGGAGCTGGAGAAACGCTACCGGGTGACCATCGTGACCCAGAACGTGGACGACCTGCACGAGCGGGGCGGTTCCTCCAACGTGATCCATCTCCACGGTGAGCTGACCAAGGCCCGCAGTTCGGTGCATCCGGAGCCGGTGTATGACATCGGTTACAACGATATTAATCCCGGTGACTGCTGCGATCGCGGCGAACAGCTCCGGCCGCATATTGTCTGGTTTGGCGAGGAAGTGCCGATGCTGGAAAAGGCCGCAGAGATAGTTCGCACGGCCGACTACCTGCTGATCGTGGGCACCTCGCTGCAGGTCTATCCCGCGGCGGGGCTGGTGTATGAGGTGGATATGGATGTGCCGATTACCGTGATCGATCCCGGCGAGCCGGCGTCTGTGTCCCGCGCCCATGTGATTCGCAAGGGCGCCAGTGAGGGGGTTGCCGAGTGGGTGTCCAGGTTGGCGGGTAACCGGTAGGTGAAAATGGGGTCAGAAGAAGGTTTTCTTCAGACCCCGACCTGGCAACCAGCTCTATGCCTTGCTCCGGGGTCGGTTAATATGGGGTCAGATGAAAGCTTTCATCTGACCCCGACTTAACGCTCAGTCTTACTCAGGGGTCAGATGAGCGCCTTCATCTGACCCCATCTTCAGATATTTCTCCAACTCCACCCGAAACGCCGCCTGCACCCCCAGCCGCTTCAGCATCCAATAATGCCCGGCGATCATGCGGTCGATAAAGATGCTCTCCACCGGCGGCTTGAAGTAATCCAGGTACTTGAACACCGTGCTGGTCTTGGCCGCCACGTGCTTGTGAATATCCGCCTCGGCAAAATCATAGGGCTCGTCGCCCTCGAACGGAACGATGAGAATATCCCGCCACATGGCGTAATAGGCCTCATCCACCGCCGGCTGGCTGCCAACCCGGGCACCCAGGTCGATCAGGTGCCGGTCGAGGGCCTCATAGTCTTCCTGCAGCGCCGCGATCAGGGCCTTTCGGTAAGCTTGCACAATTTCCGGCTTCAGCTTCTTCACACAGCCGAAATCATAAAGGATGATGCTGCCATCCGGGCGATAGGCAAAGTTACCCGCGTGGGGATCGCCATGGATGCACTGGAAGCGGAATAACTGATCCGCCATGATCATGAAAATCCGGTGCCCGATAAGGTTGATGGTGTCCTGGTCGTACCGGTCCGGCGTTACCTGGCTGACGTGGTCGCCCTCCACCAGTTCCAGGGTCAGAACCCGACGGGTCGAGTGGCTGTCGATCGCAGCCGGAATCAGCACCCAGGGCTGATCCTCATGGAATTTCCGGAACAGACCGATGTTCCTGGCTTCGTTCTCGTAATCCAGCTCTTCGTGAAGGCGCTCGCGGATTTCCGCGAACAGTTGGTCCACCGACTCCTTGGGCATTTTCAGCAAGCCACCCAGGCGCAGCGTCATTCGAAGCTGCTTGAGATCCGAGTCACAGGACTCATCAACCCCGGGGTACTGGACCTTCACGATCACATCGGTGCCATCGTGCAACCGGGCCCGGTGCACCTGGCCAATGCTGGCAGAGGCGTAGGGCGTTTCCTGCACGTATTCGTAGAGTTCCCCCAGGGGTTTGCCCAGCTCCGATTCAATCTGCTCGACAATCACCTCGAAGGGCATGGGCGGGGCTTCTTTCTGAAGCTTTTCCAGTGCCTCGGAAAATTCCCGGGGCAGGAAGTCCTGGGTCTGGGACGCAATCTGGCCGACTTTCATCACCGCGCCCTTGAGTTCGCCCAGGGTGTCCGCGATCTGGCCGGCCATGCGGGTATAGCTTTCGCTCTGGGCGCCTTCGTCGTTTTCTGTGCGGAACATACGCCGCGCCCGCTGACCGGCGTATTGGCCAGCCACGGAGGCGGTCATGCCTGCGAGTTTGAAGAAGCGCCCTGTTCGGGAGGTAACCGGTTTTCTTGCCATGCCACTTATACGTCCGTTGGCGGTAGGGAGATCGTCACTGACAACAGTCAGCCACGACCCTTCAGGTTACCCTCGTTTGCAGGAACAGCAAGTCCTCCAGCTCCAGGGTCAGGGTCTGGCCGGACTGGAGTGGACCGACCCCTTTCGGGGTGCCTGTCAGCACCACATCGCCGGGCATCAGGGAAAACTGGCTGCTGATATGGGCGATCAGCGGAACGATCGGATTGAGCATGTCCCGGGTGTCGCCGGTCTGGCGGCGTTCGCCGTCAATGTCCAGGGTGAAATGAATGTTGTCCCTGGGCAACTTGTCGGCGGCGATAAACGGGGACAGGGGGCAAGCACCATCGAACGCCTTGGCGCGCTCCCAGGGCTGGCCCTTTTCTTTCAGTTTGCTCTGAATGTCCCGAAGGGTGAGGTCCAGCGCCAGGCCGTAGCCGAGGATGGCGGTCTCTGCCTCGCTGGCAGAAGCGTTGGTCAGAGGGCGGCCAATCAGCACCGCCAGCTCGGTCTCAAAATGAACCTCGCCGCGGTCCTTGGGGATGTCCAGGGGGCGGGTGATATGAACCGCTGCTGTGGAGGGCTTGATAAACAGCAGCGGCTCATCCGGAACCGGGTTATTCAGTTCCTTGGCGTGTTCGGCGTAGTTGCGGCCAATACATACGATCTTGCCGAGTGGCAGATGGACCGGTGTGCCATCTTTCCAGTGGTGTTGGTAATCGGGCATGGCCGCCTCCTGTGTGTTGTTGATCAGTCTCCTTCGAACGAACACACAGTATAGACCTGAAGACCTTCTTCCTGCAGCTTCCGGGAGCCACCCAGGTCCGGCAGGTCAATCATCGCCGCCACTTCCACGATCTCGGCGCCAATGCGGCGGATCAGGCGGGAGGCTGCGAGCATGGTGCCGCCGGTGGCGATCAGGTCATCCACCAGGACCACCTTGTCGCCGGACTTGAATGCATCCTTGTGCAGTTCCACCGACGCGGTGCCGTATTCCAGTTCGTAGTCCTCCACCAGGGTATCGAAGGGCAGCTTGCCTTTCTTCCGTACCAGGACCAGGGAAGCGTTGAGCTCATAGGCCAGGGCCGAACCGATGATGAAACCACGGGCGTCGACGGCGGCTACCGCATCGATCTTCTCGCCGTGGTAGCGGTGTACAAAGGCGTCGATGAGCTTGCGGAATGCAGTCTTGTCCTGCAGGACCGTGGTGATGTCACGGAAGGTCACGCCCGGTTTCGGCCAGTCCGGAACGGTGCGGATGGCCTGTTTGATGCTTTCGGAGAAGTAATCCATGGGAGATCCGGTAACAGGTCAGGATGCCGCTCAGGCGACATCCAGGAACATGAATTTCAGAACGAAGACAACGGCAATGGTTACGACACTGGCGTTGAGATCAGACCAGCGGCCGGACAATGCCTTGATCACCGCATAGGTAATGAAGCCCAGGGCAATGCCGTTGGCGATGGAGAAGGTCAGTGGCATGGTCAGGGCTGTGACAATTGCCGGAGCTGAGTCGGTAATGTCGTCCCAGTCTACCAGTTTCAGCCCGCTGGCCATGAGCACGGCCACATACAGCAGCGCCGGCGCGGTGGCATAGGGCGGAATAATGCTGGCAATCGGCGACAACAGCAGACACGCCAGGAAGAGCACTGCGACCACGACGGCGGTCAGGCCGGTGCGACCACCGGCGGAAATGCCGGCGGTGGATTCAATGTAACTGGTGGTGGTCGAGGTGCCCAACGCCGCGCCGGACATGGTGGCGACGGAATCGGACATCAGTGCCCGGCCCAGACGCGGCAGCTTGCCGTCCTTGTCCAGCAGGCCGCCCCGCTGGGCGGCACCGATCAGGGTACCGGAGGTATCAAACAGGTCCACGAACAGGAAGGCGAAGATCACGCTGATCATGCCGACGTTGAGGGCGCCCGCCAGGTCCAGTTGCATGAAGGTCGGGGCAATACTCGGTGGTGCGGAGACGAAGCCTTTGTATTCAACCATGCCCAGCATCATGGCAATCACGGTAATGGCGAGAATGCCGATCATCACGGCGCCGGTAATCTGACGGAATGACAGGGCGCAGATCAGGACAAAGCCACCGAAGAACAACAGGCTCTCGGCCACCTTGATGTCGCCCATGCCCACCAGGGTCGCGGGGTGATCAACCACGACACCGGCATTTTTCAGGGCAATCAGGGCAAGGAAGAAGCCGATACCGGCGGAGATGCCGAAGCGCAGGGACATCGGGATACTGTTGATCAACCACTCCCGGATCTTCACCACGCTCAGGATGAAGAAAATGAAGCCAGACAGGAACACCGCGCCCAGCGCCACTTCCCAGCTGTAGCCCATGCTGCCGACAACCGTGAACGAGAAAAACGCATTCAGGCCCATGCCGGGCGCCAGGGCAATCGGGTAGTTGGCCCACAGACCCATGATCAGGGTGCCAATGGTGGCTGCCAGGCAGGTGGCCACGAAAACCGCGCCGAAGTCCATGCCGGTGGACGACAGGATGCTCGGGTTGACCACGATGATGTAGGCCATGGTCAGGAAGGTGGTGATGCCCGCAACCACTTCTTTACGAACAGTGGTGCCGTGGGCCTGGAGTTGGAACAGTCGTTCAAGCATGACGGATGTCTGCCTCACAGGATGCTGGAAGTTGGGGTTTGGGCCCGGTTTGAGTCGAACGGTTTTGAATTGCGTGAAAAAACGGCAATGTTACCGTCTGAGCTTTCTCAGGCCAAGGGATGATTGACAGTTCAGGATTACAGAAAAGTGCCTATTGGTTGCCCGGGTCCCTTTGCAGGCGAATATCGAAGCGAACCGCCAGCATCCGGACGATTACGATGAATAGCAACCCGATGGTCAGTGGCAGTGCCTCGTTCTCCAGAAACCACTGGCAGACAAAGTACAGCCAGCACCCCGCGAACGAGATCGATGCATAGATCTGGTCCTTGCGGAAGATATACGGCACCTCGTTGCACAGGGTATCCCGCAGGGCGCCACCGAAGGTGCCGGTCATCACCCCCAGCAGGGAAGCAATGAACCAGGAATGGCCCAGGTCCAGTGCCAGCTGCGCACCGAGGATGGAAAATATGCCCAGACCGATGGCATCCGGAAACACGATGCGGGATTCCCGGAGCCTCTCCGCCCGGTTCCAGTAACTGAAGATGATGGCCATGGCCAATATCAGGATCGGTTGTTCCTGGTGCTTGATCCAGTACAGCGGATGGTTGTCCATCATCAGGTCCCGCAGCGTGCCGCCGCCGAGGGCCGTGATAAAGCCGATGGTAAACACACCCACAGGGTCCATGTTCTTGGAGCGCGCCACGATCATGCCGGAAATGGCAAAGGCGACGACCCCGATCATTTCAAGCAGGTAGATGATGTCGAACATGGAAGATTCCGGCAAACAGACAACACAACGGGCATGGGCCCGCGACAGGTGCGCGAAGGATAGCCGAAATCGACGAATGATTCATCTCCGATCCCTCACCCGAGCCCACTAGAGGCAAACCTGTGATCCGGGGCGACAGATTCGAGCGTATCTTGCAGCCAGCTTACTCTTTTCCCTCGCCACCAAATGGAGACGCAGTATGTCCCTGATACGCCTGGCTTATGCCAGTGAAGCCACGTTTGATGCCCAGCCCGTGGAGAAAGGGGTGGAACCCCACGTTGCCCGGATTCTCATGACGTCCCGAAAAAACAATGCCAAGGCAAGCCTGGTGGGCGGTCTTTACTATGGCAACAACCGGTTTTTCCAATATCTGGAGGGAGAGGAAGGCGAAGTCCGCAATACCTTCGATCGCATCAAACGGGATAACCGGCACCGGAACATCATGACTCTGATTGATGAACCGATCGAGGCGCGGAGCTTCAGCGACTGGTCAATGAAGTACGTCCCCTTGTCCGCCGACGTTAGAGAATTCCTCGAACGCCACGGACTGGACAACTTCAATCCTCAGGCGTTTTCGGCGGAACAGTGTGAGGAAATGATCCAGTTGATTCGCGATTCAAAGCAGGACCAGAAAGTGGTCAACTACGATGAGCGGGACACTGTCGCTACCAAACCGGCACCCGGAATGTCGGCGGGTCTGCGTTTTGGCCTGATTGCCGCGGCGGTCTGCCTGGTTGGCGCACTCATCTATGCCGGATCGCTGCTATGAGCCTGACTCGGAGAGCCTCATAATAAACAGCGTTTATCCTGAAAAATAAAGGATCCTGATTTGCCTCATGGCCCGAGAGTGTTTAGCTTGATGCCTATCAAGAATTCCGGAACCGCCGGTCTAACAACAAACAATCTCGGGAGAATCCATGAAAGCCATACTCTGCAAGGAATACGGGCCTGCTGACAAACTGGTCATCGAAGAGGTACCCAGCCCGGAAGTGAAGGGCAGGGGCGTCAAAGTCCGCGTCAAGGCGGCGGGCCTGAACTTCCCGGACACCCTGATCATCGAGAACAAGTACCAGTTCAAACCGCCCCTGCCGTTCTCACCGGGTGGCGAAATGGCCGGTGAAGTCATCGAAGTAGGCGAGAAAGTCACCCGCTTCAAACCCGGTGATCGCGTCGCGGGCTTGACCGGTCACGGTGCCTTCGCGGAGGAAGTGGTGACGGCGGAAGACAACCTCCTGCCGGTACCGGATGGCATGTCCGACGAGAAAGCCGCCGCTTTCACCATGGTCTACGGCACCTCCTACCACGCCCTCAAGCAACGGGCCAACCTCCAGCCGGGCGAAACCCTGCTGGTACTCGGCGCCAGCGGTGGCGTCGGCCTGGCCACGGTTGAACTTGGCAAAGCGATGGGTGCGAAAGTCATCGCAGCAGCCAGCTCCGCCGAGAAGCTGGCGGTGGCCAAAGCGGCCGGCGCCGACGAGCTGATCAACTACTCGGAAGAACCCCTGAAGGAAACCGCCAAGAAGCTCACCAAGGGCAAGGGCGTGGATGTGATCTACGATCCCGTCGGTGGCGATTTCACCGAACAGGCCCTGCGCGCCATGGCCTGGAACGGCCGCCACCTGATCGTGGGCTTCGCCGCCGGCGAGATCCCGAAGATTCCGGCAAACCTGACCTTGCTCAAGGGCTGTTCCGTGGTCGGCGTGTTCTGGGGCGACTTCACTCGCCGGGAGCCGGAGGTAAGTGCCCAGAACATGATGGATCTGATGAAGCTGTTCTCCGAGGGCAAGATTGATCCCAAAATCAGTGCCGTCTACGAATTCGAGGATTACGTGGAGGCTTTGGGTGCTCTTACGGGGCGGAAGGCTACCGGCAAGGTGGTGCTCAAGGTTGGTTCTTGAGTGGGCCGTAACTTTGGGCCCTAGCCTGCTGGATTTGGAGTAGGCCCTGCTGGGGCGGACTTCCCAAAAACCGCTACGAGCACGTCCATGTGCGCTTGTTTCAGGCCATCCCTGGCCTTCAACATTTTTGGGAAGTCCGCCCCAGCAGGGCTTTCGAGTCGTGCGGGATAGTCGTTCTCCAAAAGGCTGCGTTCTTTTTCGCCTCTGGTTTCTTCGACTATATCCCTGAAGCTTGACGGTGAGGGTGGGTGGCCCCTCCCAAAAATGTAGAGGGCCAGGGACGGCCCGAAACAAGCGCACACGGACGTGCTTGTAGCGGTTTTTGGGAGGGGCCACCCACCCTCACCACCCCGAAGCCAAGCAGGCTAGGGCCATAACCACCAGGCCCGCCAAAAGTCAGAAACGTACTTCCCCGGCCTCAATCCGGGAAACCAGCTCAGAATCAACCAGGGTATACCCGGAGCCCCTCGGCAGCCAGGCATAAACCTCTTCCCGCGGCCGCAGCGAGTAACCGAGCTTCTGGATATCCACCTTCCGGTACTTGAACGTCCCCGTCTTCTCGATGGCGTGGGTGACCCTCACGAATACCGGCACCGCATAGGGCGGCAGATTGTCCTGCAGATAGGCGAACAGGCGGTTGATGTCGAAATCCTTGCCGTTGTTATGGGGCACCAGCGTCGCCATGCCCGCCTTGCCGTTGGTCCCGGGAATCTCCACGCCGTAGACAATGGCTTCCTCCACCATGCCGGAGCCGTCGATGATGTTCTCCACCTCCGTGGTCGAGACATTCTCACCCTTCCAGCGGAAGGTATCCCCCATGCGGTCCACGAACTGAAGATGACCGAAGCCGATCTCCTTGAGCACGTCCCCGGTGTTGAACCAGGCATCGCCCTTCTTGAAAGCGTCCCGGAGGATGGACTTTTCGGTCGCCTCTTTCTGGGTGTAGCCCTCAAACGACCATTTTTTGGTGATCTCGCCAATCAGCAATCCCGGTTCGCCCTTCTTGACCGGTTCCAGTTTGCCCTTTTTGTTGCGAACCGGGTCGCGGGTGCCCTCGTGGTACTTCACCAGTTTGTAAGGCGCCGTGGAGAAGCCCACGGTATTGTCCATGTTGAAGAAATTGCTGAAGCCGATGTTGCCCTCGGAGGAGGCGTAGAGTTCCGCCACGGTTTCGATGCCGAAGCGTTCCTTGAATTCCTTCCAGATGGACGGGCGCAGGCCGTTGCCGATCATCTTGGTCAGGCTGTGGTCGCGGTCCCGTTTGCTCGGCGGCTGGTTCAGCAGGTAGCGGCAGAGTTCGCCCACGTAGCCGAAGGTGGTGGCCTTGTAGCGGCGCACATCGTCCCAGAATGCAGTGGCGGAGAACTTGCGGCGCAAGGCGATGGCGGAGCCGCCGGCCAGTACCGAGCCCCAGCACACCAGCAGGGCGGTGCCGTGGTACAGGGGCAAGGTGCAGTAGAGGACGTCTTCCGGCTCCATGGCCAGGGACATCATACCGAAGCCGCCGTAGGCTTTGACGAACTTGCGGTGGGAGCCGGGGGCGGCCTTGGGCAGGCCGGTGGTGCCGGAGGTGAACAGGTAGATGGCGGTATCGCCCATGGTGGGTGGGTTGCTCACGAGCGGGCGGGTGCCTGAATAGCTGCTGAGCTGTTCCGCCATGTTGGTGTAGCCCGGGGGCGCTTCACCAAACATGTTCAGGGTGTTGGTATCGGCCAGAAACTGGAAAGGCTGGCTGTGGCGCGGGCGGATGTCGTTGCGAATTGCCTCGATGCTATCCACCAGCTCTTCACCAACCACGACCATTCTTGGCTGGATCAGGTTGATGCTGTGGGCCAGGACCTTGCCCTTCTGGGAGGTATTGAGCATGGCGCAGGCAATGCCTACCTTGGCCGCCCCGGCAACCACGGCGAGCAGCTCCGGCCGGTTCTCCAGCAGCACGGCAATGGCCTCGCCCTTCACCAGCCCCTTGTCTTTCAGGTAGTGGGCAATGCGGTTGCTCCAGGTGTCGAGTTCTCCCCAGGTAATGGTCCGGTCCTCGAACAGGATGGCGGGTCGGTTGCCGTATTTTTCAGCGTTCTGCTCGATCAGTTTGCCCAGGGTCAGTTCTGCGCTTTCATCCTTTACGGAGTAGTAGTAAAGACCCTTCGCTATAGAAGGAAAGCGGCGAAGCACGCCGGGCAGGCTGCGGACAATGTCTCGGGCAGATACGTGGTCTTGGCTCATGTTTTCTCTTCAGTGACTGTAATTTCCACCAGTAGCTGGCTGCGTCTGACCTGTTCCCCGGCACGGGTGTGTACACCGGCGACAACGCCAGGCCGGTCGGCCTTGACCGGGTGTTCCATTTTCATGGCTTCCAGGATGACCAGGGTCTGGCCCTGCTCCACGGTTTCGCCTTCGGCCACCAGTACATCAATAATAGCCCCGTCCATGCTGGCCTGGAGTTTTCCGCTCCCGGTGCCGGCACTGCCGGCCGCTGGCTGGTGGGTTACATCCCGGACCGACCAGGACTGGCCGAACGCCTGCAAATATAGGGAATCGCCTTCCCGGTGGTATTGGCATCGCTGACGAATGCCGTTGTCGATGATGCATAACAGGCCATCGGTATGGCTCTGGACAACGAGGTGATGGTGCTCGTCGCCATGGCTGACGGACAGGCTGTGGCCGCTTTTGCGGACCTTCACTTCCAGGGTTTCGCCTTGTACCTCCAGTTTGATGGGTATGACCGTCGCGGGCGCATTGCTCCACCCGCCTTGGCCTGAATTGCCAAGCCCGAGGGCGCAGGCGCTCAGGGCCAGCTCCCGGATGCTGAGTTGTTGGGGTGACATGGATGGATCAGCGCTGAAGGCAGTTTGCAGGAAGCCGGTCGTGGCTTCACCGGCACCGAAGGTGTCATCGGCGATGATCCGGCTGAGAAACCAGCGGTTGGTGGTGACACCGAACACGGTGGTGTCTTCAAGCGCGCGCACCAGCCGGCGGCGGGCCTCGTCCCGGGTCTGCCCCCACGCGATAACCTTGGCCAGCATGGGGTCGTAATGGGGGCTGACGGTATCGCCGGAGCGGATGCCGGTGTCGTAACGCAGGCCTTCACCTTCGGCCGGCTGGAATTGGTGCAGGGTGCCAGTCTGCGGCGTGAAGCCATGGGCCGGGTCTTCGGCATAGAGGCGTACTTCGATGGCATGGCCATTCAGGGTGATTTCGTCCTGGCCCAGTGGCAACGCCTGCCCCTCGGCAACGGCGAGCTGCCAGGCTACCAGGTCCTGCCCGGTGATCAGTTCGGTGACGGGATGCTCCACCTGCAGCCGGGTGTTCATTTCGAGGAAGTAGAAGTTGCGGTCCTTGTCCACGAGAAACTCGACGGTGCCGGCGCCTTCATAGCTGCATGCAAGCGCGGCCCGGACGGCGGCTTCGCCCATGGCCTGGCGGAGTTCGGCGGTGACGAAGGGGGAGGGGGCCTCTTCGACCACTTTCTGGTGGCGGCGCTGGACCGAGCAGTCCCGTTCGCCGAGGTAGACGGCGTTGCCGTGGCGGTCGGCAAAGACCTGGATTTCCACGTGCCGCGGTTCGATGACGGCTTTTTCCAGGATCAGTTCGTCATCGCCGAAGGCCTGTTTGGCCTCGGAGCGGGCCCGTTTGAGGTTGTCGGCCAGCTCTGTTTCGCTCTCAACCAGGCGCATGCCCCGGCCACCACCGCCGGCGGAAGCTTTGACCATGAGCGGGTAGCCTATGTCGGCGGCGGCCCGGATCAGTTCGTCGTCGCTGGCGTTGTCGCCTTCGTAGCCGGGCACGACTGGAACTCCGGCTTCCTGCATGGCGATCTTGGAGCGGCGCTTGCTGCCCATCAGTTCAATGGCGGATTCCGGCGGTCCCACGAAGATGAGTCCTGCGTCTTTGCAGGCCCGGGCGAAGGCGGAGTTCTCGGAAAGGAAGCCGTAACCGGGGTGAACGCAGTCGGCGCCGGTTTTTCGGGCCGCCTCCAGGATGGCTTCCGCATTGAGGTAGGAGGCCGAAACCTGCGCCGGGCCAATACAGACGGCTTCATCGGCCAGTTCCACGTGCAGGGCGTTGGCGTCGGCCTCGGAGTAGACGGCGACGGTGCGGTAGCCCAGGGACTTGGCGGTGCGGATCACCCTTACGGCGATTTCGCCTCGGTTGGCTATCAGGAGTTTTTTTAGCATTTTGGTTTTCTCTGAGTTGGGTGCATGCCGCAAGGGGGAGGGTCGATCCACTTCCAGAAAACCGCTACTAGCACGTCCATGTGCGCTTGTTTCGGGCCATCCTTGGCCCTCAACATTTTCTGGAAG
>JAAZVL010000248.1 GCA_018623515.1 Marinobacter sp.
GGCCCGCCCTATGGCGGCTTGCGCGGCCGCCGCCTGCGCCTCCGCGGCGCCGACCGCAGCCTTCGCCGCCGCAGCCGCGGCACGGTCGTCATCGAGCTGCGCCTCGGAGGCGGCATTTTTTGAGGCGAGTTCCCGGGTGCGGGCTAGCCGTTTTTGCGCGGCGTCGAGCTCGGCCTTCCTCTGGGCTATAAACGCCTCGGCGGCCTGCCTCTCGGCCTCGCGCTGGGTCACCAGGTTTTGCGCGGTCTCGATGCCGATGAGCGCCCTTTGCAACTGCGCCTCGGCCTCCCGGAGCTGCGCCTCCAGGACGGCCGTGTCCATTTTCGCCAAGACCTGGCCGGCGCGGACGAAGTCACCCTCGTTGACCAGGATCTCCCGGATCCGGCCTGCGGTCTTGGCCGCGATATCGATCTCGACCGCCTCGATCCGGCCGTTTCCGGCGGCGAATCCGTCGGGCAAGTCCTGCGGTTGAAAATGCCACCAAGCCCAAACGCCCAGCCCAATGACAATCGCAGCGGCGATGCCTCGAATACCTGCTTTCATGAACTTTTTCACGTCTTGGATTGCTCCACGCCAGTTGGCTCACTCACTCTTGACCATTGAATTCAGGCTGAGCGGGATCTTTGTAGACCCACATCTGAAGCTGTAGCCTACGCACGAATCATAGCAATTAGGCTGACCCATATCATTTTGTCGACAAATAAATCTCCGGGCGAGATTCCCAGTTTCCCTATTATCCCAGTTTATAATCATGGGTAGTAACTACGCGGACTGCTCAGAGATAGAGTTTCTATCCATGGGTAGTAAAATGGGTAGTATTGAGCGGCGATGGCTGTGAAGAATACACCAAGTAACTGTTTATAAATGCTTTTTAATTTTTATTCGTCGAGCAGGTGCAGAACATCGAGTAACGGATGACCCGAGGCGGATACCTGGACGGATGGACGATTTTCAGTGGCATGCGCGCCCGTTTAAAGAGGTTCTCGACCGGGTGGGTGGAAAACCGCAGGGGCTTTCGGCATCCGAGGCCCGGCGTCGGCTGAAACAGACCGGGCCCAACCGGATTGAGCGAAATGGTCGTCGTTCCTGGTACAGGATCCTCCTGCATCAGCTGACGGATCCGATTGTCTATGTGCTCCTCGCTGCAGCAGCGCTCGCGATACTCATCGGCAAGGTGGCCGACAGTTTCGTGGTGCTTGCTGTTGTTGTGCTTAACACCGCCATCGGCTTCGTTCAGGAGATGCGTGCCACCCAGGCCATCGAGGCGTTGAGCCGGATGGTGCCCCGGAATGCCACGGTGCTGCGTGACGGCGATGCCAGGTCTGTGCCCGCTCATACCGTGGTGCCGGGAGACGTGCTGTTGCTTCAGGCGGGGGACCAGGTGGCGGCGGATGTCCGGTTGCTTGAGGTAAACGGGCTGCAGGTTGATGAGGCCGCGCTGACCGGTGAATCGCTCCCGGTGGACAAGCAGGAAAAACCGGTGGCAAGCGACGCCGTCCTGGGGGATCGGCGTTCAATGGCCTTCGGTGGAACCCTGGTCACCGCCGGCACTGCGGATGGCGTGGTGGTGGCCACCGGTGCCAGCAGTGAACTTGGCCGGATTTCACGGCTGTTGAGTGAAACCGAAACGCTGCAGACTCCACTGACCCGACGGCTCTCCGCCCTGGTCAAATCGATATCCCTGGCGGTTCTCGCCATAGCCGTACTGATTTTTCTTGTCGGCATGTGGCGTGAGAACCCGCTGCTCGACAGTGCGCTGGCCGCGATCACGCTCGCTG
This sequence comes from Marinobacter sp., assembly GCA_018623515.1. Classification (GTDB taxonomy): domain Bacteria; phylum Pseudomonadota; class Gammaproteobacteria; order Pseudomonadales; family Oleiphilaceae; genus Marinobacter. The sequence goes on from JAAZVL010000248.1 coordinate 1,779, forward strand.
TCGCTTCCATTCCCGAAGGCCTGCCTGCCGTCATTACTATTGCCTCGGCCATTGGTGTACAGCGGATGGCGCGTCGCCGCGCCATTGTCCGGCATCTTCCCGCCGTCGAAACCCTTGGCAGTACTACCGTCATCTGTACGGACAAGACCGGAACCCTGACTCGCAATGAGATGACCGTTGAGGCCCTGTGGACGCCCGGCCAGGACGTTGAACTGACCGGTATCGGGTACGCACCCGAAGGCGAATTGCGAGCCGGTAACCAGGCATTGTCTCCGATCCCTCAGGAGCTTCATGACCTGCTGCTGGCGGGTTTGCTCTGTAACGACGCGGAGTTGGAGCGCAAGGACGGACGCTGGCGAATCGTCGGCGATCCTACTGAGGGTGCTCTGGTTGTGGCTGCCGCCAAAGCAGCGCTGGATGAGGATCCGACGCGGGAGGCTTTCCCCCGCAAGGACGAGATCCCGTTCAGTTCCGAGAGTCAGTTCATGGCGACCTTGCACGAAGCCCGTGATGGATCCGATGTGGTGTGTGTGAAAGGCGCGCCGGAGGTGATCGCCGAGATGTGTCCCCAATTTGCCGGAGGCGAGCCAATGGCAATGGAGCGGGTGCACGAAGCGGCGGGAGCCCTGGCTGCGAGGGGTATGCGGGTGCTGGCCGTTGCCATGGCAAAGCGGGCGGCAGGCAAAATGGATTTGAAGTCCTCGGGCTGGCAGGACGAACTGTGTTTTCTTGGCCTGGTCGGTATGTCGGATCCGCCCCGCGATGAAGCCATTCATGCCGTCAGGACCTGTCAGCAGGCCGGGGTCGTGGTCAAGATGGTCACGGGGGATCATGCGGAGACCGCCCGTGCTATCGGCCAGAGCATCGGTTTGCTGGGCGTTGATGGTGAAGGGGGGCAGGTGGTGACGGGAGCCCAGATCGAGGCGGCAACCGATGCCGAACTGCTTGAACTCGTGCACTCCACCAACGTGTTTGCACGTGTGGCGCCAGAGCATAAGCTGCGGCTGGTCAAGGCGCTTCAGGCCGGGGGGCAGGTTGTCGCCATGACCGGTGATGGTGTCAATGACGCTCCGGCTCTCAAGCGGGCAGAGATCGGGGTTGCCATGGGGATCAACGGCACCGCGGTTGCCAGGGAAGCCAGTGACATCGTCCTGGCGGATGATAATTTCGCCTCCATCAGTGCCGCGGTGGAAGAAGGGCGGCGGGTCTACGACAACCTCTCCAAATCTCTCGCTTTCGTGCTGCCCACCAGCCTGGGGCAGGCCATGATCATCCTGGTTGCGGTGCTCTTTTTTCCTGTTACCGACGGTCATCTTCTGATGCCGATTGAGCCGGTACAGATTCTGTGGGTGAACCTGGTCGTTGCTATTGCGCTGGCGCTGCCGCTGGCCCTGGAAGCCCGGGAGCCGGGCCTGATGAAGCGACCGCCGAGGCCACCGAAAGAGCCGCTGCTGAGCCGGTTCCTGGTGGTTCGTACCTTCCTCGTTGGTGCCCTAATGACCGGCGGCGCGGCCGGGCTTTTCCTGCTGGAATACACCGCCGATCTTTCCGAAGGGGCTGCGGTCGAGCTCGCACGGGGCAAGGCGCAGACCATGGCGGTCACGACCATCATCCTGTTCCAGATGCTGTATCTGCTCAACTGCCGCTCGCTCACCCAGACGTTCTGGCGGATCGGTCTGTTCAGCAACCTGTGGGTCTATCTCGGTATTGGGGTGACCCTGCTGCTGCAACTGGCCTTTGTGTATCTCGAGCCCCTGAACCGACTTTTCCATACCCGGCCGCTGGAGCCCGCCGATTGGCTATTGGCTGCCGGTGTGGCGTTTGCAGGATTCCTGATTATCCTGCTGGAGAAATGGCTGTGGCGGCAGAATGACGGTGGGGAGAAAGTTGAAAATGGGGTCAGATGAAAGTGTTCATCAGACCCCTGTGCAAGAACCAGCGTCAGGGTGGCGACCAGCAATGGGGTCTGATGAAGACCTTCATCTGACCCCGTCTTGCATATTCCCCCACATTCGCCGACCCTGCGGCTTTCACGTATAATCACCCGCCTTTCCACCCTCAGGGGCGAACAACACATCGACGTTCGGGAGTTTTCAATCATGAGTCAGGCCGGTGAACAGGGCACCC
>JAAZVL010000249.1 GCA_018623515.1 Marinobacter sp.
GATCTTCGGGGATGTAATCTTCAACGCTGGGTGGGAGTAGCAGCGTCTGACTTCGAGGGGTACCTTCCAGATGTCTCATAAAAAAATAACCGCGAGCCATGTCGCGGTTATTTTGCCAGCTTCGGAGGCTGTTTTCACACAGCCTCCAACGCTGGGGTTTTTTATTGGCCGGTTGGGCAGGGTAAGAAGAACCCTCGCGGGTTCGACCGAAGGCTGCGAAGCAGACTGAGGAACGTCGGAGCAACGCGACGACGGCCCCGAAGGGGTGAGGCCCGCAGGGCCGAATAATCCCTCCCTCTCCGCCAATACACAACCCCAGCAATGCTGGGGTTCTCAGTAACGCACCCCGAAATTATGAAACTCCCCGTTGGCCCGCTGCTCCTCGATTTCAATACCGGTCACCTTGGCCGCAGGTGGACCTTCCTTGCACCACTGGTGCAGTTGCCGGAGCTCTTCCGGGCTTCCCTCGGCGATCACCTCAACTCGCCCGTCGGGCAAGTTCCTGGCGTAGCCGGATAGTCCCAGCCGATTGGCTTCCTTTTCGGTTGAGGCGCGGTAGTAGACTCCCTGCACCTTGCCAGAGATCAGCATTTTCCAGCGTTTCTTATCCATAGCGCTCGCGTGACTCCGTTACATGTTAGCCTGAGGCCAATCTAACGCCCCGTCCGGAAACGATTCAAGGAAGGATAGAGCCATGTTCACCAAACATAATACCACCGGATTTCCCGATGCACTGATCTGTGAGGCGCAGGGGCTGGAGAGTCTTCGCACAGCAATGGCTGAGGCAGGTGTTACCGATGTGCGGATTCCGGAGATCATGCGGGTCGATAGCAGTGTGCTGGAGATGACGGGCATCGAATCCGAGCCCGCCACTGCTAAAACCCTCTCCATGCTGGGAGAAGGGCTGGCCCTGATGCACCGGCTGAAACAGGATCGCTACGGCTGGGGACGGGACAACTACATCGGGCTGTCGCCCCAGCTCAATCGCTGGTCCGAGTCCTGGGGGGCGTTTTATGTTTCGAAGCGTCTGGGTTATCAGGTAAGCCGGATCCGCAATCCGGACATTCGGGGTGAGTTTGAGGCGGTGCTTCAGCGCCACGGCGAGGCCCTGGCCCGATGGCTGGATAGCACTTGTGAGCATCCGAGCCTTCTTCACGGGGACCTCTGGAGCGGCAATGCCCTGTTTGATCGGAACACCCCCTGGCTGATCGATCCGGCCGTTTATTGCGGCGACCGGGAGGCGGATCTCGCCATGACCGAAATGTTCGGCGGGTTCGGTCAGGCTTTCTATGAGGCCTATGACCGGATGTACGCCCGTACTCGGGAGTATCCGCACAAGCGGGATATCTACAACCTGTATCACTATCTCAACCACTACAATCTGTTTGGCGGCGGTTACCTCGGTGGTTGCCAGCGGGGATTCGAAGTCGTCCGTGCGATCGGCTCTCAGATGATGCCGTAACTGCGCAAAAGGAAGACTCCGGCGGTGACAGTGACGCTGGCCATCAGGGTGGTCAGTGCAATGATATTGGCCGCCAGGCGGTCATTGCCGCCCAGCGCCTTGACCATCACAAAACTGGCGGCGGCGGTCGGGCTGGCGAAGAACAGGAACATCAGTCCCAGCTCCGGGCCCCGGAAACCGGCCAGCCAGCCGGCAAAGGTGCACAGGGCCGGCAACACGATCATCTTCACGGCGCTGGATCCGAACGCGGTCTTGCTGTCACTGCGAATGGAGCTCAGTGACACGGTTGCGCCGATGCACAGCAGCGCCAGGGGAAGGGTCAGGGAAGCAAAATAGTCAGCACTGGTCATGACCCAGGTTGGCAGCCCGATCTTGAGCCAGGCAAAGGGGATCGCCACTACAACGGCAATGATCAGGGGGTTCCGGACAATGTCATGGAAGATCCTGCGCCAGCTGGCGGATTGACCGGGCTGGTAGGCGAGCAGCACCACCACCGACAGCGCGTTGTAGGAGATGATCACCAGGCCGAGCAGGATACCCCCCGCCGATAAGCCGAAATCGCCATACAGGTTGGCCGCCAGCGCCAGGCCGACAATCCCGCAGTTGCCCCTGAAGGCCCCTTGTACGTAGACCCCGCGATCCTCCCTGCGTACCCGCCAGGCCGCCCAGAGCCAGGTCAGACCGAATCCGCCAAGGGTGGCCAGCAGATAGAACAGCAGCAGTTCCGGATTCAGGGCGGTGCTCAGGTCGGCGCGGATGATGCTCAGGAAGACCAGCGTCGGCAGTGTCGCCTTGAAGACCAGGGCTGAGGCGGTATTGATGAAGGGGGCGTCAATCCAGCCGATCCGCCGCAGCCCGAGTCCGATAAAGACCATGGCAAATACCGGCAAAGTGGTTTCCAGTGTCTGGAGGAAGATGTCGATCAGGTTCATCGCGGGGCCGTCAGGTGTAAGAGGTTGCCGCAGATCGCAGCACGGCCAGCCATTATAGATGCCGGGAAGTGTAGCCTGCTACTCGAATCCCACTAATGGTTTAGACGCCGGGTTGGATGATGAGTGAAATATTTCAGGGCCTTGCGCAGGCGCAGTGTATAATTTATTGAATTCTTCCCTAAAGATGTGACCAAGCAGATGGCCGAATTCGACGGTTGCCAGCGGAGCGCTCTCAGGATTCAGCCATGCGGCTGCCTGCTGGTACTGACCCACTCGCTGGATCGGATTGTCCAGTGCAGTGCAAACGCCGAGTACTTCCTGCAAGTGCCTGCCGAGAAACTGCTTGGTGAGTCTCCGGACTCTGTTCTTGGGCGGCGTATTCTCGCCCGCATTCGCAGGGAGCTGGACGAGGACGATGCCTTGAGTGGCCCGGTGTCGATTCGCAGGGCCAGTCAGGGCCGGAGAATCCGCCTGCAAATTAATGCGTTTCGATCCGGATCCTGGGTGATCGTCGAAATCGAGCCTATCACGGGGCTTGGGAGTCGTCGCCTGACCGGAACTGTCAGCCGATGGCTTGGCAAACTGGGTAACGCCCACAACCCGGATGACCTGATGAAGATCCTGGTGGATGGGGTACGGGACCTTGTACGTTTTGATCGGGTCGTCGTTGCCCATTTCGATGAGCAGGGGCATGGGGTGTTTCTGGCTGAGAGCACGGGCAAAGGAATTTCGCCCCTGAAAGGCCAGCGTTTTTCTGCTCAGGCGTATCCGCCTACTCAACGCCGCAACATAATCCGGCACCAGGTCAGGAGTATTCCGGACCTCGGGGCGGGCCTCGTCCCCGTGCTGGTGTCCGGGACGTTGACGGCGGACGAGTTGGCAGAGATCGACGCCAGCGACACAGTGCTCCGGGCGCCCTCCCGCCGGCAGACAGAGTACCTTGATTACTTCAATGCCCAGGCGTTGCTATCCATTGCTCTGGTGGGCCCTGCGGGGCTATGGGGCCTGGTAACATGTACTTCGTATAAACCCGTGCCTTTGTCCCCGACATCGAGGGATGCGGCCAGGACTCTGGTTCTGATGGCCACCCAGCGGCTGTTCCTTCTGAAGTCGCGACTGGAAGCGGAGTTTCTTCAGAGAGTTCACAAATCCCGGGATGTCCTTGCCACGGATATAACTGCAGGATTGTCACCCGCCGGAATGTTGGAGAAATACGCCACTGACTGGATTGCGCTATTCAGGGCAAGCGGCATGGCGTATGCCCATAGTGGTGATGTTGTCACTTGCGGGGAAGCCTTGCCCAAGGGGGCCATCAGGCAATTGGTCGCGAGACTGAACCGGGAAGCCGGGCGCTCTGTATGGTTTTCGTCGCGACTGGCGGGGGAGCCACTGGCCCGGGAGCTTGAGACGGGATCAGTCTGCGGTGTGCTGGCTGTTCCGGTGCCCGGGGAGCAAGTTACGAGCTGGCTCCTGATATTCCGGCCTGAGCAGGGAGGGAGTGTCTA
>JAAZVL010000250.1 GCA_018623515.1 Marinobacter sp.
CCCCAGGGGAATGCCCCGAAGTTTGAGGGGTCTGATGAACGCTTTCATCTGACCCCATCTTCAAGATCAAGTTAAAGATGAGAACGAGGGAGAACAACAATGGCTGAAGCAAAGAAACTCGGTGGCGCCGGTCTGCGTGGCCAGGTTGCCGGTGAAACTGCCCTGTGTACCGTTGGTAAGACCGGTACCGGTCTGACCTACCGTGGTTACGATATTACCGATCTGGCCAACAACGCCCAGTTCGAGGAAGTAGCCTACCTGCTTCTGCGCGGTAAACTGCCGAACCAGCAGGAACTGGATGCCTACAAGAAGAAGCTCGTGAGCCTGCGTGAACTGCCCGAAGCGCTGAAAACCGTGCTCGAGCAGATTCCCAAGGACGCACACCCAATGGATGTGATGCGTACCGGCTGTTCCATGCTGGGTAACCTGGAGACCGAGCAGGACTTCAGCGAGCAGGATGACAAGATCGACCGCATGCTGGCTGTATTCCCGGCTATCATCACCTACTGGTACCGCTTCGTTCACGAGGGTGTCCGCATCGAGACCGCGAACACCGAAAGCGACTCCATCGGTGGTGTCTTCCTGGAGTTGCTGCACGGCAAGAAGCCGAGCGAGCTGCATGAGCGCGTGATGAACGTCTCCCTGATCCTGTATGCGGAGCACGAGTTCAATGCCTCCACCTTCACCGCTCGTGTCTGTGCCTCCACACTGTCTGACATCCACAGCTGCGTGACTGGTGCCATCGGCTCCCTCCGAGGCCCGCTGCACGGCGGCGCCAACGAGGCGGCCATGGAACTCATCCAGAAGTTCCAGACCCCGGATGAGGCCGAAAAAGGCCTGATGGGCATGCTGGAGCGCAAGGAAAAGATCATGGGCTTCGGCCACGCGGTCTACACCGAATCCGACCCACGCAACGCCATTATCAAGAAGTGGTCCGAGAAGCTGGCCGAGGAAGTGGGCGATACCGTGCTGTACCCGGTTTCCGTCCGTTGCGAGGAAGTCATGTGGCGCGAGAAGAAGCTGTTCTGTAACGCCGACTTCTTCCACGCCTCCGCCTACCACTTCATGGGCATCCCGACCGAGCTGTTCACCCCGATCTTCGTGATGTCCCGGGTATCCGGCTGGACCGCCCACGTGAAAGAGCAGCGCGCCAACAACCGGATCATTCGCCCGAGCGCGGACTACACCGGTCCGGAGCACGCTGAGTGGCTGCCGATCGAGGAGCGCGACTGAGCATGAACACTGAATACCGCAAACAACTCCCGGGCTCCGACCTGGACTACTTCGACACCCGCCAGGCGGTCGAAGACATCCAGCCCGGTGCCTACGACAAACTCCCGTACACCTCCCGTATCCTGGCCGAGCAGCTGGTTCGCCGCTGTGATCCGGCGATGCTGACCGATTCCCTCAAGCAGCTGATCGAGCGTAAGCGGGATCTGGACTTCCCGTGGTATCCGGCCCGTGTCGTATGCCACGACATCCTGGGCCAGACCGCGCTGGTGGACCTGGCCGGCCTGCGCGATGCCATTGCCGAGAAAGGCGGGGATCCCGCCAAGGTCAACCCGGTCGTTCCCACCCAGCTGATCGTGGACCACTCCCTGGCCGTCGAGCACGCAGGTTTCGAGAAGGATGCGTTCGAGAAGAACCGTGCCATCGAGGATCGCCGTAACGACGACCGGTTCCACTTCATCAACTGGACCAAGACCGCGTTCAAGAACGTGGACGTGATCCCGCCGGGCAATGGCATCATGCACCAGATCAACCTGGAGAAGATGTCTCCGGTGGTGCAGGCTCGCGATGGCGTAGCCTTCCCGGATACCTGTGTCGGTACTGACAGTCACACTCCGATGGTGGACGCCCTGGGCGTTATTTCTGTTGGTGTGGGTGGCCTGGAAGCGGAGAGCGTCATGCTCGGCCGTGCTTCCATGATGCGGCTGCCGGACATCGTCGGTGTCGAACTCACCGGCAAGCTCCAGCCGGGCATTACCAGTACCGACATGGTTCTGGCCCTGACCGAGTTCTTGCGCAAGGAGCGGGTGGTTGGCGCGTACCTGGAATTCTACGGCGAAGGCGCGGACAGCCTGACGGTGGGCGACCGTGCCACCATCTCCAACATGACGCCGGAATACGGCGCCACCGCTGCGATGTTCTACATTGACGGCCAGACCATCGACTACCTGAAGCTGACCGGCCGCGAAGACGACCAGATTGCCCTCGTGGAAAAGTACGCCAAGGAAACCGGTCTATGGGCCGACAGCCTGAAGAACGCAGAGTATGAGCGGGTGCTGAAGTTCGACCTGTCCAAGGTCACCCGCACCCTGGCTGGCCCGTCCAACCCGCACGCGCATCTGCCGACTTCCGAACTGGCCAAGCGCGGCATCGCCGGCGACTGGGAACTGGAAGAGGGCAAGATGCCGGATGGCGCGGTGATCATCGCCGCCATCACCAGCTGTACCAATACGTCCAACCCGCGCAACATGGTGGCGGCCGGCTTGATTGCCCGTAATGCCAACAAGCTGGGTCTGACCCGCAAGCCGTGGGTGAAGACCTCGCTGGCACCGGGTTCCAAGACCGTCAAGATGTACCTGGAAGATGCCCACCTGCTGCCGGAGCTGGAAAACTTAGGTTTCGGCGTAGTGGCCTTTGCCTGCACCACCTGTAACGGCATGAGCGGCGCTCTGGACCCGAAGATCCAGCAGGAGATCATCGATCGCGATTTGTACTCCACTGCGGTGCTGTCCGGTAACCGTAACTTTGATGGCCGGATTCACCCGTACGCCAAGCAGGCGTTCCTGGCATCACCGCCCCTGGTGGTGGCCTACGCCATTGCCGGCACCATCCGTTTCGACATCGAGAAGGATGCCTTGGGTTACGACAAGGATGGCAACCCCATCACCCTGAAGGACATCTGGCCGAGCGATGAGGAAATCGATGCCATCGTGAAGCAGTCGGTCAAGCCGGAACAGTTCCGCCAGACCTACATTCCGATGTTCGACGTGACCAAAGAGGCGCAGGCCGCGAGCAGCCCGTTGTACGAGTGGCGCCCGCAGAGCACCTACATCCGCCGCCCGCCATACTGGGAAGGTGCGCTGGCCGGTGAGAAGTCCCTCAAGGGCATGCGCCCGCTGGCGATCCTGCCGGACAACATCACCACCGATCACCTGTCGCCGTCCAACGCGATCCTGGCCAGCAGTGCCGCCGGTGAATACCTGGCGAAAATGGGCCTGCCGGAGGAGGACTTCAACTCCTACGCTACCCACCGGGGTGATCACCTGACCGCCCAGCGTGCCACCTTCGCGAACCCGAAACTGTTCAACGAAATGGTCCTGGACGAGAACGGCAACGTGAAGCAGGGCTCCCTGGCCCGCATCGAGCCGGACGGCAAGGTTACCCGCATGTGGGAAGCCATCGAGACCTACATGGAGCGCAAGCAGCCGCTGATCATCATTGCTGGCGCCGATTACGGACAGGGCTCCTCCCGTGACTGGGCCGCCAAGGGCGTTGCCCTGGCCGGTGTCGAAGCGATCGTCGCCGAAGGCTTCGAGCGCATCCACCGCACCAACCTGGTGGGCATGGGCGTGATGCCCCTGCAGTTCGAGGAAGGCACCACCCGCAAGACCCTGGCCCTCGACGGCACCGAGACCTACGACGTGGAAGGCACCCCGGCACCACGTGCCGAGCTGACCCTGGTCATCCACCGCAAGAACGGCAGCACCGAGCACGTGCCCGTGATCTGCCGACTGGATACCGCGGAAGAAGTCTCCGTGTACACCAACGGCGGCATCCTGCAGAAATTCGCCAAAGAGTTCATGGCGGAAGCGGGCTAAGGCGAAGTCCTTGTGGGACTGGCTTAAATCACCGGTCCTTGTGGGAGTGTGGACTAAAGCAAAG
>JAAZVL010000067.1 GCA_018623515.1 Marinobacter sp.
CCGGTGAGAGTCCCGTCTCCGCCGACGTGTCCGTCGAGCGGATCGTGCTGGGGCTGGGCAATGTGCTTTACAAGCATGAGCTTGGCCTTAAGGCGGCTGGCTGAGCCTCCCCCTCGGTGTTCAGATGCCCGTGTCCTTGACGTTCTCCATGACCACAAAGGTACTCGTCTGCAGTACGTGGGGCAGGTTGGAAATCTGCTCCCCGAGCACTTGCCGGTACTCCGCCATGTTGCTGGTGCGGATCTTCAGGAGGTAATCGAAATTCGCCGCCATCATGTGGCATTGCTCCACCGCGGAGATCTGTTGGACAGCTTCATTGAAGGCCGCAAGGGCGTTGCTGCTGGTGTCCGAAAGGGTGACCTGGGCGAAGGCGACATGGCTGAGCCCCAGTTTGGTCTGGTTCACCAGGGCAGTGTAGCCGGTGATGTACCCCTGTTCTTCCAGCCGACGCATACGCACCTGACAGGGTGTCTTGGAGAGCCCGACCCGTGTGGCGAGCTCGGTGATGGTAATCCGGGAGTTCTTCTGCAATTCCCGAATAATTGAATGATCAATTCTATCCAGTTCGACCATCTTTTGCTCTCCTGGCGAGCTTAACGTCTAAAGCGAGAATCGAATATAAGCGAAATGCCTGCATTTTGAAACTATATGGTCAAAGTGACTTCCGGCTATTCAGTATACTGGATTGGCATGAATCAGTACCGCCCAGTGGAACACCGCCCGGAGAAGATTGATGACCGATTCCCGCTCAGTACAACAACAAAGCCTGCTGGAACAGCTTGCCAATGCCCTTGATAACCAGAATGTCGAAGCCGATGACTCTCTCGACCTTCGCCAGATAGTGGCGAAGATGATGGAGGAATCCCGTTCCTGGGACGATGACCTCCACGGCCAGCTTGTTGAGGCATTCGGAGACAGCCTCGGCGGGCGCTATGCCCAGCTTTTCAGTGGCAGTTTTCCCTCGGCGTATCGGGCCCGATTTTCTGTCCACGAGGCCCTTCAGGATATCCGCCAGGTCCAGTCCATTGCCATCAACTCGGATGTGCCGATGGGCTTTTACCATTCAGGAGACAGTTCCGAGGGCGAGCTCAACTTCAAGCTCTATAGCCAGGGAGCCCCGGTGGTCCTGTCGGATGTGATTCCCATCCTGGAGAATCTCGGGATGCGGGTGCTGGGCGAACATCCCTACCGGATCCAGCGCCGGGATGGTGAAGCCTTTGGGGTCAGTGATTTCACCGTGGCGTTCCATTCCCGATGCCGGAATGCTGATTTCAAAAGGGTGAAGCCACTGGTTCAGGACGCTTTCCGGGAAATCTGGAACGGTTTTGCCGAGAACGACGAATTCAACCAGTTGACCATGGCGGCTGGCCTGGAATGGCGGGAAGTCGCATTGCTGAGGGCCTACGCCCGATACATCAAGCAGCTTCGCTTCGGCTTCAGTCAGCCCTTTATTGCCGATACCCTGGCGCGCCACCTCGATATTACCGCCAGCCTGGTCGCCCTTTTCCGGGCCAGGTTTGAGCCGGGTGATGGGAATGCGGGGGCTCGCACCGGGCGGATCGACGCGATCGAGCAGGGCATCCTCGATGCGCTGGAGCAGGTGGATAGCCTCGACGATGACCGGATCCTGCGGCGGTTTCATGCCCTGATCCAGGCCACGGTCAGAACCAATTACTACCAGCAGGAGGAAACCGGCCAGCCCAAAGGCTACCTGTCGTTCAAGCTGGATCCGTCCTCGCTGCCGGATATTCCGAGGCCCCGTCCCCGGTTCGAGATTATTGTTTACTCTCCGCGGGTGGAAGGCGTTCACCTGCGCGCCGGGCCGGTTGCCCGTGGTGGCTTGCGCTGGTCCGACCGTATCGAGGATTACCGGACCGAAATTCTGGGGCTGGTGAAGGCACAGCAGGTGAAGAACTCCGTGATTGTTCCGGTGGGCGCCAAGGGTGGTTTTGTGGTCAAGCAACCGCCGGGAGATGGTGCGACGGAGTCGCTCAGGGCGGAGGGGATCGCCTGCTATCAGACCTTTATCCGCGGGTTGCTGGATGTCACCGACAACCTTGAGGACGGCGTGGTCGTGCCGCCCGCCAATGTGGTTCGTCATGACGACGATGACCCCTACCTGGTGGTGGCTGCCGACAAGGGCACGGCGACGTTTTCCGATATCGCCAACCGGCTTGCCGGGGAGTACCGGTTCTGGCTCGGTGATGCCTTTGCTTCCGGTGGCAGCGAGGGTTACGACCACAAGAAAATGGGCATTACGGCCCGCGGTGCCTGGGAATCGGTGAAGCGTCACTTCCTCGAAACGGGGCTGGATACCCAGTCAGAGGACTTCACCGTGGTGGGTATCGGCGATATGGCCGGTGATGTCTTCGGCAACGGCATGCTGCTGTCCGAGCATATTCGGTTGGTGGGCGCTTTCAATCACCAGCATATTTTTGTGGACCCGGCGCCGGATGCCGCGGCCTCATTCGCCGAGCGCCAGCGTTTGTTTGAATTGCCCGGCTCTACGTGGGTCGACTATGACCAGAGCCTTATCAGCAAAGGGGGCGGTGTGTTTGCCCGCTCTGCCAAATCGGTGCCGTTGTCACCGGAAATGCGCGCGCTTCTGGGTGTCGAGGCCCGGCGCCTGGCACCCAATGAGCTGATCCGGGCTCTGTTGCGGGCTCCGGTGGACATGATCTGGAACGGCGGCATTGGTACCTATGTGAAGGCGCCCTCCGAAGCCCATGATGACGTCGGAGACCGGGCCAACGACGGACTCAGGGTCGACAGTACCGAGCTTCGTTGCCGCGTATTGGGTGAGGGCGGCAACCTCGGCGTTACCCAGCGGGGGCGGATCGCCTTTGCCCTTGCTGGCGGCTCCGCCAACACCGACTTTATCGATAATGCCGGCGGTGTGGATTGCTCGGACCATGAAGTGAACATCAAGATCCTGCTGAACGAGCGTGTCGCCCGGGGCGAGATGACCGTAGGTGAGCGTAACCAGCTACTGCGGGCAATGACACCGGATGTGGCGGAGCTGGTGCTTCGCAATAACTATCGCCAGGCCATGGCGCTCAGCCTGGCCTGCACCGGAAAAGTTGGCTCCGGGGAAGGCTATGAGCGGTTGATGCGTCGGCTTGAATTGGACGGGCGGCTGGACCGTGCCCTGGAATTCCTGCCGGATGACGAAGAGCTGCGCGAACGCGCCGGAGGGCTGACCCGGCCCGAGCTTTCGGTGTTGCTGTCCTACACCAAAATTGAGCTGAAGCAGGCATTGATGACCGCCCCGATCGTCCGGGACTCCCGATACTCCTCGGCGCTTTTCTCGGCGTTTCCGGTATCCATGCGCGAGGCTTTCCCGGAGGCTATCGAGGCGCACCCGCTGCGCGCCGAAATCGTGGCAACCCAGATTGCCAATGACATGATCAATCGCATGGGCATCACCTGGGTGGAGCGGATCCGCAATACCACTGGTGCAGATGCCGGCCGTATCGCTGCTGCCTATCTGATCTCAGTCGCAATTCATGACGTAGACCGGCAATGGGAGGCCATTGAGAAGCTGGATGGCCGGATTGACGCCGGGGTGCAAGCCGATCTGTTCAGCGATGTCATTCGCCTGGTCACCCGGAGCACGACCTGGCTGCTGCATAACCGGCGCCATGATCTGGACCCGGCTGACTGCGAGACGCGATACCAGGGGGCTCTGGCCAACGTTCTTTCCTCAATCGGGCGATTGTCCTCGGTGATACCTGAAAGTCGTTGGTATGGGCACTATGCTGAGTACAGGAAGACGGACGTTCCGGAAGCGCTGGCGGCATACTGTGCATCGGCGGAAAGCCGTTATTGGCTGATGGACATGATCGAGATTTCCAGCCAGCTGGGTCAGGATCTGGAATCCGTGGCCTGGGTGTATTTCCGGTTGGGGGAGAGCCTGAATCTCACCTGGCTGGACCGGCAGATGAGGGCCTACCGGGCTAACGGGCATTGGCAGGTCCTGGCAACAGTCCACTACCGGGACGAGCTGGATCAGCAGTTGCGGGATCTGACGGCTTCGGTTCTGGCACAGGGAGAGCAGAGGCACGATGCTGCGGCCTCGCCAGAGGCGAAGCTCGAATTATGGCAAAGCGCCAGAGGATCCTTGCTGGGGCGCTGGGAAAAAGTCCTGGGAGACATGCAGGCCGCCAGCGATGTCGACTGCGCAGTGTTCTCGGTGGCTCACAGCGTGCTCAGGGAGCTGTCCCGTGACCCGGCTTGAGCCTTCATCGAAGGAAATGTGGCTCATAAATTAATTTATTGTGGTTATTTGGTAATTCTCGAGCAGTCAAAAAAAGTCGTAACGAAGTGCCGGCCCTGTTTTTATGGGCAAATCGTCTTTTTTATTATCGGTAGAATGCGGGACAGACAAGACAAACAGCAAAGAGGGTACAGCTATGAGACAGCAGTCAGTGAATCCTGACCTCAACGAGCATCGCCAGGCGATCCGGCAGAACTACCTGGCGGACGAGCACGCGGTGATTCACAAGCTGATTGCTGACGCTCAGTTGTCCCAGGCCGAGCGCGAGGCGATCTCCGCCCGTGCCGCAGACCTGGTGCGTAGCGTCCGCAAGAATGCCCGCCCGACCATCATGGAGAAGTTCCTGGCGGAATACGGACTCACCACCAAGGAAGGCGTCGCCCTGATGTGTCTGGCCGAAGCCCTGCTGCGTGTGCCTGATAACCTCACCATCCACGACCTGATCGAGGACAAGATCACCTCCGGGAACTGGGGCGCCCACGTGGGCAAGGCCCAGTCCGGGATGATCAATTCCGCGACCGTGGCACTGCTGATGACCAGTAACCTGCTCAAGGACTCCGAGCGCCAGAGCGTGGGCGAGACCCTGCGTAAACTGGTCAAGCGCATGGGCGAGCCGGTGGTTCGCACCGTGGCCGGTCAGGCCATGAAGGAAATGGGGCGCCAGTTTGTTCTCGGCCGCGACATCGAGGAAGCCCAGGACCGTGGCAAATACTACGTTGAGCGTGGTTACACCTATTCCTACGACATGCTCGGTGAAGCTGCCCGTACCGATGCCGACGCGCGGCGTTACTACCAGGCGTATTCCGACGCCATCGACAGCATCAGCAAGAACTGCGAAGGCGATGTCCGCACCAACCCGGGCATTTCCGTGAAGCTGTCCGCGCTGCTGGCCCGCTACGAGTACGGTCAGAAAGAGCGGGTGATGAATGAGCTTATGCCCCGCGCCCTGAAGCTGGCCAAAAAAGCGGCGGCCGCGAATATGGGCTTCAACATTGATGCTGAGGAACAGGATCGTCTCGACCTGTCCCTGGATGTCATCGAAGCCATCCTCTCCGATCCTGAGCTGAAAAACTGGGACGGCTTTGGTGTGGTGGTTCAGGCGTTCGGCAAGCGCTCCGCCCAGACTCTGGACTGGCTGTATGCGCTGTCCGAGAAGCTGGATCGCCGCATCATGGTGCGTCTGGTAAAGGGCGCCTACTGGGATGCCGAAATCA
Organism: Marinobacter sp.; assembly: GCA_018623515.1. Lineage (GTDB taxonomy): Bacteria > Pseudomonadota > Gammaproteobacteria > Pseudomonadales > Oleiphilaceae > Marinobacter. The sequence goes on from JAAZVL010000067.1 coordinate 5,491, forward strand.
AGCGTGCCCAGGTGATGGGCCTGAGCGATTTTCCGGTGTTCACCCGGAAGGCTTGCAGTGACGTTTCTTACCTGTCCTGCGCAAAGCAGTTGCTGGGTATGACCGACCGCATCTACCCGCAATTTGCCACCCACAACGCGCACTCTGTGTCTGCGGTTCTGGAACTGGCGAAGGATCTGGACCGCTCGAAATTCGAATTCCAGCGTCTCCATGGTATGGGCGAGTCCCTGCACGATCAGGTACTGCAGGACAGCGGCGTACCCTGCCGGATCTACGCACCGGTGGGTGCCCACAAGGACCTGCTGGCCTACCTGGTACGGCGCCTGCTGGAAAACGGCGCCAACAGTTCTTTCGTGAACCAGATTGTTGATACCAGCATCACTCCGGAAGAAATCGCCAAGGATCCTATCGACGTAGTTCTGGCGCTGGGTGAGAACATTTCCAGCAAGGCCATCGTGCCGCCGGCAAAGATTTTCGGTGACCAGCGTCGCAACTCCAAGGGCTGGGATATCACGGATCCGGTGACCGTGGCGGAGATTGAGGAAGGTCGCGGCAAGTTCCGGGAGCACCAGTGGACCGGTGGCCCCGTGCTCGCGGTGGAGTCCTCCAGCGACGAAGTCCACGAGGTGCGTAACCCGGCCAATCCGGATGATCTGGTGGGGCATATCACCTTCACTTCCGAGGCTGATATCAGCGCCGCCCTGGATGCGGCCCAGGAGGGCTTCAAGGACTGGTCAGCCAGGTCCGCCGAGGAACGTGCGGCCTGTGTTCGCAAAGTGGGTGATCTCTATGAGGAGCATGCCCACGAGCTGTTCGCCCTGACCACCCGTGAAGCCGGCAAGTCCCTGTTGGATGCGGTGGCGGAAATCCGTGAAGCCGTCGACTTCGCCATGTATTACGCCAATGAAGGCATCCGTTACGAGAAGGATGGTGAGGCCCGTGGCGTGATGTGCTGTATATCGCCATGGAACTTCCCGCTGGCGATCTTTACCGGCCAGATTCTGGCCAACCTGGCAGCAGGTAATGCGGTTGTGGCCAAGCCCGCCGAGCACACCTCTCTGCTGGCGGTGCGTGCGGTCGAACTGATGCACGAAGCGGGTATTCCGCGGGATGCCATCCAGCTGCTGCCGGGTACCGGTGCCACCGTGGGTTCCGCGCTGACTTCCGATGCCCGCGTGACCGGTGTGTGCTTCACCGGCTCCACGGCCACGGCTCAGCTGATCAACAAGGCAATGACCGAACACATGGCACCGGACGCACCACTGGTGGCAGAGACCGGAGGCCTCAACGCCATGATTGTGGACTCCACTGCGCTGCCGGAGCAGGTGGTTCGGGATGTACTGGCGTCCTCATTCCAGAGTGCCGGGCAGCGCTGCTCCGCACTGCGGATGCTCTATGTCCAGAAGGACATTGCGGATAACCTGCTGGAGATGCTCTATGGCGCCATGGAAGAGCTGGGCATCGGTGATCCGTGGCTGCTGTCCACCGACGTCGGCCCGGTGATCGATGATCCCTCGCAGAAGAAGATTGTCGACCACTGCAACAAGTTCGAGCAGGCAGGCAAGCTGCTGAAGAAAGTGGAAGTGCCGAGCAAGGGACGTTTCGTTTCTCCGGCGGTACTCAAGGTCAGCGGCATAGAAGAGCTTGAGGAAGAGATCTTCGGCCCGGTACTGCACGTGGCCACCTTCGAAGCGAAGGACATCGATAAGGTGGTGGACGCCATCAATGCCAAGGGCTACGGCCTGACCTTCGGCATCCACAGCCGGGTTGATCGCCGGATCGAACACATCGCCAGCCGGATCCACGTCGGCAACACCTACGTGAACCGGAACCAGATCGGCGCCATTGTAGGCTCCCAGCCGTTCGGTGGTGAAGGCCTGTCTGGTACCGGCCCGAAGGCTGGTGGCCCGCTGTATGTCCGTCGTTTCCTCAAGGGGGAGACGGTCGAGAAGCCGTCCAGCTCCAGCGACAAGGTTATCGGTGCGGACAAGGTACAGAAGCTGATCAACCAGGTTGCCTCGGTCAAGGCTCCCGGGCCGGAGCAACGTCAGGAAACCCTGAAGCCCTTCTTCGGGGAGGTGCCGGCGCCGATGGACAAGGGCTACCTGGAAATGCCCGGGCCCACCGGTGAGCAGAATCATCTGTCTTTCCACGCCCGGGGTGTGGTCCTGTGTCTGGGGCCCGATGCAGACTCCGCCATGGAGCAGGCGGCAACCGCGATGTCCCAGGGCAACCAGGTGGTGGTCATTGCGCCGGATGCCGAGAAGAAGGTGGCGGATGCCGCCAAGGCCGGCCTGCCCATTGTGGCAGTCAACGGTGTTCTCGATCCGGATGCCCTGACCGAGCTGTCCGGTTTTGAGGCGGTCGTCAGTGTGGCCGAGAAGCCGCTGCTGAAACAGTATCGCCAGGCTCTGGCCAAGCGGGACGGTGCATTGCTGCCGGTCATCACCGAGCACAAGCTGGATCAGCGCTATGTGATCGAGCGGCACCTGTGTGTGGATACTACTGCCGCAGGCGGTAATGCCAGCCTGATTGCTTCCGCCGAGTAACAGCGGTCAGCACGAAAAACGCCGCCCGGGGTTATGCCCGCGCGGCGTTTTTTGTTCATAAGAGGTCAGTTGGCTGCATAACGCTCATGCAGAATACCTACCCGCTCCACATAGGCCTTGGTCTCGGCATAGGGGGGGACGCCCTTGTAGCGGGTGACCGCACCCGGGCCGGCATTGTAGGCGGCGGTTGCCAGGCGAATGTCCCCATTGAAGCGTGCCAGCATGCGGGCCAGATAGTTCACGCCACCGCGAATGTTTTCGGCCGCCACCATGGCGTTGCCGACTCCGAGCTCCTGCGCGGTACCCGGCATCAGTTGCATCAGCCCCTGGGCGCCCTTGGGCGATAATGCCTTCGGGTTGAAGGCGGATTCGGCGTGAATGACGGCCCGGACCAGCGCCGGGTCCACATCAAACTCGCTGGCAGCTGTCTGGATTTCCCGCTGGTAGGGTTTCAGGAACAGCGGGGTCTTGCGCCAGTCAACCTTCGAATTCGGGTCGCAGGCGTAACAGTGGAAACGAATGACATCGAAGCTGGCATTGGCCGGCTGGATGCTGCTGTAGGAAACAACCCCGTTTTCGTCGGTGTAGCGGTAGACGGTTTCATTGCCGGTGGACGCAATCGGGGCGTCCTGGCTCTTGGTATTGGTGTATTCGACCGTGCCATCCGGATGGACGATGCGCTTGATACCATCGGCCAGTGCCGGCATGGCCACCGAGAACATCAAGACGGTAAGCGCGCAGTACGGAAATAGTGATTGTTTTGCCATGGTCCGGAATAAGCCGCTGACTGCCAGTTATAATCGAGTGCCCTATTATTTCAGCCCGGAGCGCCGTGGCAAAGGGCTGGAGTCTCATTAACTGTAATCGGACTGATGCAATTTGTTGCAGTTATGAATCGGCCGGCGCCGGTTCCGGCGGCAACCGGGTACCGGACCAGTTCTCCATCAGCCGGCAGGTCACCAGGTCACCGGTGACGTTGATGGCGGTGCGGCACATGTCCAGAATCCGGTCCACTCCCATGATCAGTGCGATACCACTGGGCGGTATGCCCACGGTCTGGAGCACCATGGCAAGGATAACGATGCCAACGCCGGGGGTGGCCGGAGAGCCGATGGACGCACCTACCGCCATGGCGACCACCAACGCCATGCTACCCCAGCCAAGATCAATGCCGTACACCTGGGCGAGAAACACGGTTGCCACGGCCTGATACAGGGCGGTGCCGTTCATGTTGATGGTGGCACCGAGGGGGATGACGAACTCCGAGATCGAGGAGCGCACCCCGAGCTTGTCTTCGGCGGTGCGGATGGACAATGGCATGACGGCGGCCGAGCTTGAAGTGGAGAATGCCAGCAGCAGAACATCCCGGCTGTCCTTGAGAAACTGCAACGGGCGCTGACCCACCAGCACCTTCAGGATCAGCAGATAGACGCCCAGCAACACCAACAGTCCCAGCAGCACGGTCAGCACGTAGGAACCCATGCCCAGCATGGCCCGGAAGCCAATGGAGGTGGTGAGCTGGGCCATCAGACCAAAGACGGCAACAGGTGCCAGGCGCATGGCCCACTTAACCACGGTCATGCAGATCTGTTGCAGGGAGTCGAGCAGGTCCAGCATGGGGCGGGATTTGTCCGGGGCCATGCTGACCAGGGCAACACCGACAATAATGGAGAAAATCACCACCTGAAGCATCTGCCCCTCCACCATGGCATCCAGAGGATTGCCGGGCAGCAGGCCGAGCAGGGTCTGGGGCAGGTCTTCGACCCTGGGGATCGCCGTGCCCACGGCATTATCAACGGGCTCTGCCGCAGGCGCAGCGAGCCCGGTCAGCATTTGCCCGGGGTTGATCAGGCCACCAACCCAAAGCCCGATGGAAGCGGCGACTGCTGTGGTGATGACAAAGAAAATGGACACCCGCATGCCAAGCTTGCGCAGTTGTGAGAGGTCCTCGCTGGAGGCCAGGCCGCGCACCACCGAGGCGATGACCAGCGGGATGACAATCATCTGGATGGTGGCGAGAAACAGCTGACCCGGAAACGCCAGCCAATTACCAATCAGTTGCCCGGTTTCCGGCGCCACCAGCCCCACCGATGGTCCCAGCAGGGTGCCTACCACCAGACCAAGCCCCATGCCCACCAGAACCTTGAGCCACAGCCGCCCCTTCACCAGTCCGGACAGGTAGACGCTCAGGTGCCGGAGTGGTCGCAGGTAATCGTTCGCGGAGGCTTCGCTGTTATTTGTCATGCCGGCTTCGTCCCTGTGCTTGCCAAGTGCTGACCTGAGCCTAGACTGAAGACAGATCAGTCATGAAAAGAGGAAGTGCCATGCCATTCTCGCCGAACCACCTTGCAGAGCTCAATCTGTTGCTGCAGTTTCCCTCCACCTCCATGCAGGAGGGCATCAAGGTGCATGCCCATTCCGCCGCACCGGAAACGGTTCGCGCGGCCGAGAGTCTGTTCGCCAAGGGACTGATCAGCCAGAAGGACGGGGGCTATCTGACGCCGCTTGGCACCGAGGCGGTCGAGATGACCCAGAAGCTTCAGTCGATACTGACCAGCCGGTGACTCCCGGCACAATGACAGTACGTACCATCCGCGAGTGCCTGACTTTGAGGCCAGCGTTGATGTCGGGTTAGTGTGAAGACTGGCATGGATTAATTGATCCGCCTGAGATTTCAGCATTGGCAAGGAGTTGAGCGTTTGGTGTCTGCCTCCGAACCGAAACAACGAGCCAACTGGACCCGTTCTCCGCTGTTGTGGATGGCCGGCAGTATTGCCGGTGTCGGCCTGATTGTGGGGTTACTGTATGCGTTCGGTGTACACCAGCAGATCGTCGATCTTTTGCGATGGTTCGATGAGCAGGGCGCCTGGGCGGCGCTGTTCTTTATCGCGATCATGGTCGTCGCCATGGTCCTGCTGTTGCCGGGCGTGTTGCTGACGACCGGGGCCGGCTTTGTGTTCGGCGTTGTCGAGGGCACCGTCTACGTGGTGATCGGAACCACCATCGGGGCGGCGATGGCTTTTCTGATTGCCCGTCATTTTTTCGGCGAAACCGCCCATATATACATCCGCAACCGGACGAAACTCTCTGTGGTGACCGATGAGATGGCGCCACACGGCTGGAAAATCGTATTGCTGACGCGATTGATCCCGTTTTTCCCGGGAAAGGTATCCAATTATCTGTTCGGGCTGACCAGTTTTACATTTCCCGGTTTCGTGGCAGGGACCTTTCTCGGGGTCATTCCATTTTCCCTGCACAACGTTTACCTGGGCTCGTTGGCGGCCGACCTCTCTACCCTGGGTGCCCGGGAAAGCGCTCGTACGCCCCTGGAATGGACGATCTACGGGGCCGGCTTTATCGGCACTGTGCTTGCCGTGGTGTTCCTGAACCGACTGGCCAAACGTGCTCTGGCCCGATACCGGATGGAAACCGAACCCATGGGACAGGAGGAGACTGAATGAGCTGGATGAACTGGTTGCCCTGGCGCTACATCATCAAGCGGGTGGCCCGAAAACACGGTTTCCTGGACCCGATCGCGCTGCTGGGCAAACTGCACGGGTTTGCCCAGCCCTCGGAAGTGGGCGAGCCTATCGAACTGCTCCGGGCCGGGGTCGTGTTTCACGCCCGGGGCCTGATCAACAGTCGGGTCATCCAGCACAACCTGGACTGGGTCTGGCCATATTGGGTGGAGCGTCAGTTCGATCCCACGGACACCGCCTTTGTTCCGAGGGCCTTCTCCATCACCCACATCAATCTCACCAACCGGAACTGGACGGCTATCGGCCAACCGGACGTGGAGGAGTTGCCGATTGTTGACCCCCGGGGGTTGGTGACGCCGCTGTACGATGGCTGGTCTCTTGACGGTTGGGTGCTGGCGGAGGACGGGCGTTGCCTGTTGCCCTCACGGGCCAGACAGGCGCGCCAGTGGCAGGAGCTGGGGGATACCCCGGTGGTGGTCACCGAAACGGTTCAGGATGGCCTCAAGCTGACCAGCCGCAGCCGGGTGGCCATCGAGAATGGGCGGCCGGTGTGCAAGTTGACGCTCAAGGCCGAATCGGATGTGACGGGCTCATTGGTGTTGTCGCTGCGCCCGGCCAATCCGGAGGGCGTCAGCTTTATCCAACACGTTCAACTGGAGGATGACGGCAGTGGCTGGCTCGTGGACGGCACGCAGACGGTGAAGTTTGACCGGAAGCCGGCGTCCCACCACGTGTCTGACTACAAGCAGGGGGACGTTCATATCCACCTCATGGACCGGCAGCAGGAGACCGAGGGCAAGTGCGACGTCGGGATGGTTACCGCCGCAGCCCTGTTTCCTTTAGCAGCCGGGAAGTCCTCGGAGTTGACGGTCAGCATTCCCCTCGAGGTGGCCGGCCTGGCCCCGGCGGGGCCGGATGCCTGGCACCGGGTCCGGGAGGACACCGCGCGCCTGGAGTGCCCGGACGAGAACTACCAGTTCCTTTATGACGCGGCGGTGAGTTCGCTGATCCTGCATTCCCCCAAGGATGTCTATCCGGGGCCCTACACCTACAAGCGGTTCTGGTTCCGGGACGCGGCCTTCATCATCCACGCACTGCTGGGCGTGGGATTGACCGAAAGGGCCGAGCGGGCGCTTAACCAGTTTGCGGACCGGCAGATGCGGGATGGCTATTTTCGCTCCCAGGAAGGCGAGTGGGATGCCAATGGCGAGGTCCTCTGGATTCTGGACCGGTTTTGCCAGCTGACCGGTCAGGATCTGCCGGAACGCTGGGAAGCGCCGGTCATGAAAGGGGCACGCTGGATCCAGAAGAAACGGCTCAGCGGCAACCTGAATGCGCCGCACGCGGGGCTCTTGCCGGCCGGATTCAGTGCCGAGCATCTGGGGCCGAACGATTACTACTACTGGGACGACTTCTGGGGAATTGCCGGGCTGAACGCCGCGGCCAATTTGCTGCGTGATCAGGACCGGGAGGCCAGTGAGAGTTTTGCGGCCGGCGCCCGGGAGTTCAATCAGGCGGTCGAGCGCAGCCTGGCCAGTTGTGAACAGCGCCTGCAGCGGCCCGGCATGCCGGCATCGCCCTATCGCCGGCTGGACGCCGGCGCCATAGGATCCCTGGCCGCGGGATACCCGACCCAGCTCATGAAACCGGATGATGAGCGCCTGCTGGACTGCGCCGATTTCCTGATCGACAGGTGCTTTGTCCACGGCGCGTTCTATCAGGATATGATTCATTCCGGGCTGAACGCCTACCTCACCCTGCATGTGGCGCAGGTTCTTCTCAGGGCCGGCGATCGGCGCCATGTGGAGCTGATGGACGCTGTGGCCGATATGGCATCCCCGACCGGCCAGTGGCCGGAGGCCATCCATCCGGCCACCGGCGGCGGTTGCATGGGAGATGGTCATCATGTCTGGGCGGCCGCCGAGTGGGTGCTGATGGTCCGTAACTGCTTTGTCCGGGAGGAGGGTAATCGACTCATTATAGCTTCCGGCATCCCGGAGCGTTGGCTGGCCCAGGAAAAAGCCATTCGTTTCGGTCCTGCGCCCACGCGCTTTGGTGCGGTGACCGTGACTATCGAGCCACGGCCCGGTGACCAGCCCCGAGTGAGCTGGGATGCTGACTGGCATGGTGAGGCGCCGGAAGTGGAGGTTCGTCTCCCCGGGTGAGCCGCCAGGCCATCTGTACCGGTTGGTCTGTCCAGTGCCTGTATCTGTTTTGTTTGTCTGCTAACTTCTAGAGTACTGCATAACGCAGATACTGGAGACCGGAACCTGACCATGCCCCCCATTTTCTACACGTTCTTTGTTCCAGCGCTGTTTGTCTGGCTGTGGAGCACCGGGTTCATCGGTGGCAAGTTCGGA
>JAAZVL010000068.1 GCA_018623515.1 Marinobacter sp.
GGTGGGAGTAGCAGCGTCTGACTTCGAGGGGTACCTTCCAGATGTCTCATAAAAAAATAACCGCGAGCCATGTCGCGGTTATTTTGCCAGCTTCGGAGGCTGTTTTCACACAGCCTCCTTGTGGGCCGTTTTTTTGTGCCTGGAATAAATGGGGGCAAGGTTGAAGATGGGGTCAGAAGAAGGGCTTCTTCAGACCCCTGAGTTAAGTTAAATCCCGGGCACAAAAAAAGGGGTCAGATGAACGCTTTCATCTGACCCCTCCTGTTCACCCCGAATTCCGAAGTTTACATATTCGGATAATTCGGGCCGCCGCCCCCTTCCGGGGTTACCCAGTTGATGTTCTGGGCAGGGTCCTTGATGTCACAGGTCTTGCAGTGAACACAGTTCTGGGCGTTGATCTGGAACTTCTTGCCGCTGCCGTCTTCCGCTTCGACGACTTCGTAGACGCCGGCCGGGCAGTAGCGCTGCGCGGGCTCGTCGTACTTCGGCAGGTTTTCCTTGATGGGAATGTCCGGATCGGTCAGCTTCAGGTGAACCGGCTGGTCTTCCTCATGGTTGGTGTTGGAAATGAACACCGAGGACAGGCGGTCGAAGGTCAGCTTGTTATCCGGCTTCGGATAGCTGATCTTCTTGGCCTCGGACGCCGGCTTCAGGGTGGCGTAGTCCGGGGTAGTATCGTGGAAGGTGATCGGCAGGCTGCCGCGCAGGATGTTCTGCTCGAAGAAGGCGATGGCGCCGCCAACCACGTTGCCGAACTTGTGCATGGCCGGGCCGAAGTTCCGCTCGGCGTAAAGCTCCTTGTACAGCCAGCTCTCCTCGAAACGCTTCTGGAAGCTGGTGATTTCCTCACCGCTCTTGCCTTCCTTCAGGGCCTCGAACACCGCTTCCGCACCCAGCAGGCCGGATTTCATGGCGGTGTGGGAACCCTTGATCTTGGAACTGTTCAGAGTACCGGCGTCACAGCCCAGCAGCAGGCCGCCCGGGAAACTCATCTTGGGCAGGGCATTGTAGCCGCCCTTGGCGATGGCACGGGCGCCGTAGGATACGCGCTTGCCGCCTTCCAGGTACTTGCTGATCTCCGGATGCAGCTTCAGGCGCTGGAATTCCTCGAACGGGCTCAGGTGCGGATTGCTGTAGGACAGATCGGTGATCAGGCCCACGTAAACCTGGCCGTTTTCCAGGTGATACAGGAAGGAACCGCCGGTGGAGCCGGACTCGTTCAGCGGCCAGCCGGTGGTGTGAACAACCAGGCCCGGCTCGTGTTTGGCCGGATCGATGTCCCACAGCTCCTTGATGCCGATGCCGTAGTGCTGTGGGTCCTTGCCTTCGTCCAGTTTGAAATCGTTGATCAGGCGCTTGCCCAGGTGACCGCGACAGCCCTCAGTGAAGAGGGTGTACTTGGCGCGAAGTTCCATGCCCGGCATGTAGCCCTCTTTCTCGGAACCGTCACGGGCCACACCCATGTCACCGGTGATGATGCCCTTGACCTGGCCATCTTCCACAATGGTCTCGGCCGCGGCAAAGCCCGGGTAAACCTCAACGCCCAGCTGCTCGGCCTGCTCGGCGAGCCAGCGGCACAGGTTGCCCAGACTGATGATGTAGTTGCCGTGGTTGTGCATGTTCTTGGGCACAAAGGCATTCGGGATCTTGGTGGCGTTTTCCTGGTTCTTCAGCAGGAAGATGTCGTCCCGGGTAACCGGAGTGTTCAGGGGAGCGCCTTTCTCTTTCCAGTCCGGGAAGAGTTCGTTCAGGGCAGTGGGCTCGAATACGGTACCGGCGAGGATGTGCGCACCGATTTCAGACCCTTTCTCTACCACGCATACGGTCAGTTCTTCGCCGGCTTCCTGCGCCAGTTGCATGACGCGGCAGGCTGCCGACAGGCCCGCAGGGCCGCCGCCGACGATCAGAACATCAAATTCCATCGATTCGCGTTCCACGTTGGTCTCCTCAAACAGCTACTATTGGATATTATTTGCCCGCAGGCCGATTACAGGGGCGTCATCATACCGGTAAAAGTGCCTATAGACGACTGCCCCGAGCCGAATAACCCGGCTAATTTAACCGAAAGCATACCGCATTTGAGAAATCAAACAAACGTTTGTTTGAAATCCGGGTCAAGCTTTGGCATTGTACGTGTACACCGAAATATCGTGTGTTTTGAGTCGATTTTTAGTATCGTCTCATTGCCAATCCGGGTCAACACCGTCGAATTGGCTTTTAAAGCAGTCCCGGCGCGTCGTCTGAGGCTATTGATTCTGCTGAGCGTTGCCTCCATCATTAGTGCGCACTGAATTTCGGCAGGCTCCGCGGGGACTGCGAGTCATTAAACCCATCGTAGAAGAACGAGGAATCTATGAAGGTTCTGGTCGCTGTAAAACGAGTTATCGACTACAACGTGAAGGTGCGCGTCAAGCCGGACAACACCGGTGTTGACCTCGCCAACGTCAAGATGGCAATGAACCCGTTCTGCGAAATCGCTGTTGAAGAAGCGGTTCGTCTGAAAGAAAAGGGTGTTGCCAGTGAAATCGTGGTGGTTTCCATCGGCCCGAAGGCTGCACAGGAGCAAATCCGTACCGCTCTGGCCCTGGGTGCTGACCGTGGTATCCACGTCGAGACCGACGAAGAAGTCCAGTCTCTCGAAGCGGCCAAGCTGCTGAAGGCTGTTGTTGAGAAGGAAGAGCCGAAGCTGGTCATTCTCGGCAAGCAGTCCATCGATTCCGACAACAACCAGACTGGCCAGATGCTGGCCGCGCTGACCGGCATGGGTCAGGGCACCTTCGCTTCCGAAGTGGTTGTTGAAGGCGACAAGGTCAACGTAACCCGTGAGGTAGACGGTGGTCTGATGACCGTTTCCCTGAACCTCCCGGCCGTCGTCACCACTGACCTGCGTCTGAACGAGCCGCGTTATGCGTCTCTGCCGAACATCATGAAGGCCAAGAAGAAGCCGCTGGACAACATGAGCCCGGCTGATCTGGGCGTCGACATTGCCCCGCGCCTCACCACCCTGAAAGTCGAAGCCCCGGCCGCGCGCCAGGCGGGTGTCAAGGTGGCTGACGTAGCTGAGCTGGTCGATAAACTGAAGAACGAAGCGAAGGTGATCTAAATGAGCATCCTGGTAATTGCTGAACACGACAACAGCAGCCTGAAGCAGGCTACCCTGAATGTTGTAGCGGCTGCCAAGGCCATTGGCGGTGACATCGACGTGCTGGTTGCCGGCGAGAACTGTGGTGCCGTTGCCGAAGCCGCGGCCAAGGCCGAGGGCGTGAACAAGGTTCTGGTTGCCGACAACGCTGCTTATGGTCACTTCCTGGGCGAGAACCTGGGCGAGCTGGTTGCTGAAGTGGGCAAGGGCTACAGCCACGTTCTGGCCGCTGCCGGTACCACTGGCAAGGACTTCATGCCGCGCGTTGCTGCGCTGCTGGACGTTGCCCAGGTTTCCGACATCATCCGCGTTGAGTCCGACGACACCTTCGTGCGTCCGATCTACGCCGGTAACGCTATCGCGACTGTGAAGTCCGGCGACAGCATCAAGGTCATCACCGTTCGTCCGACCGCTTTCGATCCGGTGGCTGCTGAAGGTGGTTCCGCTTCCGTTGAGCAGCTGGATGTGGTTAAAGACGCTGGTCTGTCTTCCTTCGTCAAGGAAGAGCTGGCTCAGTCCGATCGTCCGGACCTGGCCTCTGCCGGTATCGTAATCTCCGGTGGTCGCGGCATGCAGAATGGCGACAACTTCCGGATGCTGGAAAACGTTGCCGATCTGCTGGGCGCCGCTGTTGGTGCGTCCCGTGCCGCCGTTGACGCCGGCTTCGTGCCGAACGACATGCAGGTTGGCCAGACCGGTAAGATCGTTGCCCCGCAGCTGTACATCGCGGTGGGCATCTCCGGTGCCATCCAGCACCTGGCGGGCATGTCCGACTCCAAGGTGATCGTTGCGATCAACAAGGACGAAGAAGCCCCGATCTTCCAGGTTGCCGATTACGGCCTGGTCGCGGACCTGTTCGAAGCGGTTCCGCAGCTGGAAGAAGAGCTGAAGAAAGTTCTGTAACTTTCTGAAAAGCTTGAAAGAAGGCGCCTCCGGGCGCCTTTTTTATTGATCTTTTCCTCTCCCGGCACCCATAATCATTTGAGGCAGAGATGGCAGGGAGCCACCTGTTATGGGCTGGGAACTGTTCTACCACGAAGCTGACGAAGGTATACGGGGAGAGGGTGAAACCCTTGCCGAGGCCTTCGAGCAGGCCGCTATTGCCCTCACGGCGGTGGTCACCGAGCCTGAACTGGTTGCTCCGCGCATTCCCGTCTCCATCGAAGCCACCGACGACGACCCCGATTTCCTCTTCCTCGCTTTCCTGAACGCCATCATCTATGAGATGGCCGTCCGCCGCATGCTGTTCCACCATGTTGATGTAACCATCGAAGGCTCTCATATGAGCGCAGTGGCTCACGGTGAGCCGGTCGATATCGCACGGCACCAACCGGCGGTAGAGGTCAAGGGGGCTACCGCAACGGAGCTCTTTGTCGGGCAGAACAATGGGCGCTGGCGAGCTCAGTGCGTGGTGGACGTCTGATCCTCTGAAATTGACACCGGGAGGTGTGCTATGGACCTTTCCAGGCTGATCCAACGTGGCGATTACGAATGGGAGTTGCCTCAAAAAGGCAATATGCGGGTTCCCGGGATTCTCTATGCTTCCCGGGCCTTGGTCGAGGCCATGGACGAGAAAGTATACGAGCAGGTCCGGAATGTGGCGACCCTGCCGGGCATTGTGGGCGCGAGCTATGCCATGCCGGATGCCCATTGGGGCTACGGCTTTCCCATTGGCGGTGTAGCGGCATTTGACCCGGAGGAGGGCGGCGTGGTCTCGGCAGGGGGTGTTGGCTTTGATATTTCCTGCGGTGTTCGCCTGTTACACACAGGGATGCATATCGAACAGATTCGGCCGATTCTTCCGGACCTTATGGATGCACTCTTTAACACCATTCCGGCCGGCGTTGGCAGTGTGGGCCAGATTCATCTGACCGATCTGCGCATGAGCGAAATGCTCAGGGGTGGCGCCTGGTGGGCTGTCGAGCAGGGCTGGGGCAAGTCGGAAGATCTGGACCACATCGAGGAGCACGGGCGCATGGCCGGCGCAACACCCGAACATGTTTCCGGTCACGCCCGGCGCCGCCAGTGCGACGAAATGGGCACGCTCGGTTCCGGCAACCATTACCTCGAGTTGCAGGAGGTTGCCGACCTGTATGACAGCGAGATCGCCAAATGCTTCGGCCTGAACCCCGGGGATGTCGTGATCAGTATTCATTGCGGATCCCGGGGACTGGGGCACCAGATCGGCACCGAGTTCCTGGTGGAAATGGCGAAAGCAGCCAGGGATTCCGGCATCGTACTTGCCGATCGGGAACTGGCATGCGCCCCCGCCAAATCCGAAGTTGGTGAGCGTTACCTCGGCGTCATGCGGGCAGCCACCAATTGTGCCCTGGCGAATCGTGAGATCATCACCCACCTGGCGCGCCAGACCTTTGCTGAAATGGTGCCCGAGGCGAACCTTACCTTGCTTTACGATGTCTCCCACAATACCTGTAAAGACGAAGTTCACACGGTCGATGGCGAACAGCGCCGGCTGCTGGTCCATAGGAAGGGCGCAACCCGTGCGTTCGGACCGGGGCACGAGGAACTGCCGCCCGAGTTCCAGCAGACAGGCCAGCCGGTGCTGATTGGCGGCTCCATGGGCACGGCTTCCTATGTACTGGCCGGTCTGGCTGAGAATGAAGAGAGGTCGTTCGGCTCTGCCTGCCACGGTTCCGGCCGGGCCATGAGCCGCAGACAGGCGAGAAAAATATGGCAGGGTCGCAAACTGGTGGATGACCTGCGGGAAAAAGGGATCCATGTTCGAAGTCCCAGCATGCGCGGGGTCGCTGAAGAAGCGCCTGATGCCTACAAGGACGTCAATGAGGTGGTGGAATCCGCCGAAATGGCCGGGCTGGCCCGGCGCGTTGCTCGGCTACGTCCTCTGGGCGTGGTCAAGGGCTGAGCACTTACTCGTCGCAGGAGTATCCATGCAGGGACAGACCCTCGAGCAGGTAATCCGGCAACAGTGGGTGCGCGATCAGGTAATCGGCGGTCGTATCGTTCCACACGTCTGCCGCATAGGAGAGTGCCTGCTTCCATTCTCCGAGGTCGTAATCGCCGCGCCCGAGCCATAAGAGTCCGACCACCTGCTGTTGCTGGTCAGGCTCCAGGTCGGCGATTACCGAGCGGAACTCTTCCAGCGTGGAGTCTCCGGTATGGGAAGCCAGCATCTGGACGTGCCAGTCCTCGCTGGCATCACCGGAGTCGGTCGGTATGACGACCTGTTCCTGGGCATGAAATTCCCGCGCCAGCTGGACCAGGTGACAGACAGTGTCCGGATTAACATCAAGCATGAGCGATTCCTCCAATGGTCCTTCATCGTCTACTTTATAGACAATAGCTGATGGACAAGCGATGAAAAAGCAACCCCTGAAACTCTTTCTGGCCGGTGACGTGATGACCGGGCGGGGAATCGACCAGATCCTGTCGGTTCCCTCGCATCCCCGGCTTTACGAGTCCTGTGTGATGGACGCGCGGGACTACATTGCTCTGGCGGAACGGACCGCGGGCCCGATACCCCGGGAAGTTTCCGGAGACTATATCTGGGGGGACGCTCTGGCAGAGCTGGATCGATTCTGTCCCGATGCGCGTATCGTGAACCTCGAAACCAGTGTCACGACAGCGAGCAAGCCCTGGCCCGGCAAGGGCATTCACTACCGGATGCACCCGGACAACCTGGAATGTTTGTTGGCGGCACGCCTGGATATCTGTGGTCTGGCCAACAACCACGTTCTCGATTGGGGGCGGGAAGGACTCGAGGAATCCCTGAGGGTGCTCCACGCCGCCGGGCTGCGCACGCCTGGCGCCGGTCGGGATGCCAGTGAAGCGAGGGCTCCCGCGGCCCTCCGGCTTGCCGGCGGGGGCAGGTTGCTGGTGCTTGCCTGCGGCCTGACGTCGAGCGGCATTCCCGAGGACTGGGCGGCAGGCCCCGGCCGCAGTGGGGTGTTCCTGTTACCGGGACCGGGCGAAAAGTCGGTGAGCGAGATCGCCAGGATCATCGACCAGGCCAGGCAACCCGGTGACCGTGTTCTGGTGTCGGTCCACTGGGGCGGGAACTGGGGCTATTACGTGGAGGACGAGGAGCGGTTGTTCGCCCGCCGGCTGGTTGAAGAGGCGGGTGTCGATGTGTTTCACGGCCATTCCTCCCACCACCCCCGGGGCATCGAGGTCTGGAAAGGGCGTTTGATTCTCTATGGCTGCGGTGACCTGATCAACGACTACGAGGGTATTCGCGGTTATGAGGCCTTTCACCCCGAGCTATCCCTGCTGTATTTGCCAACCATCGATTCCGGCAGTGGTCTGCTGGAGAGCCTTCAGCTGATTCCCATGCGCATGGAGCGATTCCGGTTGAATCACACAACCGGTCAGGAGCAGGAATGGCTGCATGGGCGGCTGAATGAGGTCTGCCGGGAGTATGGGACAGCCCTGGGAAAGGGGGCTGACGGATCGTTTGAGCTGGTCTGGTAGCTGGTTTGGCTCAGCCGGACTGATCGTCAGTGTTCCGGGGCCGGCGACTCTGGCGGGAGATGATACGTTTCTCGACCTTACTGATGATCAGCGTATCCGCCAGGATGTGCAGGGCGCGATTGGTGGTTCTAACCGCGCTGTAGATCTCGCTGCTGGTCTGGTCGTGGGTCGTCCGGGCCTTCATGGCGTTTTTCCTGAAGTCTTCGTCCCTCGAGAACAGGTCGATCAGCCCGAATGTGGTGCTCGAAATGGCTTTATGCACCTTTTCCACGGCGCTGGTTCCGCCGGACACGGTTTCCTCCAGGAGTTTCGTGCGGTTGCGGACTTCCATCAGGTCCATCCGGCGCTTCTGAATGGCGCTCCGGGCCACGACCCGGTGGCTGTTGACTTGCCTGAGCATGATACGGCAGGCCTGCAGTTGCCGGAAGACCAGCACCAGCGCGACCGAAGTGCCCAGCAGGAGAAGGAGAATAAACAGTTCAGTAACCATGCCCGGAACCTTCAGCGGTATTCGAGCTGCATATAAACATCGATTTCCCGTTCCTGCAGCTCCTGTTCGAGCTCTTTCATGACTTCCTGGTACACCATCTTGCTGACCATGACCGGCAGCCGGTCCGCCAGGATCCGCGCAGAGCGGGATTCCCGCTTGGCGACGGCAATCGGGTCGAGCACTTTGAGCGTAAGCACCAGTTCCGGATCAGAGCCGGATTCATCGATTCTGTCCTGATCCATGATCTGGCGTATCACTTTCCTTTGCTCCAGGATCTGCCAGTACAGAAAGCCGCTGAACAGCACCAGGATCACGCTGAGAACCAGTAATAATGTCAGCAACGGAGGCCTCCAGCTTGGTTTTCGGGGTCTGCGCCCAGTGTGCAGCAACCGGCACGCCAAACGATTGGCCGAGCCGACGGGCCCCGGAAAGAAACTCGGAAACTGGAAGCAATGCACAAAGCTGCTACCTTGATTTGCAGCTGTTGCGTCATATTCGGAGAATCAATCGGTTAGCGGAACTTCATATAACAAAGGAACCCAGCAATGGTCTGGATCAAGGCGTTTATAGCCGGATTTCTGGCAACCCTGATTTTCCATCAGGGACTGTTCATGGTGTTTTACCTCGCAGGCATGGTGCCCACAGAGCCATTCAACATGTCGCCCGTACCGCCCTTTGGCGTGCCCCAGATTGTCTCCCTGGCTTTCTTTGGCGGCCTGTGGGGCATGGTGCTCTGGTTGATACTGGGGCGCCTGGCGGGAATCGGGTTCTGGTTTGGCCATCTTCTCGTGGGCGCCCTGGCGCCGACCGCAGTGGCCATGCTCCTGGTGTTTCCTCTCAAAGGTCTGGAGGTGACCGCGCAGACCTGGACTGGTGGCCTGATACTCAACGGTTTCTGGGGGCTGGGCGTTGCCATTCTGATGCGCCTGATGGGCACGCGACCGAGCGCCTCAGCCCTATAATCAATTTCTGAATGCAAGGAGAGGAACTCCAATGGCAAAGACAACGAATACCACCCATGATCTCGTCGTTTTCGGGGCCACCAGCTTTGTCGGGCAGATACTGACCCGCTACCTGTTCGAGACCTACGGTGTCGGGCAAACGGTCAACTGGGCTATCGCCGGCCGTTCCAGCCATAAGCTCGAAGGCGTGAAAAGCGAACTGGGTAGCAAGGCGAAAGATCTTCCGGTCATCCTCGCAGACGTGTCGGATCAGGGCTCCCTGGAAGCCCTGTGTGGCCAGACCCGGGCGGTGATTTCCACCGTCGGCCCTTACGCGCTCTATGGTGAGCCGATGGTGCAGGCCTGTGTCCGCTCCGGTACCGACTACTGTGATCTGACCGGTGAAGTCCAGTGGATCCGCAAGATGATTGAACGGTACGAGGAGGAGGCCAAGTCCTCGGGCGCTCGCATTGTGCACTGCTGTGGTTTCGATTCCATCCCCTCCGACCTCGGGGTCTGGTACCTCCAGCAGCAGGCCGAGGAGACCTTCGGGACCCCGTGCAAGGATGTCCGTATGCGGGTCAAGGCCGCCAAGGGCGGGCTTTCCGGCGGAACCGTGGCGTCGATGATCAATATCGCGAAAGAAGCGGGTTCCGATCCGGCGTTGCGCAAGGAACTGGCCAATCCCTTTTCCATCTGCCCTCCGGAACATCGCTCACAGACCCGTCAGCCGAGCCTGAAAACCGCCGAGTTCGACAAGAACTTCCAGGTCTGGCTGGCGCCGTTCGTGATGGGTGCCATCAACACCCGTGTGGTGCACCGTTCCAACGCGTTGCAGGACGCGCGCTACGGCAAGGAATTCACCTACGACGAAGCAATGATGACCGGTCGTGGCCTGAAGGGGAGGGCCAGTGCCTACGCAATGACGGCGGCATTGGGAGCCTTCTTCACGGCCTCCGCCATCAAGCCCACCCGGTGGGTGGTCGAGAAACTGGTACCCAAGCCGGGTGAGGGCCCTAGCCCTGAGGAACAGCGCACCGGCTTCTTCGATATTCGCTTTGTCGGGCGGACTGAAGATGGCAAGACCATGATCACCAAAGTCACCGGCGATCGTGACCCCGGTTATGGCTCCACCGCCAAAATGCTTGGAGAAGCTGGCATGTGTCTGGCGTTTGATGTGCCTGCCGACAAGCCCGGAGGTTTCTGGACACCCGCATCCCTGCTGGACGGGGACTTGCTGAAACGGCTGACCGAAAAAGCGGGCCTGACCTTCGAAGTGGTCGAAACCCGCTAGGCTCATTATTACTCCAGATGAATCACGCGGTCGGTGGTCGGCAGTGCCTCCGACCCGTGGGCAAGACTGACCACCGTTTTTCCTTCCAGCCAGCGCTCAAGACGCTTGCTGATACGGCTTCGGGTGTCCGTGTCGAGCCCGGTAAAGGGTTCGTCCAGGATCACCAGCGGCGCCGGATTCAGCAGCACCCGCGCCAGCGCCACCCGGCGGGCTTCACCGCCCGAAAGCCGGCTGCCGGTGTTGCCTATCCAGGTATCCAGTTGCTCGGGCTCCCGGGCAAACCGGTCCCCCAGATCCACCAGTTCCAGCACCTGCCACAACTCGGCATCGGTGGCGGCGGGGTTACCAAGTACCAGATTCGCCCGCAGGGTGTCATCGAACAGCACCGTCTGCTGGGTCAGGTACGTACAGGGCTGCCGGGCGAGAATGCCCCGGGATGGTGGTAACAGTCCGGCCAGGGTATCCGCCAGGGATGACTTGCCACTGCCGGAGCGGCCCAGGATGCCGATCCGTTCTCCCCGTGAAAGAGTGAGGTCGAAATGGGTGAGAACCGGTGCAAAGCCCTCGTGCCGAATGGCAATATCCCGGGCCTCCAGGGCCAGACCATCGGCCGGTGCTGCCGGTTCTGCTTTCCTGCCGTCAGCCGCGGGCATTGCATCCCGGTTCAGACGCGCGGCAGAGGAGACCGTGCTGCCAAGTTTGCCAAAGGCTTCCGGCAGCATCGAATAAACTTCGGCAAGGCCCAGGATCGCGATCGGCAGCAGCACCAGCACCGGGCCTGTGATGGCCCCGGTCTCAAACAGCCTATAGCCCGCCCATAGCGCAAACACGGCGCACAGGTTGATCAGCAGATGGCTGATGGCCTGGTGCCATCCGACCTTTGAGTCCACTTCAACCTGCTCCGAGTTCATCTGGTGTGCCTGGCGCAGCAACCAGGCACCGTGACGCCCGGTGCGCCCGGCTGCCCGCAATTCCGCGAAGCCTTCAATATGCTCGACCACGGCGGTGCGCAGCGCCTCCTGACGGTCAGCCTGGCGATAGGAAGGTTCACGGGTGCGGCGATAAACGGCGACCGTGGCCAGCAGGAAGGCGAGGGTGGTGATAGCCAGCAGACCCAGCGCCACGGCGCCATTGAACAGCACCCAGGCGAGCAAGGCCACAAGCAAGGTGATAACCCCGGCTAGCGCGGCCGGTGCGATGACCCGGAGGTAGATGGTATCCAGGGCATCCACATCGCTGGTCAGGCGCGACAACCACTGGGCTCCGGACAGTCTGGACTGACCGGTTCGGTTGGCTCCGGCCAGCTTGCGGAAGAGCGCCACCCGGATGTCCGTGAGCAAGCGCAGCACGGTGTCGTGGTTATAGACCCGCTCCAGATACCGGGCGACCGTCCGGGAGACCGCAAAGAACCGGATGCCGCCGCCGGGTACGTACAGATTGACCGCCACCTGGGTGCCGGCTGCTAGAAGGATGCCGACAATGGCGGTATCCGTGATAAACCAGCCGGACAGTGCCAGCAGGCCGATGCCGGATGCCAGGGTTGCCAGAATCAGTACGCCGCCCAGCACCAGTCGCCAGGGGCGCTGGAAGATCAGGGCAAGCCAGGGAGTCAGTTCACGCATCTGCTACCTCCCCGTTGTCGACAGCCAGGACACGATCCGCAAGGGTGAGCAGGGCGTGATGATGGGTTGAGAAGACGAGGGTCTTGCCCGCTTCGGAAAACTTGCGAAGACTTTCAAGAATAAAGATCTCGCTGACTGAATCGAGGCCAGCGGTGGGTTCGTCCAGGAGGATCAGGTCATAGTCCGCCAGGAAAATCCGGGCCAGGCTGAGACGCCGCGCCTGGCCACCGGACAGCCCCCGCCCCTGGTCCGAAACCGTGCTGTAGATGCCATCCTTCCGGCTGTCTACCAGATCTCCAAGGCCAACGCGCCGGAGCGCCGCATCAATGGCAATGTCGGATGCATCCGGCGAAGTGAGCCGGAGGTTGTCGGCCCAGGTGCCGTGGACGAGAAAACCTTTCTGACCGAGCCAGCCAAAGGCGGCTTTTCCCGGTGCCTGCCCGAACACCCGGATTTCCCCCGAGTCCGGCGCCAGAAACCCGGCCAGCAGATACAGCAGGGTGGATTTGCCGCCGCCGGACGGTCCGGTGAGGGCCACGGCTGAGCCTTTCTCGATCTTCAGATTCAGGTCCTTGAACCAGGGCGTAGCGTCGCCCGGGTGGGTATAGCTCACATTGGTGAGCGTGATGAGATTGGCTGGCCCTGCGCTGGTGTCGGCGGCCGGCTGCGATTTCACGTCAGGGGCAACGGCAGGGTAGTGCTGGAGCCTGGCGAGGATTTCAGTACCGGCACCGAGCGCCGCGGCCCGGTCGTGGTAATACTGCGACAGGGTCCTCAGGGGTTGGAAGAACTCCGGGGCCAGCAGAAGAATCAGCAAACCGGTGAACAGGGTAAGCTCATCGGCAGGGCCAAAGCTGATATACCCCAGCAAACCAAAGCCGATGTAGATAGCGATCACCGCAATGGCCACCGACGCGAAGAATTCCAGGACTGCTGAGGAAAGAAATGCAATTTTCAGGGTTTTCATGGTGACCACCCGGTAGCGGTCCGAACGTCGGGCGAGGAGGTTCGCAGCGGATTCGGTCTGGCCGAACAGCTGCAGGGTGGTGAGGCCGCGCACCTTGTCCAGGAACTGCCCGGACAGCCGGCTGATGGTCTCGAAGTGCTGTTGATTCAGTTTTTCCGCGCCCATGCCCACCAGGGCCATGAACAGGGGAATCAGCGGTGCGGACAGCAGCAGAAACACGGCGGCCAGCCAGTCGAGCCAGAACACAAGTGCCAGAATGAGCAAGGGCACGATCACCGAGAGCTGCATCTGGGGCAGGAACCGGGCGTAGTAGCCGTGCAGGGCCTCCACGTGGTCAATCCACTCCCGGGCAAGGGCCCCGGCGGACTCCTGGCCCATGGCTACCGGCCCGGCAGCCTGCCAATGCCGGTGAATCTGCCGGCGGGCAGACCGGCGAACCCGCTTGCTGCACTGGGCGGCAAGTCGGGTTTGCAACCCCTGGAACAGC
The DNA here is from genome assembly GCA_018623515.1 of Marinobacter sp. Taxonomy (GTDB): domain Bacteria; phylum Pseudomonadota; class Gammaproteobacteria; order Pseudomonadales; family Oleiphilaceae; genus Marinobacter. The sequence continues at coordinate 13,393 of JAAZVL010000068.1, forward strand.
GCCCGGATGACCAGGGTAAGGACCAGGGCGACAAAGAGCCCGGTCAGTTCCGAGGCCGCAACGTCTTCGATGACGCCGAGGTGAACGATGCGGGCCAGCAGGATCATCTGGACGATGGTAGCAATGCCGGCCAGGGTGCCGGTCAATACGGCACCCTGTACCCATCGACGATTGCCGGCGGCAAGCTCCGTGAGCCAGCGGCGAACGTTTCGCTGTTCCGGAGCTGTCACTTAATGATATCCCTCACCAGCGCGCACCTTGCCGCGGAAGACCCAGTAGGTCCAGGCGGTGTAGGTGATCACGATGGGCACCACCAGCAAGGTACCCAGCAGCAGGAACATCTGGGAGCCGTAGGCGGACGCCGCATCCCACAGGGTGTACTCCGGCGGCACCACGTA
>JAAZVL010000069.1 GCA_018623515.1 Marinobacter sp.
CGCTACCGGAACGTTGATGCCCGCTTGCTGGGTGTCGAGGGTGAGCTCGGCTGGAGCAACGGCACCTGGAGTGCCACCGGCAAACTGGCCAGTGTCCGGGGAACTAATAACGACACCGATCAGCCGTTACCGCAGATTCCGCCTGTGCAGTACATCCAGACCCTGGGCTGGCACCACATGGGGCATACCGTTCAGGCGGAATGGATGCTGGCACGCCGGCAGGACCGGATTGATGAGGACTCCGGCCTCGATCCGAGCACTTCCCCGGGCTATGGCGTGTTCAACCTGAACGGCAGCCATCCGCTGATGGATTACCTGACCCTGAGCTGGGCGATCGATAACGTGTTCGACAAGACCTGGGCACCCCACGTCAGTCGCGAGGACATCTTTACCGGCGAAGCCTTCCGGGTCAACGAGCCGGGCCGGACCTTCCGGGCGGCGCTGACCGCGCGCTGGTAAGACACACCATGGCGGTTACCCGCTTCTCATAGCCGGCGGGTGACATTCGGCCCTGCATGGATCCAACTCCTCCATGCGGGGCTTTTTTTGTGTCATATCAAAGTACTCCGTAGGCCATGGGCTATGCTTGTGTACGACTCCATTCCTGTGTGATGCAACCATTGTTACCATGTAGTTATTAACAAATAACCAAAAGGAATCAGGTGCCCATGGTTACCCGTTCACGTTTTCAATCCTGGCTGGCCGCCATTGGCCTGCTGATGCCCGCTCTGGCACTCGCCCAGCAGGAGGAACTGAAAATTGTCGAGGTTGAACGTGCCCCCATCGAAGAAACGGTTCACCTGGACGGCGTCATTGAGGCGGTTCAGCAAAGCACCGTGTCCGCCCAGACCAGTGGCACTGTCCTGAAGCTACCCTTTGATGTGGACGATTCGGTGGCCGCCGGGGACCTGATTGTTCAGCTGGAGGACAGTGAGCAGCGGGCCCGGCTGAGCCAGGCCAGGGCCGGACTGGAGGAGGCCACGGCAGCACTGGCCGATGCCCGGCAGCGGTTCGAGCGGATCGAGGCGGTCCATGAACGTGGCCTGGTGTCGCGTCAGGAATTCGACCAGGCCCGGAACAACCTGGCCGCGGCGCGGGCCCGGGTGGAACGGGCGCAAGCCTCGGTTGCCGAGGCTGAGGAACAGCTGGGTTATACCCGCATCGTGGCCCCGTATGGCGGCATCCTGACCGAGCGGCACGTGGAAATCGGTGAAGCGGTGAACCCTGGCCAGCCACTGCTCAGCGGGCTTTCCCTGGAACAGTTACGGGTAGTGGTCGACCTGCCCCAGAAATACGCCGACCTCGCCCGCTCCGAGCGTCGGGCCACGGTGGCACTCTCGGATGGCCGGCTGCTGGAAACCGGCGAGATGACGTTCTATCCCTATGCCGATCCGGCAACCCATACCTTCCGCCTGAGGATGCGCCTGTCCGAGCCGAATGGATCGCTCTACCCGGGGATGCTGGTCAAGGTCAGTGTTCCGGTGGGCGAACGCGAGTCACTCTGGATTCCGACCACTAGCCTGATTCGCCACAGTGAGCTGCGGGCTGTGTTTGTCCTGGACGAGCAGGGCCGGCCCCGGTTACGGCAGGTGCGGGTCGGTACCCTGGATGGGGAGCGTCTGGAGGTGCTGGCGGGGCTGAGCGAGGGTGAGCGGATTGTTCGTAATCCCCAGGTTCTGGTGGGCAGTGACCGGCTGAGCCTGTCCCGTGGCGGGGAGGCAGGCCAGTGAGCGAGGAGTTGCCGGGTGTCGGACCTTCCGGCGCCATTGCCCGGGTTTTCCAGGACAACAAGCTGACGCCGTTGCTGGCGATGCTGGCAATTGTGCTCGGTGTTCTGGCCGTGATCGTCACGCCCAAGGAGGAAGAGCCCCAGATCGACGTCACCATGGCGGACATCATGGTCGGTTTCCCCGGGGCCAGTGCCCGCGAGGTGGAGAGCGCCATTGCTACCCCCGCCGAGCAGGTGATGAGCGAGATCCAGGGCGTTGAGCACGTCTATTCCGTTTCCCGTCAGGGCCAGGCGGTGATCACTGTCCAGTTCGAGGTGGGAGTGCCCCGGCAGGAAGCCCTGGTCCGGTTATACAACCAGGTCTATTCGAACCAGGACTGGTTGCCAGCCAACCTTGGCGCCACCCAGCCGGTGGTCAAACCCAAGGGTATCGACGATGTCCCGGTGATGACCCTGACCCTGTTCGATCCCACCGGGCGGCACGCCGGCGAGGAACTCACCCGGCTGGCGCACATGCTGGAAGTGGCCCTGAAACGGGTGCCCGGAACCCGGGATGTCTACACCGTCGGTGGCGTGCCGGATCGGGTGGATGTGCTGTTTGACCCTGCGCTTCTGGCCGGTTTCCAGCTCACTGTGGGTGATGTCCAGAATGCGCTGCAGTCGGCCAATACCAGTAGCCAGGAATCCCGGGTCACCCGGAACAACCTGTCGATTCCGGTGCAGGTGGGCACTCTGCTGGAGACGGTGGAAGACGTCCGTAGTCTGGTGGTGGGCATGCACAACGGGGCAGCCGTGCACCTTGAGGATGTCGCCGAAGTTCGCCGGGGCGGCACGGTTGTGGATCAGAGTGTCATGGCCGGGTTCGGTCCCGGCCGGCAGACCGGATCTGTCGGCGAACCCGGGCAGGTCTACCCGGCAGTAACCCTGGCGGTGGCCAAAAAGCCCGGTGAAAATGCCATCAACATCACCACCGCAATCCAGGAACGGCTGGAGCTGCTCCGTAACCGCGCGCTGCCCATGGACGTGGAGGTGCTGGTTACCCGGGATTATGGCGAGACCGCCTCCCAGAAAGCCCGCAAGCTGATTACCGACCTGATCTCCGCCACCCTGGCGGTGATGATCCTGGTACTCGCGGCGATGGGCTGGCGCCAGGCGCTGATTGTCGGGATCGCGGTGCTGATCACCCTGTTGCTGACCCTGGTGTTCTCCTGGGCCTGGGGCTTCACCCTCAACCGGGTGTCCCTGTTCGCCCTGATCTTCTCCATCGGGATCCTGGTGGATGACGGCATCGTCATTACCGAGAACATCAACCGGCGCATCCAGAACTCCCGCCGGGCGGTGAAGGACATCATTCCGGTGGCGGTGGACGAAGTGGGTACGCCCACCATTATGGCGAGTCTGACCATCATGGCGGCGTTGATCCCCATGGCCTTTGTCAGTGGCCTGATGGGGCCCTACATGAGCCCGATTCCGATCAATGCCTCCGCCGGCATGGTGATCTCCCAGATCGTGGCCTTTGTGGTCGCGCCCTGGCTGGCGTTCCGGCTGCTGAGGCACAAGAAGGGGCAGGCGGCCGAAGCGGCGGAGGACGCCTCCAGTTCGGCGGAAGGCGTTAGCCCCCTGGCCCTGAAGATTTTCCGGACCCTGCTGTCACCCTTCCTGGGCGACCATCCCTGGCGGCGTCGGTTGCTGGCGCTCGGCGTGGTGCTGCTGACGGTTGGTGCGGCCTCCTTGCCGGTGTTTCAGGCGGTGATCCTGAAGATGCTGCCGTTCGACAATAAATCCGAACTGCAGGTGGTCGTGGACATGCCCGAACGCACCCCCATGGAAAAGACCCAGCGGGTGCTGCTGGAGATGGGTCATTACCTGGAATCCGTGGACGAGGTAGCCAACTGGCAGACCTATGCCGGCACCGCCTCACCGATCAATTTCAACGGCCTGGTGCGGCAGTATTACCTGCGCGGTGACCCGTACCACGGAGACATTCAGGTCAACCTCGTGGGTGAGGAGGACCGGGAGCGGCAATCCCACGCGATTGCCCAGTCCCTGCGCGGCCCGCTGACGGCCATCGGCGACCGGTACGATGCCGAAGTCAAAATTGTCGAGGTGCCGCCCGGGCCACCGGTGCTGTCGCCCGTGGTAGCTGAGATCTATGCGGTGGATAACGAACGACGGGCAGCGCTCGCAAGCCGGGTGGCAGAGGGTATGACCAAAGTTGAGGGGCTGGTGGACATCGACACCACCCTGGAAGCGCCGACCCGGCAATGGGAAGTGGTGGTTGACCGCGCCCGGGCGGCTCGGCTCGGGGTCTCCCAGGCTCAGGTGGTGAGTGCCCTGCAAACGGCACTGGGTGGTCGCGGGGTGAGCTTCCTGCACGATGATCATGCCAAATACCCGGTGCCGATCCGGATCATCCTTGGGGAAGGGGACAAGGCCCAACCCTCGGCCTTGTTGTCCTTGAAGGTGCGCAGTCGCACGGGTCAGCTGGTACCGCTGGCCAGCTTCGCCGAGGTCCGGGAAGCGGACTGGATGGGGGCGATTTATCACAAGGACCTTCTGCCGGTAACTTACGTGACTGCGGATATGGCCGGGGAGATCGATTCCCCCCTGTACGGCATGTTCGCCATGGTGGACCGGCTCAAACAGGATCCGGACGCTCCGGAGCAGTTTTTCATCAGCCAGCCACCGCTGCCAGAGAAGGGCACTCTGAAATGGGATGGCGAATGGCAGATCACCTACGAGACGTTCCGGGACATGGGGGCCGCCTACAGTGTGGGCGTGTTCATGATCTTCGTGTTGCTGGTGGCCCAGTTCCGGTCCTACATCCTGCCCCTGGTGGTCATGGCGCCGATCCCGCTTACCCTGATCGGCATCATGCCGGGGCATGCGCTGTTGGGGCGGGAGTTCACCGCCACCAGCATGATCGGGATGATTGCGCTGGCCGGGATCATTGTGCGTAACTCCATCCTGCTGGTGGTCTTCATCCGTCAGCTGCTGGATGAGGGCGTCGATCTGGGCGAGGCGGTGATCCTTGCAGGCGCCGTGCGTATCAAGCCCATTGCCCTGACCGCGATCTCGGCCATGGTGGGCGCTTACTTTATCCTGAGTGATCCGATTTTCAATGGTCTGGCGATTTCACTGGTGTTCGGTCTGGCCATGTCCACCCTGTTCACGGTCATTGTGGTACCGCTGCTCTACTACAACCTGGCGCGCTGCAAATGGCTCTGACAGCGCTTATCGGGTGGGCCAGTAGCGTTGCATTTCCACGAACAGGAATGAGGCGCTCCAGGTGATCATGACCAGGCCGGTCAGCCCCTCGATTCCGGTCAGGTAACGCAGCGGGCCGAGGGCTTCGATGTCGCCGTAGCCAAGGGTGGTGAAGGTGGTGAAGGAAAAGTATACGCAGTCGAGCAGGGTGCCGCTGAAATTGCCAATCAACTCACCCCAGCCCGGAGCGTGATGCATGTAGTAGAAGCCGACGGCAAACAGCCAGACTTCAGCAGTGTGGGCGGCGAGGCACCCGAGTACCGCAACAATGAGGCGGAAATGATGGCTCTGGCGCATGGTGGACAATAATCCACTCAGGCGTATCAGTACGGCGTTGTGGAGCACGACAACCAGGCACACGATCGTCACGTTCATGAATGTCACCAGTAAAAGGTTGACGTGGGATTCCATGGCCAGGGCTGCTCCATCATGCGAAAAAATGACGCACCCCCCTGCTTGGGGGGATCTGAACGAGACTCCAGATTGTATAGTAGATTCAATACCTTTGCGTGTCGCCCCGCGACCAACCTGACAGGCTAATCACTGATGCTTAAACGTCTTCTGCCACTGATCATTCTCGCCATTGGCATTGCCGGTTTTGTCTTCCTGAAAGCGACCCGGCCGGAGCCGGCCGAGGTCAGTGCGTCCGAGCGCAGCTGGCAGGTGGATGTGCAGACCGTGCAACCGGGTACCCACACGCCGATACTGCCGCTGTATGGTGAAATTGTGGCGCCGGAGCAGGTGGACATCACCGCGACCCTGGCCGGTCGGGTTGCAGAGCGCCCTGTGTCCGAGGGGCAGGTTGTTCGGGAAGGAGACCTGCTACTGGCCCTGTCCGATGCCGATATTGCCCCGGTACTGGCCCAGGCCCGGGCCCAGGTGGCGGACCTGGAGGCCCAGATCCGTTCCGAACAGGTGCGGTTCCGCAATGATCGCAGGGCCCTGGAAAGCGAACAGGCGATTCTCGAGAACGCCCGCCGGCAGTTTGAACGCATCCAGTCGCTGGTGGGGCGTAACCTGGCCTCCCGGGAGAACCTGGAAGCGGCCACTGATGGCCTGGCCCGGGCGGAACTGACCGTCAGCACCCGGCAGCGGGCGATTGACGAGCATCCGGCGAGGCTGCAAAGCCTGGAGGCCAGGCTCGAGCAGGCCCGGGCCAATCTGGACTCGGTGCAACGGGACGCAGAACGTGCCCGGGTGGTTGCCCCATTTGATGGCGTGGTCACCGGTATTCAGGTGGCGGCCGGCGACCAGGTCGCCCGTAATGAGCGGCTGTTGTCGATTTATCCGGTGGATGGCCTGGAGCTCCGGGCGCGGGTGCCCGAAGTGTTCCGGGCGGAGTTGCTGGAGGCCCTGGCGGAGGGCACCCAGCTGGTGGCGACAGCCGACACCGGCCACCGGTTCCGGCTGGTCCGGTTTGCCGGCCTGGCGGACCCGGCCGGGACCGAGGCCATCCTGGCGCTCACTGGTGAGCCCGGCGGGCTGCGCCCGGGCGGCTTGCTGCCGGTGGTTCTGCAACGGCCACCCAGGCCCGATACCGTAGCGGTACCTTTCAGTGCACTCTATGGCGCGGGCAGTGTCTATCTGATGGACGACGATGGCCGCATGCAACGGGTGGAGGTGCAGCGAATTGGCGAAGCCCGCAGCAGCAATGGCGAGCGTCAACTCCTGATTGCCGGAGAGGGACTGGAAGCCGGAAGCCGACTGATCACGACCCACCTGCCCAATGCCATTACCGGCCTTAAAGTGACGGTGGCTGAACCGGCCGGGGAGTCGGGGCAATGAAACGCAGGAAGGGTCTGATCGGCTTTTTCGTCCATCATCGGGTGGCGGGTAACCTGGTCATGCTGGTGATGCTGCTCGGTGGTGCACTGGCCCTGACCCGGATGAACATCCAGTTTTTTCCGACCTTTGCCCTGGACGTGGTCAGCGTGCGGGTGGTCTGGAGCGGTGCCTCGGCGGAGGACGTGGAACAGGGCATCACCGATCCCCTTGAGCAGCGCCTGCGCAGCGTGGACGGCCTGAAGAAAATGACCTCCACTTCGGCACAGGGGGTGTCGTCGATCACCCTGGAATTCCACGAGGGCACCAACCCGATCCAGGCCCTGGATGACGTGCGCCAGCAGGTGGATGAATTCAATAACCTCCCCGCCGATGCCGAGGAACCCCAGGTTACCCGGGTGGAACGCTACGAACCTGTGGCACGCCTGTTGGTGTATGGCGATATGGATCGCAGTGAATTGCGCCAGCTGATTTATCGCTACGAGGATGAGTTGCTGGAGCGCGGCATCGATCGGGTCAATATCCGGGGCCTGCCGGAGCAGCAGATCAGCATTGATGTTCCGGTAGAACGCCTGGAATCCCTCAACCTGTCCCTGGATCAGATTGCCGACCGGGTGGCCGCCATCTCCCGGGACCTGCCCGCCGGTTTGCTGGCGCAGCAGGACGCCACCCGGGAGCTGCGTTCCGTGGAACAGCGGCGCAGCCCCCAGGCCTTCGAGACCATTCCGGTACTCAGCGGCGACAGGATCCAGCTGAGACTGGGCGACATTGCCATCATCCGTCAGGAATCCAGGGATAACCAGACAACCCTCGAGAACGAGGGCATGCCGGCAGTGGAGCTCCAGCTCCAGCGTGCGGAGAACGGTAACTCGCTGGCGGCGGCGAACGTGCTGGAAGGCTGGCTGGCGGATACCCGACCGGTCCTGCCGCCCTCGGTGAACATCGAGGTCTACGATGAGACCTGGCAGCTGCTCGATGACCGCATCTCACTGCTGGTGAACAACGGTCTCGGTGGTTTGGTGCTGGTGATCTGCCTGTTGTACCTGTTCCTGCCGGGGCGGGTGGCGTTCTGGGTGGCGGTGGGCATTCCCACTGCGTTCCTGGCGGCGCTGGCGGTGCTGTGGCTGGCCGGTGGCTCCATCAACATGATCTCCCTGTTCGCGCTCATCATGGCGCTGGGGGTTATTGTCGACGATGCCATTGTGGTGGGGGAGGATGCCGATGCCCACGCCCGTATGGGCGAGCCGTCGATCTATGCTTCCGAAGGTGCCGCCAAGCGCATGGTATGGCCGGTTCTGGCTTCGTCCCTGACCACGGTTGCGGCCTTCATGCCATTGCTGGTGGTGGGCGGAGTCATCGGGAATATCCTGGGGGATATTCCGATGGTGATGATCTGCGTACTGATCGCCTCGCTGGTGGAATGTTTTATCGTTTTGCCAGCGCACCTGCGCCATGCCTTTATCCCGCGCCGAACCCGGACCTCCTCTGCAGAATCAGAAACGGACAACAAGCCGAATCCGGTCGCACGCCTGCGCAAGGGCTTCGAACAACGATTCGATTCGTTCCGTGAGGGTCGCTTCCGGCGGTTTTCCCGTCTGAGTCTCAAGTACCGGGGAGTGACCGTCGCCAGCGCCCTGGCCCTGGCCATTGTCACCGTGGGACTGCTGGCCGGCGGCCGCCTTGGCTTCAACTTCTTCCCGACTCCGGAACCCTCGGTGTTCTATGCCAATGCAAGCTTTGTGGCCGGCACCGACGAGGACACCGTCGAACGGTTCCTGGAGCAGATGCAGCAGGCGCTGAACGAGACGGAAGAGTCCTTTGGCGGTGACCTGATCCTGCATGCGGTGACCACCCGGGGAGCGACCCAGGGCGCCGAAGGCACCTCGCGCAACGGCGACGAGCTGGGTTCCATGCTGGTGGAGCTGGTGCCGTCGGATCAGCGCTCGGTGCGCAATCCGGCATTCATCGAAGCCTGGCGTGACAGGCTTTCACTGCCCGCGGGTATCGATAACCTGACCATTTCCGAGCGCCAGGCCGGTCCCCCTGGCCGTGATGTGAATGTACGTCTGACCGGGGATGATGCCGAGCGCCTCAAACGGGCCGCCGACGAACTGGCCCAGGCACTGGCCACGTTGCCCGGGGTGCTCGATGTGGAAGACGACATGCCCTGGGGCCGGGAGCAGCTGATTTATCAGGTCAGCCCCTATGGCGAGGCCCTGGGGCTGACCACTGCCGACCTGGGGCGGCAGTTGCGGGCGGCCTTTGACGGTCGTATTGCCCAGATCTACCAGGATGGCCGGGATGAAGTGGAGGTGAGGGTGCAGTTGCCGCGGGATCAGCGGGAGCGGCTATCGACCCTGGCCCGCATGACCATCCGGATTCCCGATGGCCGTTTCGTGCCGCTGTCCCAGGTGATGAACCTGGACCACCGCCAGGGCTTCCAGGCCCTTCGGCATGCCGATGGCAAGCTGGCGGTGGAAGTTACTTCCGCCCTGAACACGCGGGTGGCCACCACTGACCAGATCCTGGACAGTCTGCAGGCCGAGGCGCTGCCGGATATTGCCAATCGCTATGGCGTGCGCTACAGCTTCGAGGGCCGGGCCGCGGACCAGCGCGAAACCATGGCAGACATGCAGACCGGCCTGGTGATCGGCCTGGCCCTGATGTATGTGGTACTGGCCTGGGTGTTTGCTTCCTGGAGTCTGCCGCTGATCGTCATGGCCATCATTCCCTTTGCCCTCGTCGGGGCACTACTGGGCCACTGGATCATGGGGCTGCAGCTGACCATCCTGTCCCTGTTCGGACTGTTTGGCCTGTCCGGTATTGTGGTCAACAACGCGATCATCCTTGTCTCCTTCTACAACCAGCAGCGACAAAAGGGGCTGGAGATTCAGGAGGCCCTGAACGAGGCGGCGGTACAGCGGGTGCGGGCGGTGTTGCTGACTTCGCTGACCACCATCGGCGGGTTGCTGCCGCTGCTGTTCGAGACCTCGCTCCAGGCCCAGTTCCTGATTCCCATGGCCACCTCCATTGCCTTTGGTCTGGGGTTGTCGACGCTGCTGGTTTTGCTGGTCATCCCGGCGCTGCTGTCCTGGCTGGAACAGTTCCGCGAGTGGCGGGCGTCCCGTCGTGGCGGGCATGCCGAACCCCTGGGGGCCGAGGTATGAGGAAACGGCAGGGGACAGCATGAGCCAGGTGGTGCTTGAGGCCAGGGAACTGAGCAAGACCTTCGCCAGCGGTGCCGAGCGCATTGCGGTGTTTTCCGGTCTGTCAGTCGAGCTGGCAGAGGGGCAATCCCTGGCGCTGGTGGGCCGATCGGGGTCCGGGAAGAGCACGCTGCTGAACGTGTTCTGTGGCCTGGAACGACCCGACACCGGTGTTCTGGCCCTGCTGGGCGAGCGCTTCGATTACCGGGAACCGGAAACCGCCGGACAGGCTGAAAAACGGTGGGCCCGGCTTCGGCGCCGCCGGATCGGGGTCGTGTTCCAGGAAGCGAACCTGATGCCGGCCCTGTCGCTGCTGGATAATGTCCGGCTCCGGGCGCGCCTGGCGCAGCAGCCCCTGGACCAGTGCCAGGCCTGGCTCGAACGCCTGGGCATCGGCGAGCTGGCCGAGCGGTATCCGGACCAGGTGTCCGGAGGGCAACGCCAGCGGGCGGCGCTGGCCATGGTCTTTGCCATGAATCCCGATCTGATTCTGGCTGACGAACCCACCGGCAGTCTGGATCGACGAACGGCGGAGGAAGTCACTGCCGAGCTGTTCCGGTTACAGGCACAGACCGGTGTTGCCCTTATCCTGGCAACTCATGACCCCGAACTGGCCGAGCAGTGCGGGATGACGCTCGACCTGGCTCACGGGGCCCCGGCTGGCCAGGCGCGATGACCCTGTTTGCGGCCCTGTTCAGCCACTACCGTCGTCATCCCCTGCAGCTGGTGGCGCTGGCTCTGATGATCCTGGTGGCGACCACGCTGTGGTCCGGAGTGCGACAGCTCACCGAACAGGCGCGTACCAGCCTGACCCAGAGCGAGCAGGTGATTGCCGGGCGCCAGCAGGTGGTGCGGGAGGACGGGGTCGCGGTGACCGTCGGCGATTTCGCAACGCTGCGCCGCGCCGGCCTGTGCGTGATGCCCTGGCTGGAGGTGCCGCGGGACGGCGATGTGGGACTGGTCATCGGGGTTGACCCCCTCTCAGCGGCCTGTTTCGGTGACGAGGGCAATGTCTTCGGCGATGCCGGATATCGGATTGAGGGCGAGCCCTTTGTCGATATCAGTGAAGCGGCGCGGCTGGCCCGGGAGTTTCCGGGTACCGAGAGAGCACCCACCCTGGTCCTGATTGCTGCCGGGGCGGTGAAAGCCGAGACTCTTCCCGCCGGATACCGGCTCTCGGCATTCAGCAAGGGCCCGGATACCGGTGAACTGGGTGAGAGTTTCCTGCTCAATCTGGATGCCCTCGGCGTCCTTGTTCTTCTGATCACTGCCTTGCTGCTGCGCTCGGTCTATCGCCTGGGCATCGTCCAGCGCCGGGACAGCTTCGCCCTGTTGCATCGTTTCGGTGTGCCTCCGGCACAGATAGATCGCTGGCTCGTTCTGGAACTCCTGGTCCTGGCCGTACTTTGTGTCGTTCCGGGGCTATGGCTCGGCAGCTGGCTGGCGGGCCTGCTCGGCCAGGGCTTCGGGCGCTCCCTCCAGGGACTGTTCGACGCGCCTCTGTACGCCACATCCGGGCAGTGGCTGGCACCGGCGCTGACCATGATGGCGGTGGTGCTGGCGGCCTGCCTGGCGGATTTTCTGGTGCCCCGAACCCGGCTGGTTGTGGCCAGGCGGGGCCAGGGCAAGCTGGCCGGCGGGCTGCTCCTGGCCGGTCTGGCTCTGGCGCTGCTGGGTCCTTCCCTGATCTGGGTGTTTGCCGCCGTTGCTATCGTCTTTGCCGGTGCCGGTCTGCTTACCCCGGCCCTGATCAGCCGGGTGGCTGACCGTGCCGGCGTTGCGAGCCCGGACCCGCTCAGGCGGTGGCGATACCGGGAGCTGGCGGTGATGGCGCGACAGCTGGCCTTGCCCGTGGTGGCTCTGCAGTTCACTCTTGCCATGGTGTTGGCCATCCAGGCCCTGGTTACCACCTTTGAAGACACCTTTGATCGCTGGCTCGGGCAGCGCCTGGAGGCCGAATTATATGTTCCGGTGCCCGAAGGGCGGTCGGCGGATGCCGCGGCCCGGTGGCTGACGTCGCAACCGGAACTGCAAACCGGTGGTGCCTGGCATCGGGTGGTCCGTGGCCGCGGCAGCGTATCGATGTCGGGCACTGCCCCGGCGCCGGTGGACCTGTTCGCATTGTCACCTGTCTCCTCCCTGGTGGATGGATGGGATTTGCTTGCGTCTGCCGATGATCCCTGGGGCATCCTGGCCCGCGAGGAGGGGGTGCTGGTAAACGAGCAGCTGGCCCGACGGCTCGGGGTCGGCGTTGGCGACCGGCTGGAGCTTGATGTGGCCGGCGCGTGGCTGGACCTGCCAATTGCCGGGGTCTACGCGGATTATGGCCGACCCGCTGGCGAGGTGCTGATCAGTGCGGGCTTGCTGCCGGCGCATTTCCAGGCGGCGTTCGAGAGTTTCTCCATTACCCCCGGCGCCCTGTCCCGGGCAGAATTGATCAGCGGTCTGGAGGCAGTTTGGCAGGTTTCCGAGCTTGCCGTACGCGACAATGAGGAGATCCGTTCCCTGGCCACAGGCGTGTTCGACCAGACCTTCCTGCTGACCCGCGCCATTACGGTGCTCACCCTGGCCCTGGCCGCCCTGGCGTTGCTGATCATGGGTTGGGTGTTCTTCACCGGCCGTGCCTGGTATTTCCGGTTGCTGGCCGCCTGGGGACTGTCCCGGCGGGAAGTGGCGGCGCAGCTGACCCGGCTTTCGGTGGGGCTGACCGCCAGCGTGGCGTTGCTGGCGCTGCCCCTCGGGATCTGGCTGACCTGGGTGCTGGTGCACCGGATCAATCCCCTGGCCTTCGGCTGGTCCCTGCCGATGGCGGTCTACCCCGGGTTCTGGGTAGAGCTCATCGGGCTCAGCCTGCTCATTGGTCTGGGCATCGCCTTGCTCATGGGGCGGCAACTGCGGGCCGCGACGGTATTGCCGGTATCCGCCAACAGCCTGGCCGGAGGTGAGCGATGAGAGCAATTGCCCTGGTTCCATTTCTGGTGCTGGTGCTGGCGGGATGCTCCCGGGAACCGGAACAGGCCGGTTTTGCCGGTCTGGCCGAAGGGGTGAGTGACAGCGGGCAGCTTTCCTACCTGCAGCCCGGGCCGGAAACCGGGCTGGTGTTTCCTGCTGATCTGGGCCCCCACCCGCGACACCGGATCGAATGGTGGTATCTGACTGCCAACCTGAAGACCGAAGCCGGTGAACCGCTGGGACTGCAATGGACCCAGTTCCGGCAGGCGCTGAAGCCGCGCGAACCGGATTCGATACCGGAGCCGGAAGCCTGGCCACTGGAGGCAGCCTGGATGGCCCACGCCGCCGTGAGCTGGCGGGGGGAACACGTGTTTGCGGAGCGCCTGGCCCGGGGTGACGTCGGCAACGCCGGTGCCCGGGCCCAGCCATTCGGCGTCTGGCTGGATCACTGGCGGCTGGATGCCGTCGCGGAAGATCAGTGGCGGCTAAACGTACAGGCCGGGAACTTCGGCTACGACCTGACCCTGACCCTCAACGATCAGCCGGTGGCCCACGGGATCAACGGTTTCAGCGCCAAATCCGACAGTGGTCAGGGCTCGATGTACTTCAGCTACGTGGATATCGAAATCCGTGGCACTGTCATGTTCCATGGTCAGGCGCTGGAAGTGCAGGGCCGTGGCTGGTTCGATCGGGAATGGAGCAGCCAGTTTCTCAAGACCGGCCAGCAAGGCTGGGACTGGTTTGCCTTGCACCTGAACTCCGGTGACAAGTTGATGGCGTTCCGGTTGCGGGAG
>JAAZVL010000070.1 GCA_018623515.1 Marinobacter sp.
GATACATCAGCGCTGTCGACTGGATGGGCCGTTGCCTGGGTGACGACTGGCAGGCTGAGGAGGCACCCAGGCTGCGGAACGGCGAGGACGCCGGGGTGGTCACAAGGTTTCGCGCCTCCGACACGGGCAAACCCAATGTCTCGGTTCACAGGGTCGCGTACCGTGGCAACTCGTCGGTCTATGTCTATGTGGGCACACCGGCACGGCTCGAGGAGTTCTGAGGACGGGACAATGCAATTAAAAAGGGCCACCCGACTGGGTGGCCCTTTTGCATTCCATTGACGTGTCTTGGGTCACCCCAGGTTCTTTTTGACGAACTTCTGGAGCTCTCCCACGATCCCGCTACGGAAGGCAAGGACCGTCAGTACGAAGATACCGCCAAGGATCGGATCCACCCAATCCCTCAGAGCGCCCTGGGACAACTGGTACTCGATATTCACGACGAATGTGGCACCGACCACCGGGCCCAACAGAGTTCCCATGCCACCCACCAGGGTCATCAGGATCACCTCGCCGGACATATGCCAGTGGGCATCGTTCAGGGAAGCCAGCTGGAATACGACCGACTTCATGGAGCCGGCGAGCCCGGCAAGCGCCGCGGAAATAACGAATGCCAGCACCTTGTAACGGTCCACGTTGTAGCCGAGTGACACCGCTCGCGGCTCGTTCTGTTTGATGGCCTTGAGAATCTGGCCATAGGGACTGCTGACGATTCGCTGTACCAACAGGTAACAGGCAATGAAGACCACCAGCACGAAGTAGTACATATTCAGGTTGTCTTCGAGGTTGATCAGGCCAAACAGCTCGCCGCGGGGAATCCCGTGCATGCCATCCTCACCGTGGGTGAACTCGGACTGCACAAAGAAGAAGAACACCAGCTGCGCCAGGGCCAGAGTGACCATGGCAAAGTAGATGCCCTGCCGGCGAATGGACAGCAACGCGAAGGCAACACCAAGCGCCGTTGCGGTCAGGGTACCGGCGATAATCCCCACCTCGGTGGTCAGCCCGGAATAATTGCTCAGCAGGTAACCGGTGGTGTACCCACCGGTCGCCAGGAAGGCTGCGTGACCGAACGACAACAGGCCGGTAAATCCGAAGAGCAGGTTGAATGCGACCGCGAACAGCGCGAAACACAGGATCTTCATCAGGAAGACCGGGTAAATGATGAACGGCGCTGCGAGCAGGAGGAGCAACAGCACGCCATTGAGCATCATTTTCTTGCGGTCCTGGGCGGCTTGCTGTTCCACAATAGCCTTGTGAATGTCGGCGGAATTGACTGGCTGATTCATGTTTATGCCTCCTTACCGAACAAGCCACTGGGCCGGAACATCAGTACCAGAACCATGACAAGGAAGATGACTGCCGAAGACGCCGGCGGATAAAAGGTTTTGGTGAGCCCTTCAATGACCCCCATGAGAATACCGGTGATGATGGCCCCGCCGATGGAACCCATACCGCCGATAACCACGACCGCGAAGACCACGATGAGGGTACTGGACCCCATGACCGGCGTTACGGAGTAAATGGGTGCTGCCAGGACTCCGGCAAACGCCGCCAGAGCCACCCCGAAACCATAGGTGAGACTGATCAGCAGCGGTACGTTGATGCCAAACCCCTGCATCAGCTGCGAATCCTCGGTGCCGGCCCTCAGGTACGAACCCAGTTTGGTTTTCTCGATCACGAACCAGGTTCCGAAACACACCAGTAACGCTGCAACGATGACCCAGGCCCGGTAGTACGGCATAAACATGAAGCCCAGGTTCACACCGCCCTTGAACATGTCGGGCATGGTGTAGCGGAGGCCGGAAACACCGAACCAGTTGATCAGCACGCCCTGAATGATAAGGGCCACCCCGAAGGTCAGGAGCAGGCTGTAGATATGGTCCTGCCCCGCAATGCGGCGAAGCAGGAAGTATTCGATGACCACACCGAAGACCCCAACCACAAGAGGGGCCAGGAAAAGGGCTACCCAGTAGTTGACGCCCATGTAGTCAAACATCAGAACGGTGGTCATGGCGCCCAGCATGTACATGGCACCATGGGCAAAATTGATGATCTTCAGCAGGCCGAAGATAACCGCGAGCCCCAGGCTCAGCAGGGCGTAGAAGGCGCCGTTGATGATTCCGATGAGGAGCTGGCCGGAGAGCACAGCGAGAGGGACGCCGAAAATCATGGACATGTTGCTAACTCCAAAGCAGCACAGACGTTATTGTTGGACTTCTCGTCTCTGCAGGTTTTCGGGGGCTCCCCGCATGATTGCGGGGAGCTCCGTTGTTGCAGCTTTATCTTAGTTGTTTACCAGCTTGCACTTACTCTCGGAGAGCGGGCGGTAAGACTCTTCAGCCGGAATGGTCCGCAGGATCTTGTACAGGTCCCACTCGTTCTTGGACTCTTCCGGTGTCTTCACCTCCGCCAGGTACATGTCATGAACCATGCGACCGTCAACACGGATCTTGCCGTTCTTGGCAAACATGTCGTTGATCGGCGTATCCATCATCTGCTGGCGTACAGTCTGCGCGTCGTCAGAGCCGGTAGCAGCAACAGCATTCAGGTACTGCATGGTGCTGGAGTAAATGCCGGCGTGAACCATGGTCGGACGCACGCCGGTCTCTTCCATGAAACGGTCAGACCACTCACGGGTCTCGTCGTTCATGTCCCAGTACCAGCCAGTGGTCAGCTGGATACCCTGAGCGGTCTCGGCACCCAGTGCGTGAACGTCGGTCAGGAACAGCAGCAGCGCCGCCAGGGTCTGGCCAGACTGGGTTACACCGAACTCACTGGCAGTGGTGATCGCGTTGGTGGTATCCGCACCGGCGTTCGCCAGGCCGATCACGTCAGCGCCAGAAGCCTGGGCCTGGAGAATGAAAGAAGAGAAATCCTGGGTCGGGAACGGGTGGCGTACAGAGCCGATCACTTCACCACCGTTGGCCTCGACAACCCGCGTCACGTCTGCTTCCAGAGCGTGACCGAAGGCATAGTCCGCCGTCAGCATGTACCAGGTTTTGCCACCCTCTTTGACAACCGCACTGGCAGTACCGTTAGCCAGTGGATAGGTGTCGTAGACGTAGTGGATGTGGTTCGGTGTGCAGTGTTCGTTGGTGATGCTGGACGCCGCAGAACCGGAAATGATACCCAGCCGGTCATTCTCCTCCAGAATCTTGCTGACCGCGATGGAAACGGAGGAAGCAACCATCCCCGCCACCAGATCGACATTCTCGTTTTCGACCCAGCGACGAACGGTGCTGGAGGCGGAATCGGGGCTGTTACGGTCGTCGGCACTGACCACTTCGATCTTGGTGCCGTTTACCTGACCGCCGAAATCAGCAATGGCCATTTCCATCGCCTTCAGTCCATTCGGACCAGCCAGATCCCGGTAGGTACCGGACATATCTGCCAGATAACCGATCTTGATGGTGTTGTCGGAAATTTCTGCCTGGGCGCCGCCCACCATCAGGGCTGATGCAACGGCTGATGTCAGAAGCTTTTTCATCATTGTCATTGTTCTATCTCCGCTACTGTCTTGCGTTGGTTCGGGTTGTTGTTGCTTTTCTTACTTTCGTTCTATCCGGGATCAGACTCCCAAATAGCTGTCCAGCACCGACTGTTTTGCACTCAGTTCGTTGGCGCTGATTTCTTCCACAATCTGACCGTGCTCCACGACGTAGTGACGATCGGCTAACGGTGCCGCAAAGTGGAAATTCTGCTCTACCAGGACAATGGTCAGCCCTTTCTCTTTCAGGGCAACCAGGACCTCGCCCAGTTTCTCTACAATAACCGGTGCCAGACCTTCGGTGATCTCATCCAGCAACAGCATATTGGCGCCGGTGCGGAGGATGCGGGCCATGGCCAGCATCTGCTGCTCGCCGCCGGACAACTTGGTGCCCTGGCTGTTGCGCCGCTCATAGAGGTTGGGGAACATGTTGTAGATTTCTTCCAGGCTCATGCCCCCACTCCGTACTACGGGAGGCAGGGTCAGGTTTTCCTGGACGCTGAGTGACGAAAAAATGCCCCTGTGTTCGGGGCAATACCCGACACCCAACCTGGCAATGTGGTGTGGCGCGCGCGCCATGGTTTCTTCACCGTTGATCATGATGGAGCCGGTACGCCGACCCACCATGTTCATGATGGCCTTGAGCGTTGTGCTCCGCCCGGCGCCATTGCGACCCAGCAGTGTCACCAGCTCGCCGCGGTTCACCACCATGTTGATACCGTGAAGAATGTGGGATTCCCCGTAGAAGGCATGCAACCCGGAGAGGCGCAGCTGTTCGTATTCCCGATCCGGATTCACACTCATTGGGCTGCCTCCGCCTCTTCACTGCTGGCTGTTCCTCGCTCACCGCTGCCTTCACTGCCCATGTATACCTCACGCACCCTCGGGTCGGCAGACACAGCGGCATAATCGCCTTCCGTAAGCACTGCCCCCTGTGCCAACACAGTAATGCGGTCGCACAATTTGCTGACCACGCTGAGGTTGTGCTCCACCATTAATACCGTGCGCCCGTCGGCGGCCTTGCGAACCAGTTCAACAACCCGGTCCACATCCTCCGAACCCATGCCCTGGGTGGGCTCATCCAGCAGCAGGATCTCAGGCTCCATGGCCAGGGTGGTGGCCAGTTCCAGCGCCCGTTTGCGCCCATAGGCCAGCTCGATGGTGGTGGTATTGGCAAATTCCGCCAGGCCCACGGCATCCAGCAGCTCCATGCAACGCTGGTTAAGCTTGTGCAGGGAATTACCGGACTTCCAAAAGCTGAAGGAGGTGCCTTCGGCCGTTTGAAGGGCAACACGAATGTTTTCCAGTGCGGTCATGTGGGGGAATACCGCCGAAATCTGGAAGGAGCGAACCACCCCCTTACGGGCGATGGCGGCGGATTTCAGAGAGGTGATGTCCTCTCCCTTATAAAGGATCTGCCCCCTGGTCGGGATCAGGAACTTGGTCAGGAGATTGAAAACCGTGGTCTTGCCGGCCCCGTTGGGGCCGATCAGCGCGTGGATATCGCCTTTCCGGATCTTCAGGTTCACGTCGTCTACGGCGACGAAACCTTTGAATTCCTTGACCAGGTTACGGGTCTCGAGAACGTACTGTTCACTCATGAGCCTCTATACCCTTTGTTATTGTTGTACTTCTGAATTATCTACAGAGTAGATTGACGTATACGTAAACGTCAATACCTAATTCCTGTATTTTTCCGGGGGAATCGAATAGGTCATGGTCGAGTGCGCCACTGGCTCTTCCACCCCCTCGGAATAGACAAACACCTCACCAACGCCCATGGTGCGACCGACCTTCAAAAGGTTGGCGCGTGCCCAGATAGCCGCGTGAGCCGCTGGCTTTCTGAGGAAGTTGATGTTCAGGTTGGTGGTCACCGCAAGGGGCACCAGCCCGATCTTGCTCAACAGCGCGGCGTACATGGTCACATCCGCCAGGCCCATCATGGCCGGCCCGGAGACAGTGCCTCCGGGCCGCAGGTGCTCTTCATCCACCTCCAGCCGCATCTCGGCCCAGCCATCCCCGAGCTTCTGCAGGGTGCCGAATGCCTCACCCTGCGGAAACTGCTCCTCGAGGAACGCCTGTAGCTCGTCGAAGGTGATGATCATGCGTCAACTTCGTCCTTGGCCCGGTTACGGAGCACAAAGCGCTGGATCTTACCGCTCGGGGTCTTGGGCAGCTCGTCCACGAACTCGATCTCCCGGGGGAAGGCGTGGGTCGACAGACGACGGCGGACCAGCTCCTGGAGCTCATCCTTAAGGGCCTGCTCATCAGCCGGCTCCTGGCCGCTCTTGATGACCACGTAAGCCTTGATAATAGCACCTCGTTTCTCATCCGGTTTGGCCACAACACCCGATTCAGCAACCGCCGCGTGCTCCAGCAGGGTGCTCTCCACATCGGCCGGACCAACCCGGTAACCGGCAGTGGTAATGATGTCATCGTCACGGCCACTGAAGGAAAAGCTGCCGTCGCCGTGGCAGATCACCATGTCGCCGGTGAGGTAGTATCCCTTCACGAACGGATCTTTCTCACCCCAGGTGTAGCCATCAAAGTGGAACAGCGGAGACGCTTTCACATCCACGGCCAGCTGACCGATCTCGCCCTCGCCTACTTCCTCGTTCTTTTCATTCAGCGCAACTACCTTGTGGCCCGGTGAGGAATAACCCATGGAGCCTTCCCGCACCGGATGCTCCAGACCATGGAAGTTGCAGCAGGTCATGCCAGTCTCGGTCTGACCATAGTGATCCTTGACCGGACAGAAATGACGGTTCTTGATCCAGTTGACCACCTCCGGGTTCAGAGGTTCACCGGCACTGCTGCATACCCGCAGGCCGAGGTTCTCGCCTTCCGGCAGGACCTGATCGTTGGCCTTGAGCAGACGATAGGCCGTGGGAGCCGCTGCCAGGTTGGTGATCTTGTACTTGCGGATCATGTCGTAGGTGGATTCCGGGGTGAACGCACCGGGGTTGAAGTGGGTGGCGTGCCCCATCATCAGAGGACCAACCACTGCATAGTACAGGCCATAGGCCCAGCCCGGATCGGCCACGTTCCAGAACACATCATCCTCACGCAGGTCGATGGCGTACTTCATATAAACGTAAAACGCCAGCAGCGCCCTGGCCGGAACGGCAACGCCCTTGGCCTTGCCAACGGTGCCGGAGGTGAACATCTGCAGGAAAGGGTCGGTACCCTTGATCATCACCGGCTCGAACTGATCGGCCTGCTGCGCCAGGGTTTCTTCGAAATCCGGGACATCGGCGCCTGTCTCACTGGCATTGACGCACAGTACCGGCGCACAGTTCTTGACCTCGGTCAGCTTCGGGTAATTCGCGGGGTCCGTCACCACCAGTTTGGTGCCGGCACGCTCAAGGCGATATTCAATGGCGCCAGAACCAAACGCGGTAAACAGAGGCTGGTAGACCGCGCCAGCCCGCAGGGCGCCGGCGATCACAACCAGAAGCTCCGGCCCCCGGGGCAGCAGGCCGGCCACCCGATCACCCTTACCGATCCCCTGGGACTTCAGGTAGTTGGCAAAGCGGGCTGAGGCGGCCTTGAGTTCTGCGAACGTCAGGGTGCCATCACCACCGTCTGCAGTCTCATAGAACAGGGCGACCTTCTGGGGATCAGCGGCCCATTTGTCACAGATCTCGTGGCATACGTTCAAGCCGCTATCAAGACGTCCGTCCAGGATGTCCGCTTCCAGAGCGGCTGCATCAAAGTTGTTGTACACATCGGTGTATTTCGGAAGGCTCATCGTGAACTCCTGTTGTTTTTATCTTTGAATGCACAGGTCCAAGGTTTAGCACAGGCTTCACTTTACGTAAAGGTAAACCTTAGACTAATAACCGGCCCGTTTGCGGCCGTTTTATCACGTCATCCGCAAACGGGCCGGGAGATCAGGACGTTGGAGTAAGGTCAGCTTTGTGGCGGGCTGAAAGGATATGATGGAGGCCGTCACAGTCGACCATCGGATCATCGCAGTTCACCACGATATCGGAGCGGGCAATGACATAGCCCTTGCCGGTTATGCTGTTCTTGACCACCTGGTACTCGCCCTCCGTTTCCACAGAGGTGAGCTCCCCGATAAAACCAGTCTCTCGCAGCGAGACCGTCTCCAGCTTGTCCCCTGGCCGGATCCTGCCCTCATAGTTCATCAGTGCCAGGCGCGCCGAGGTGCCGGTGCCCGTGGTGCTGCGGCAGATGACCCCCGGATGCACATAGGTGGCAGACCGTGAGCGGTAATACCCTTCGGCCACGTGCTCTTCCGGCCCCATGAAGTGCAGGAACGGCAGCGGCCCGACATCCCCCAGGGTGTAGTGGGAAAAGCCTCGCTCCGCCTGAATCGCCTCGACAATGGCATGGGCGGTTTCCGCCAGTTTCCGCTCCTCGTCCAGGGTCAGGTCAAAGCCCAGTTCTTTCGCATCCACCAGAGCGTAGAAACCGCCACTGTAGGCGACGCTGTAGGTCACCGTGCCCACCGACGGCACTTCGATACTCGCTTTGTAGGTATGGATATAGCTCGGCAACCCCTCACAGGTGATTGCCTCGACCACGCCACCGTGCACGGTGGCCTCGATCTGGACCAGGCCGGCGGGCGATTCCAGCATGAAGTTCTGCTTACCCTCCTGCTTGGGCACAATACCTGCCTCGAGCACGGCTGTGGCGGTGCAGATGGTGTTGGATCCGGAGTAAATGGGATAGCCCATCACCTCCATGATGATGTATCCGGCCGCCGCACGCGGATCCGTGGCCGGTACCAGCAGGTCCACCGACATCTCCGGGATGCCGTAGGGCTCTTCCAGCAACAGTTTCCGAAGGCCGTCGGCGTCATCCCTCAGGTATTCCATCTGGGCGCGCACGGTGTCCCCGGGCAACAGATCAATACCACCGGTCACGATCCGGCTGACATCGCCGCCGGCATGGGTATCCATCAACTGAATGGTGAGCTCCTGTTTCATCAGGCGTTCTCCAGGGCATGGGGTTTACCGTGTTCTTCCCACTGCGAGTCGGGAACGATCACGATCTTGCCGAGATAATTGCTGCCCCGGTTGACAAAGTATTCCTCGGCCCGGTGCAAATCGGAGAGCCGGAAAGCACCGTGCAGGACCGGTTTGAGCTGGCCACCCCGGATCCAGGCCATCAGCTGTTCCGCCTCTTCACGGGTACCGTGGGAGACACCGAAAATCTGCACCTGGTACAAATAAATGCGGGTCCAGAGAATCTCGCTGATGTTGCCGCCACTGGCGCCGGCAATGCTCAGGCGTGGGTAGCTGGAGCGGGCGTTCATTTCGAAGATCATGGTGTCGATGAAGCGGTCGGTCATCTCACCGCCTACCAGATCCATGACCGCATCGATGGGCTTGCCTCCGGTCTGTTCTCTCACCCGGTCCTCGAAGTTGTCCATGTCAGAGCGATCCAGCACGGCCTCGGCGCCCAGCGCCATCAACGCGTCCGCCTTGTCCTGCTTGCTGAGCGCAAAGGGAATGGCGCCCATGATCCGGCACAACTGGATCAGCGCGGTACCGACACCGCCGCTGGCACCGGTGACCAGCACTCGCTCCCCGGCCCGCACGTTGGCCGAGGTCAGCATGTGCATGGCCGTCTGATAGGAGCACATGCCCATGGCCGCCAGCTCTGCATCGGACAACTCCGGGTTGGGAATGTGATGGAACTGGTCCGACGGCAACGCAACGTACTCGGCAAAACCGCCGTCCGCGCCGTGGCCGTAGTAGTCAGGCGTCAGGTTGATGTCCCGGCGGCCATCGGCGTAAATATTGAAATCCAGCAGTCCACGCTCGCCGATGCGGCTCTGCTCGACGCCTTCACCGACCGCCACCACCCGGCCGGCAATATCGGCACCCTGGATGCGGGGAAAGGTCAGGGTCGGCTTGCCCCCCATCTTGAACGAGGTCATCTCACCCTTTTTCGTGGGGTACAGCCCTTCCCTCGCCTTGCGATCGGTGTTGTTCTTGGCGGTTGCCGTCACCTGAACCAGGACCTGGCCCGGGCCGGGTTGGGGGGTGGGAACGTCCTGGTATTCGAGCTTGTCGATATCACCGTGACCGGTAAGAACCATGGCTTTCATGGTGTTCGGGATCATGGACGAGGAATCCTCCCTGGTCTGCTGGATTTGGGTTATCCAGTCAGGATAGGTGAGATTCCCGGGCGTGTCAGGGCGTGTTGCGGGTATCCATTATTTGTCTCAACGGGCGATCACCCGGTACACCGGACGCAGTCTGGGAATCTGCTTGAGGACCACCTGGATGACCGTCATCAGCGGTACTGCCAGGAGTGCGCCCACCGGGCCCCAGAGCCAGCCCCAGAAAAAGATGGACACGAAAATGATGACCGGATTGATGGCCATGCGGAAGCCGTGGATCCAGGGCTCGATAAAAGCCCCTACCAGGGTGGTCAACGCCAGGAAACCGAGCGGGGCGATGGCCATCATCCAGAACTCCTGCAGGCTGATCACAGAAATCACGGAAAGCATCGAGACGGAGATAACGACTCCCAGGTACGGAATGAACCGGGCCAGTCCCGCCACAAGGCCCCAGACAGCAGGATCTGGCAAGCCAACAGCCCAGCAGATCAACCCGGTGGCCGTGCCGACAAAGATGTTACTCAGCCCCAGCACACCCAGATACTGGGCGATCAGGTGCTGGGAATCATGGGTTATACGCAACACTGTCTTGCGCTGGCCCATGGGCAACTGGCGGACAAAGTTGCGGATCAGGCGGTCCCCGCTCAC
The DNA here is from genome assembly GCA_018623515.1 of Marinobacter sp. GTDB lineage: Bacteria > Pseudomonadota > Gammaproteobacteria > Pseudomonadales > Oleiphilaceae > Marinobacter. The sequence continues at coordinate 10,236 of JAAZVL010000070.1, forward strand.
CAGGAGAAAGTAGGTCAGCGCCAGAGCCAGGGCGAGACCGACAATGCCGTTCTGGACCTTGTTCATCAGCTGGCTGCGCCAGGAATCGGTCTGGAGAACGACAGCCGTGGGCTGCCGCTGCTCGCCATCAGACAGCTGCTCGACGGACTTCTCCACCTGCTCCGCGGACTCGGTGACCCTGGCAATCTGGCGGCTGATCTCACTTTCCCCCACCAGTACCCTGGAAATAGCCCCCGGCACTTCCTCGACCCATTTCAGGGCCGGTGTGGCGACTGCCAGGGTGATGCCCACTATCCCGGCGAGTACCAGCAATACAAACACCATGGAGCTGACCATCCGGGGGATACGCCACTTCACATAGGCCTTTTTCACCAGGGGCGACAGCAGCAGGCTGGTCATTACCGCAAGAACAATGGGCAGGATGATCTGATGGGCCACGTACAGGGTGTAGAGGATACCCAGGCCGAACAGGCCGTAGATCGGTGTGGCAAGGTCCTGGGAAATCAGCGGGCGTTTTTCATTGCCCGCCATTTCGTTGTTCGGGGATTGGCCGTCCATGAGAGATCCTGTAAACGATCAGAGAGATCCGGGGTAAGAACGACCAGTTTACCTATCCCGGTTACGGGGTGCATCTGACGATGGAATCACGTCGGTGCCATGAGACACCATGGTTCCTGGTGTCCCGTCGGAGCGATCAGTTGATCGGCTCGGGATGATTGACGACGCAGCGGAAGCCAGTGCCGGGAGAGTCAACGTGCACGCCACTCCGGGCAAACACTGTGCCGCCACCTCCAAATCCACCGCCCTTTCCAGCCCAGTCCCTGACAGTTTTTTCTGGCTTGTCCGGATTGACAGGCTCCACAGGGCCCCGCGGATTATCGAAGGGTGCGTGCTTGTAATAATCTTTCTGAAACCAATCCTGCGTCCATTCACCAACGTTTCCGGTCATGTCATAGAGACCCAGAGGATTCGGAGGGTAGGTTCCAACCGGTCGGCGCTCCATGACAAGAGAAGAATGGCTCAGCATATTACCTGACGGACGTACGCTTGGATCGATGTACTCCTTGGGTCGTTGTAAATAGGTGTCGTTATCTTCTTTCCCTGTATTCGTCGCGTAAGGAACATTCCGCCCCCGGCTTCGTGCAGCAAATTCCCACTGAGCTTCAGTCGGCAGTGCGAAAGGTAATCCTGATTGCTCAGCCAACCATGCACAATAACGTTCAGCCTCGCCGTAATTGGGCACCCTCGCCGGTTTACGGTAGTAGTATGGCGACAGAGGGTCATCCGAGGCTTTCAGGTACTTGCTTACGGTAAACTCGTCCTCATATAAATGTGCTCGCCCGACATCGGCATAGTATACCTCCATCTCGCCCCAGGTGGTTTCATACCGGGAGATGGAATAGCCATCAACTTTTACTTCGACTGTGGGACGGGCGTGGTCCGTAAGAACCACATAAGGAGAACCATTTGGGCGCCCCACATCTCCGAGCTCAAAGATTCCTCCTTCAACGAAAACCTGACTATCGACAGCCTGTTCTGCAATTCGCTTTACTGACTTGGCCGCCTGATTACCAGCTGCCAGCCCCCCACAAGCAACCAACACAGCGGATAATACAAGCCAACCAGATAGCTTTAGCCGGTCATCCCTGAACATAAACAAAGCTCCCTTAACCAATTCTACATATGCGGCAAACGTGAAAAGGATCCTTCCTCACCGGCCTGTTAGCTATGGCAGGCTGGTCACGCAACCCGCGGATAAAGAGACGCTGATCCGATTTGTTTTTACCAATGAAATCGAACAATCTTTCAATGTTTTATCAAACTCTGAGCGCTGGGCATTGCCCTCCGGATTCATTCTAACCACGGTTTCCTCAAAATCGCGCCAACCCTGAAACGAATTCAGAATCTCATTAACGGCTTGTATCTTAATATCCGTGTCGCTCCATATGTCGGGCGTTATCCACCAGTCGTAAAGAATGTTATCCAGTACTATTCCTTTTACCTCGGGGGGTGAGTGGAGAAAGACTGAGTCCTCTTTGAGCTTGATATCATTAACGATATTTTGGGCGAGCTCAGCCCCTTTGCTTTCACGTTTGCGACCAACGAATACGTCATTTATCAGTTCGCTGATTCGATCAGTTGCAACTGCAGCGAAGTCAACGGCAGCATCAATCGCGGTCAAACCACGACACAGTGCATACAAGCTCATCCGTTGATACCAAGCAAATGCAAATGTTCTCTGATCAAACAACTCCAAGTACCTAAAATCCACATCAAGCAAAGCGTTGTAGACGAAGTGAAGCATCCGCAGGACTTTTTCAGTTTCGACCTCCAGGAGAAAGCTGCCAGATGGCCCTACTCCCAACACAAGTCCCGCATGCACGTTAAAGTAAAACTTGCCGGTTTCCGGGCTGAACAGCAGCCTGATTTCGGCCTCCGCACCTGCCCCCAGCGCCATCTCCACTTTCTTCCCTATCCGGCACAACCTATCCCAGTCAGGCTGCTCGGATAACACATCCTTCCAGCGCAGCTCACCGGCGACCTCACATCCGCCACGAATGCCTGCGAATAGGCCCGCTTCCATATCCGCTTTTTGCCCGTTCTTTCGCGCCGCCCCCCCTTCAGCGTTGGAAGGCCATCGGTGGTGGACACGTGAACATTGCCGGCGATCAGCGCCGAAGCACCGGCGAAGCCGGCAAGCGAAGCGTTGATCGCCGCCTGAAAATGGCCCAGTGAAGCGATTCTTCGTTCCCCGTCCCAGCCTCCAACCCGGTAGGGAATCCTGATCTCTGGCCGATTGTTCACCGGGAACGCCTGCTCAATGCCCACTTTGCCCTGCGCCAGCGCATACTGTCCTTCCAATTTCGCCTGGAAATGCACTTTTCCTTTGCGGGGATCGAATTCACCTGAGGCCATCGCGCCAGCGGCGAAGCGCATGAACTGTGCCTCGGCAGAGGCGTCAAACCCGGTTTCATCCACAGCTTCCTGTCGGGTCTGAGCATCGCCCCAGATGGACCAGGATGCCTCGTCGTAGAACCTGTTCAGCGTTGTCATGAGCGCGCCATTCTGATCCGGGTCCCACAAGGTCGCGTTGAACTTGATGTTGAGTTCGCTTCGAATGGCATCCCGCAGCTTTGCCGGGTCAACACCGTTTTCGGTCAACCAGCCCTGGCTACGCGCCCGGTCTCTGGCCGCAATAGAGTACCTGCGCGGGTGAGTCGCGATCTTGTCAGAGCGCACAAAGGTGAGGTGTTTGTTGCCAGCCAGCCGCTTTATCTCGGTATCAAGGCCTCCGAGCTTGCCGTAGAATTCGTTAATGGGTCCGCATACATACTCTTCTTCCTCGATCCACTCAGCAAGCTCATCCGCCGTCAGAAGGATCAGTTCGTCGGCGCCGGTAACGTGAACAACTTCGACGATTTCTTCGGAACAGGAGGGCTCCTGAGCAATTTTCCCGACTTCACAGCTGGAGAAACCCGCA
>JAAZVL010000251.1 GCA_018623515.1 Marinobacter sp.
CTGGAAGGCGAGCGTAAAGACCCGTTCCTGTTCCACTATAACTTCCCTCCGTACTCCGTGGGCGAAGCGGGTCGTATGGGTTCCCCTGGCCGTCGTGAAATCGGTCACGGTCGCCTGGCCAAGCGTGGTGTGGCAGCGGTTATGCCGACCATCGAAGAATTCCCGTACGCCATCCGTGCGGTGTCCGAGATCACCGAATCCAACGGTTCCAGTTCCATGGCCTCTGTCTGTGGTTCTTCCCTGGCGCTGATGGACGCTGGTGTGCCGCTGAAGTCGCCGGTGGCCGGTATTGCCATGGGTCTGGTTAAGGAAGGCGATAAGTTTGCCGTTCTGACCGACATCCTGGGTGACGAAGACCATCTGGGCGACATGGACTTCAAGGTAGCCGGTACCAAAGACGGCGTGACTGCTCTGCAGATGGACATCAAGATTCAGGGCATCACCGACGAGATCATGGAAATCGCCCTGGAGCAGGCCAATGCAGCGCGTCTGCACATCCTGGGTGAGATGAACAAGGTTATCGCCGAGCCGCGTGCCGAACTGTCTGATCGTGCGCCGAGCATCACCACCATCAAGATCGATCCGGACAAGATCCGTGACGTGATCGGTAAGGGCGGTGCCACCATTCGTTCCATCTGTGACGAGACCGGCGCCTCCATCGACCTGGACGACGATGGCAACGTGAAGATCTACGCCGACAACCAGGCGGCTGCCCAGGCGGCGGTCAAGCGTGTGAAGGAAATCACCGCCGAGATCGAAGTGGGTGCCATCTACAAGGGCCGCGTTGAGCGCATCGTGGACTTCGGTGCCTTCGTTAACATCCTGCCGGGTAAAGATGGCCTGGTGCACATCTCCCAGATCGCCGATCACCGCGTTGAGAACGTGACCGACGAAATGAGCGAAGGTCAGGAAGTTCTGGTGAAGGTCCTGGATGTGGACAACCGTGGTCGCGTGAAGCTGTCCATGAAAGAAGTGAAGGAAGGCGAGCAGCCGACCGATCTGGCCGAGTAATACTCAGCCAGTCATAAAAAAAACCCGCCGTTTGGCGGGTTTTTTTATGCGTGCGCCAGGCATGGCGCGTAGCGCCTTGACGGGCGCTGTTCCGGTACAGGTGGTGCTGACCGGATGACTTGGGGGTGCAAGTCCCCTGCGGGCCCGGCAAGGGGAACCGCTAGCCGATCGGCAAGGGTGCCCATCGTGAGGTGGGATCTGAAGGAAGCCGCAGGCAAAGCACTGGCCCGACGAACAGGAATCGCATGAGGCGGCCACACTGGGTAAGGCGGCTCATATCGTTAAAGCCCGATACTTGCACGGAAGGTGTGGACGTAGATGCGGCGGGTATAAGTGTGAAGGTCACGCGTCTTACCCTGGGAAGTCTGGCTTCTTGCCACGGTGCTATTCATTCCGAGAGGGATGGAGATGGGGAGCCAGAACTCAGCCGAGGTCATAGTAGGTGCGTTACCGCGTACTGAAGGACCGAACATGGTTGGCCGCTAGTAGGCGGTGAGTTCTCGCAGTGTGCTTATGAAGACAGAAGCGACCCGGATGGGGCAGGGCATTCAGGAAGGGGCCGGGCGGAACCTGGCAGGTACTGAAGTCCGTGTCGAGGCAGACGCGGGGGCTCACTCGTGGACGAACGCGGAGCCGAACACGCAGATGGAACAGGTGCTTGAGCGCCCGAACCTGATGCGAGCGTATCAGCGGGTGGTATCCAACAAAGGCGCGGCTGGCGTTGATCAGATGCCGGTCACAGCCCTGAAGGTCCACTTGCAACAGCACTGGCCAACGCTGCGGGAGCGGCTGTTGGCCGGAGACTACCATCCTCAGCCGGTACGCCGGGTCAGTATCCCCAAGCCGCAAGGCGGCGAACGGATACTGGGTATCCCCACGGTACAGGATCGCCTGATCCAACAGGCGCTTCACCAGGTGCTAAGCCCGATGTTGGAACCGACCTTCTCGGATCACAGCTACGGGTTCCGCCCTGGCCGGAGCGCCCATCAGGCAGTCAAGGCGATGCAGCGGCACATCAACGACGGCCACCGTTGGGTGGTCGATCTGGATCTGGCCCAGTTCTTTGACCGGGTCAATCACGATGTGCTGATGAGCCTGCTGGCTCGTCGCATCACCGACCGACGGATGCTGACTCTGATCCGACGCTACCTGCGAGCCGGCATGCTCGAAGGTGGGTTGGTCAGCCCGAAGCGAAAAGGGACGCCGCAGGGCGGTCCTCTGTCGCCCCTGCTCTCCAATGTGCTCCTGACCGAACTGGATAGGGAGCTGGAGCGCCGAGGCCACCGGTTCTGCCGTTACGCGGATGACTGCAACATCTACGTCCGCAGCAAAAGAGCCGGTGAACGGGTCATGGCCAGCATCACTCACTTCCTGGAAACGCGTCTGTGCCTGAAGGTGAACACGGCAAAAAGCGCCGTGGATCGCCCCTGGCGTCGGAGTTTTCTGGGTTACAGCGTAAGCTGGCATAAAGGGCAGGTACGGTTGAGAGTTGCGCCGAAGAGCCTGAAAGCTTTTATGGCCAAACTGCGACCGTTGCTCAAACGATCACGAGGCCAGTCGTTAGCGACGACCCTCCAGAAGCTGAACCCGGTGCTCCGGGGCTGGGCGAACTACTATCGCCTGACGGCCTCGAAGCGACCGGTTGAAGCATTGGATGGTTGGATACGGCGGCGACTCCGGTTGATCCTGTGGCAACAATGGAAGCGACCCCGCACCCGGGCTCGCAACCTGATGCGGCTCGGTCTGCCAGAGTCAAGGGCTTGGACGAGTGCGACGAATGGCCGTGGCCCCTGGTGGAATAGCGGCGCGTCTCACATGAACGCGGCTCTGCCCAAGCGGGTGTTCACGGACCTGTCTCTGGTAAGCTTGCTGGATACGATGGTTCGGCTTCAGCGCCGACCGTGAACCGCCGTGGTACGGAACCGTATGCCCGGTGGTGTGAGAGGACGGGGGAGGTAACTCCCCCTCCTACTCGATAACGCGATGCTTTTCCAGCTCAAAATCCGATAACCCTTTAAAGGGTGCCGGGCGGCGGCCATGGCCTGTCCAGGAAACTCCATCTTTAACGTACTTTGTCTTTGAACTTCCACCAGACTGTTGCTGGTTTTGTTGATCGCGGACTTCCTGTAAAACCTGAAAATCAATTCCCTGGCTTTCCATATCCTGCAAGATCGAGCGTGCCCGAGCTTGCTTCTCGGCCTCCTTTGCTTTGCGCTCCTCCTCTTCCTTGACTCTCTCATCAAGAACGCCTTTCAACCGGTCAACAATCTCGGATAACTCGTCTACAGGGAAATCTCTAAAGATCGCTCGAACTTTATGCTTCCTCTTGAACTCGGCAACGATTAATTCCCGTTTGTGATTCAAAGCAAGATTCTCGACGCAACCTTCACAAGCATCGTTTTCATTTTGTTCGTGGCTTGAACGTTCATTCGTCATGGAACTCAAATCTCACACCATTTTCTCAAGTCGTCGCAACAGACCCAAGAAGACGCCCCTTTAACTCCATCTTCGCACTGTCTAGTCTAGGCGAAACTTCAGCTTCAGTAGTTTCGTCTTCAAGCATGGCCCCGTCTGGTGTTGGTACGGAACCCGTCACCTCGTTATTTTGGCCCAATCTGTGCAAAGAATAAAGCCCGAGAAGCGCAAGAGAGCGCAGCCGGTCGCTGCGCTCTTTATGATGTAGATGTGCAAGTTCCCGATAAAGCTCTGGATAACCTTGTTCTGAGATTTTTAAATTCGAGAATTGCCCGTCCCGTTTGGAGTTTTTTTTGCGTGTCATATCCCC
>JAAZVL010000252.1 GCA_018623515.1 Marinobacter sp.
CTGCAACGGCAAACAGGCCCCGGCCCTGGCGTTGGCGGTAGAACGGGCCCTGTTCGACCAGGGCAAGACGGCCGTGGTGCTGAGCGAGGAGAGCGCCGGCGATGCCGACGAGCGCCGCCGGACCGCGCAATTGCTGACAGCTCACGGGCTGGTGGCGATTGCCGTGAATCTTGGAACTGATATTGCCAATGCGACGGCCACTGCCGAGTCCGCGGAGGAGATTCCCGGAGCGGTGAGTGAATTGGTGCAAGGGCTGGTTCGGAGCAAGCGGATCTGAGAACGGAGGCTGGCCCGCTAAGAAGGGGTCTGAAGAACGCCTTCTTCTGACCCCAAGTTCATCGCGAGCACCGGATTCCCACCCCAGGGGTCTGAAGAAAGCCTTCTTCTGACCCCGTCTTCATGGCTACAATGCACAGCCCCGAGCGGCGTAACACCCTCGGGGTTTTGTCGTTTCATCAACCGGGGAACAACGCGCCATGGCCATCAAACACCTTCGCACCGCCTTTGCCAGCCAGTACCAGCCGGGCCAGCCCGCCCGCCTCAACAGCGGTGAGGCCCTGCAGGAACCTGGTGGCGATTACGAGGCCCTGCACAAGCAGATGAAGCGCCTGTTCAACAGCAAGCCGGGCAAAAAATACGGCCGCTTTTCCGAAGACCTGGGCGAATGCCCGTTCAGCAGCTGGCTCAAGGATTACCGGGAAGACAAACAGAGCTTCGGCGCCATGACCGACCGCCTGTTTGGCCAGTGGCAGGAACTGCTCACCGGCTGCCAGGAAGAGTTCGACGGCCACCTGATGATCGTCCACGAAGCCCTGGCTGACGCCGAAGTGGTCTACCTGCTGATCCTCGAGACTGACAGCGCCATGCGCTTTGACGGCAACCAGGTTCTGGACGCCACCGACGTACTGAGCCTGTCACGTCTCAATCTGGCCGTGCGGATTGAACTGGATGACTGGCTCGGCGAAAACGGCAGCGAGAACTACCTCACCCTCATCCACGGCCGCGGCACCGGTGAGCCGGGAGAGCTGTTCATCCGGCTTTGCGGCTTCACCAACAACGTGGACGTGGAAAAGGAAACCATGACCTTCCTGGATGCCGTGGAAGCCTTCGCCAAGACCTCCGAGCCGGAAAAAGCCGGCGAAGTCCGCTCCCGCGCCTACGAATTCTGCAAGGAACAGCACGCCCTGGGCGAGCCGGTGGAGATCGAGGCCCTGTCCGGCTACCTGGATGAGAACGAGCCCCAGCGTTTCAAGGAATTTGCCAGCCAGAATGCCGAACTGCCGGAGACGGGGGTGTTGCACCCGGACCATCGCAAAGTGAAGAAACTGGTGCGTATAGCCGGCTCCGGGGGCGGGATGAGTGTGTCGTTTTCCTCGGATCTGGTGAACCAGGCGGTTTACTATGACCGGGAGAAGGACGCGCTGACCATTACCCGGCTGCCCAAGGCGCTGCGGGAGCAGTTGCAGCGGTATCTGGAGGCCCGGGAGGAGTGATGGTGAAGATGGGGTCAGATGAAGGTTTTCATCAGACCCCAGCGTTGTGACCCCGACATTACGCCAGGTGCGGATGCCGCTGCTTGCGGACTTCCTTCATCCACCCTACCCCGTCAACCAGCTCCCCCGTTTCCGGATCAATCGGCGGATACGGCAGCTTCCGGTCATCGCAGTAGCGCTTCACCGTCGGCTGGCACCAGCAGAACAACAGCCGGTTATACTCCTCATCCGGCAGCCGCCGCTGCTCGAACATCCCCGCCAGCTTCCGCTGCCGCTGGGCCTCGGACAGGATTATGGCGCAGGCCGACGATACGTTCAGGGACTCCACCATTCCCATCATCGGAATCACAATGTGCTCGTCCGCCTGATCCGCCGCGGATGAACTGACCCCATCCACCTCGTTACCCATGATGACGGTACACGGCACCGTGTAATCCACCTCCCGGAAATCCACCGCCCGATCCGAAAGCTGGGCCGCATACAGCTTGTGCCCCTGCGCCTTCAGATCCGCGACGGCATCGTCCATGGTGGGATGGGTGTGGGTGGTCACCCAGTTATAGCTTCCGCCCGCCGTCTTCCGGAACGCCCGGAAGCCTTCCTTAGGCCAGACCACGTGCATGTTGGCCAGGCCAAAGGCATCGCAGGAACGGATGATCGCCGACAGGTTCCGCGGTTTGTGGACCTGATCGGTCAGGACCCGGAGATCCGGCTGGCGGGTGTCGAGGGTTTGTTTGATTCGTGCGAGGCGTTCAGGAGTCATGTTTGTTCAGTTTGTCTGAGTCAGCTTGCCGGAGATCGCGCAAAGATATCCGGCCGGGAAAACTCCGAGGCATGGGGAGTGCTTGGGGGACGGCTTTCCAAAACTGTGCGGAGCCATGGATGGCGGAGCTCAAGCGCCACAGGGGTGAGGCCGAGCGCTTATGAAGCGAATCTTCATGCGACAGCCGAACGACCGCAATCTGTGATTGCGGGCTGGACCCCGCAGGGGTGCCGAAGGAGCGTGTTTTGGAAAGCCGTCCCCCAAGCGCTCCCTCCACCGAAGCTATGCAAGCCGGGAATAATACCACACCAAAACTAGCGACAAGCCGAGACAATGGTGGTTGAAGAATAATCACCCCGTTATAATACCCAGTTCCTTTTTGCTAGCGCCCCGAACAAACCACCAGTCCCGGCGCAACATCCACCAGATCACGTGAGAACCATGGCCAAAAAGCTGTACATCAAAACCCACGGCTGTCAGATGAACGAGTACGACTCTGCCCGCATGGCAGACCTGCTCAAAACCGGCGAAGCGGTCGAAGTGACCGACAGCCCGGACGACGCCGACATCCTGCTGCTGAACACCTGCTCCATCCGCGAGAAAGCCCAGGAGAAAGTGTTCCACCAGCTTGGCCGCTGGAAAAGCCTCAAGAGCAAAAAGCCCGAACTGATCATCGGCGTCGGCGGCTGCGTCGCCAGCCAGGAAGGCCAGGCCATCATCGACCGTGCGCCCTACGTGGACATGGTCTTCGGCCCCCAGACCCTGCACCGCCTGCCGGACATGATCAGCGAAGTGCGCATGAAGGGTAACGGCGTTGGCGTGGTGGACGTCAGCTTCCCGGAAATCGAGAAATTCGACAACCTGCCCGAGCCGGGTGCCGACGGCCCCTCTGCCTTCGTGTCCATCATGGAAGGCTGCAGCAAATATTGCACCTTCTGCGTGGTGCCCTACACCCGCGGCGAAGAGGTCAGCCGCCCGGCGGATGACGTCATCGCCGAGGTCGCACACCTGGCTGGCCAGGGCGTGCGGGAAGTAAACCTGCTGGGCCAGAACGTCAACGCCTACCGCGGCGAGACCCACGACGGCGACGTCATGGACCTGGCCGAGCTCATCGAACTGATCGCCACCATCGACGGCATCGACCGCATCCGCTACACCACCTCCCACCCGGTGGAATTCTCGGACGCCCTGATCGACGTCTACGAGCGGGTTCCCGAGCTGGTCAGCCACCTGCACCTGCCGGTCCAGAGCGGCTCTGACCGCATCCTGGCGGCCATGAAGCGTGGCCACACCGCCCTGGAGTACAAATCCAAACTGCGCCGCCTGCGCAAGATCCGCCCGGACATCAGTTTCTCCTCCGATTTCATCGTTGGCTTCCCGGGCGAGACCGACAAGGATTTCGAGGACACCATGAAGCTGATCAACGACATCGGCTTCGACGTGTCCTTCAGCTTCGTCTACAGCGCCCGTCCGGGCACCCCGGCCTCTGACCTGCCGGATGAGACGCCCATGGAGGTGAAGAAAGAGCGCCTGGCGA
>JAAZVL010000008.1 GCA_018623515.1 Marinobacter sp.
CCCCTTTTCCGCGAGTTCATCGCGGATCCGGTCAGCCTCGGCAAAATTCTTTGCCTTTCGAGCGTCTGCCCGGGCCTGAATCAGAGCCTCAATCTCCTCGGCGCTCAGCTCGCCTCCGGTATCGGCCTGGAAAAAGGCCTCCGGGTCCTGCTGCAGCAGTCCGAGGACCGCTCCCAGACGGACGAGGACAGCGGCGCTCTTCTTGGCTTCTTCCTCGTTACCGTCACGGCGATACTGGTTGATCTCGTTGGCCACGCCGTGCAACACGGCAATCGCACCGGCGGTGTTGAAGTCGTCGTCCATCACTTCAACAAATCGGCGGTCATGCTCGGTTTCGGGCACATCCGACTCTTTCGCCGGAACAATGCCTCGCAATGCATGGTACAGCTTGGTCAGCGTCCGCCCCGCCTCGGCCAGGTTGTCCTCCGAGTAGTCCACCTGGCTGCGGTAGTGGCTCGAGACCAGGAAATAACGCACGACTTCAGCCGGATACTTGTCCAGAATCTCGCGAATAGTGAAGAAGTTCCCCAGGGATTTGGACATCTTCTCCTTGTTCACGCGAATGGCGCCAGCGTGCATCCAAGTATGAACGAACTTGTGCCCGGTGGCGCACTCGGACTGGGCGATTTCGTTTTCATGATGCGGAAACAGAAGGTCCGGTCCGCCGCCGTGGATGTCAAAGGTGTCACCCAGACACTGGGTCGACATGGCGGAACACTCGATGTGCCAGCCGGGACGACCATCGCCCCAGGGCGAAGGCCAGCTGACCTCTCCCGGCTTGGCGGCCTTCCAGAGGGCAAAGTCGGCCGGGCTGCGTTTGGCTTCCTGGACATCCACCCGGGCGCCGGCCACCAGGTCTTCCAGTTTCTTTTTACTCAGCTTGCCGTAGTCCGGGAAAGACTCCACCGCGAAGTAAACATCGCCATTATCCGCTGCGTAGGCATGACCACTGGAGACCAGCTTGTGGATCATCGCGATGATCTCGTCGATGTAGGCGGTGGCCCGGGGCTCCTCATCCGGAGACAATACGCCGAGTTTGGCCTCATCTTCGTGCATGGCGCGGATCATGCGCTCAGTCAGATCCGAATACACCTCACCGTTCTCATCAGCCCGGCGCAGGATCTTGTCGTCAATATCGGTGATGTTGCGAACGTAATGAACGTCGTAGCCCCGGTGGCGCAGGTACCGGGTGATCACATCGAAAGCCACCAGCACCCGGGCATGGCCCAGGTGGCAGTAGTCGTATACGGTCATGCCGCAGACATACATGCGCACCTTGCCCGGCTCGATGGGCCGGAACTCTTCCTTTTGCTGCGTGAGCGTGTTGTAGATGCGGATCACTTGCCCCCCTTACCCCAGGAATCCCGCAGGGTGACGGTACGGTTGAACACCGGGTGGCCGGCGGCGGAGGTCTGCTCCTGGTCACAGAAAAAGTAACCCTCGCGCTCGAACTGGTAAGGCAGATCCGTGCGCGGGTCCGCCAGGCCCTTCTCGACCCGGGCGCCTTTCAGAACCACCAGGGATTCCGGGTTCAGATGGTCAATGAAATCACCATCCTTGTCGCTGTCCGGAGATTCGTGGTTGAACAGGCGGTCATAGACGTTGATGTCCGCCTCCACGCTGTCTGCCGCCGACACCCAGTGAATCACCCCGTTGGGCTTGTAGCCCTCGGGGTTCACGCCCAGGGTGTTCGGATCGAATTCGCACTTGAGCTCAACAATCTCGCCGTTGTCATCCCGGACGATCTCCCGGCAGGTCATGACGTAGCCGCCACGCAGGCGCACCGCCTGGTCCGGAGCCAGCCGTTTCCACTTGCGCGGAGGCTCTTCGGCGAAGTCCTCGCGGTCGATGTACAAAACCTGGCTCCAGGTCACTTCCCGCTCGCCCATATCCGGGTTCTGCGGGTGCACCGGCAGGGTCAGGGTTTCGGTCTTGTCCGCCGGATAGTTGGTCAGGGTGACCTTGAGCGGACGCATCACACACATGGCACGCGGGGCACGGGTATTCAGATCTTCCCGGATCGCATGTTCGAGCATACCCACATCCACGGTGCCACCGGCCTTGTTCACGCCGATCATGTCGCAGAAGCTGCGGATCGATTCCGGCGTGTATCCGCGACGGCGCATGCCGGAAATGGTGGGCATACGCGGGTCGTTCCAGCCGTCCACGTAACCTTCGTCCACCAGACGCTTGAGCTTGCGCTTGGAGGTGATGGTGTAGTTCAGGTTAAGCCGGGCAAATTCGATCTGGCGCGGGTGACAGGGAACCGAAATGTTGTCCAGCACCCAGTCATACAGTGGCCGATGGTCCTCGAACTCCAGGGTGCACAGGGAGTGGGTAATCCCCTCCAGGGCGTCGGAGATCGGATGGGTATAGTCGTACATCGGATAGATGCACCACTTGTCGCCGGTCTGGTGGTGATCGGCATAACGGATCCGGTACAGGATCGGGTCACGGAGGTTGATGTTCGGAGACGCCATGTCGATCTTGGCGCGCAACACCAGCTCACCGTTCTGGTACTTGCCGTCCCGCATATCCCGGAACAGCTGCAGGTTCTCGTCCACTGGCCGGTCCCGGTACGGGCTGTTGCGGCCGGGCTCCTTCAGCGTACCCCGGTATTCGGCCATCTCGTCGGCGGATAGCGCACAGACATAGGCCTTGCCGTTACGGATCAGTTCTTCGGCGAATTCGTAAAGGGCATCGAAGTAGTCGGAGGCATAGCGCACCTCACCGGCCCATTCGTAACCAAGCCACTGCACATCCGCCTTGATGGCATCAATGTACTCCTGGCTTTCCTTTTCCGGGTTGGTGTCGTCAAAGCGCAGGTTGCACTCGCCACCAAAGGTCTCGGCAATGCCGAAATTCAGACAGATGGACTTGGCATGGCCAATGTGCAGGTAGCCGTTCGGCTCCGGCGGGAAACGGGTGACGACCTTGCCGGTGTGCTCACCTTTGGCGATGGCATCTTCGATCAGGCTCTGGATAAAGTTGTGGGCTTTCTTCGACTCGGCGCTCATACAATCTCTGTTGGACAGGGGTTGAATCTCAAACCGCGTATTATACTCACAAATCCTTTCCGGACTCATGCATAGCGCAAAACTCTTGAGTACAATAGCGCCCTGAAACCTCTATAAACCAGTACAGGAAACCCTGATGATTCTGCTGCAAACCAATTTCGGTGATATCAAGCTCGAACTGGACTACGACAAGGCCCCGGAGACGGCCAAAAACTTCGAACAGTATGTTCGTGATGGCTTCTACGACGGGCTGATCTTTCACCGGGTCATCAGCAACTTCATGATTCAGGGTGGCGGCTTCGAGCCGGGCATGACCCCGCGCAAGACCCGCGAGCCGATCCAGAACGAAGCCGACAACGGCCTGAGCAACATGGTCGGCACCATCGCCATGGCCCGCACCATGGATCCCCATTCCGCCACCGCCCAGTTCTTTATTAACGTCGAGAACAACGGCTTTCTGGACCACACCGCCAAGAATGCCGAGGGCTGGGGCTATTGCGTGTTCGGCAAGGTGGTTGACGGCATGGATACCGTTAACAAGATCCGTGCCGTGCGCACCACCATGCGCGCCGGCCATCAGGACGTCCCCGCCGAGGACGTAGTCATCGAAAAGGCCGAGGTTCTGGAGGACGCGTGACCACGCTGTTTATCTCCGATCTGCACCTGGAGGAATCGCGCCCGGATATCACGGACGCGTTTCTGGCCTTTCTGAAAGACAAGGCGATGGGTGTGGAGCGTCTGTATATCCTGGGGGATTTCTTCGAAGCCTGGATTGGTGACGATGAGCGCACCCCGCTGCAGGAAACCGTCGCTGCCGCATTGAAGGAAGTGAGCGACAACGGTACCGAGATCTTCCTGATGCACGGTAACCGGGACTTCCTGATCGGTGAGGATTTCTGCAACCGAGCCGGCGCTACCTTGCTGGATGATCCGACGGTGGTGGATCTGTATGGGATCCCCACCCTGCTCATGCACGGCGACAGCCTGTGCACCGCAGACGTGGAGTACCAGAAGTTTCGCGCCAACATGCGCAACCCGCAGTGGCAGCAGATGATCCTCGCCCGCCCCCTGGCGGACCGCCAGCAGATGGCCCGGCAGTTGCGGGAAATCTCCATGGCGAAGAATCAGGGCAAGGCCGAGACCATCATGGATGTGACGCCTGAGGAAGTGGTGAAGGAAATGGAGGCCCATGGGGTCCAGCGCCTGGTCCACGGCCACACCCACCGGCCCGCCATTCACGAATTGCAGGCCAATGGGCAGGATGCCCGCCGCATAGTCCTGGGTGATTGGGACCAGCATGTCTGGTGGCTGGAAGTCGAGCCAGGCAAGGAGCCGGACCTGAACAAAGCCCCGTTATGAGGTCGGGGCTTCAGACGGCTCGCGATAGGTTTCGAGCCGTCTGAGCCAGCCGGGCAGCCAGCGCTCTCGCTCGATCGGATTCTCGGCATTCGCGGCACGGCGGGTGAGTACGTCTCCGGCCGCAGACCGGAAGGCGTCCAGTGCAGACTGTTCCTGTTCCGGATTCATGGCCAGCAGAACCTGCAACAAGCCCCAGCCTTGACCGTCGTAACGCTCGGATTCGGAAAGCCCCTCGCCCTTGAAATTGACGTAGTCCATGAGCGCGTATACGCCACCCGGCGTTGCGCTCAGCTCTGCCAGGTGTTCGGAAACCCGCTCCCGATGCTCTTCAGGCGCTGCTTCGACCACCTTGTCCAGGGACTCCCTTGCCCTACGGAAGATGAATTCGGCCTGAAGACCCTGGGTACCCGCAAGGAACTCTCTTAACTCCGCCACTCGGGTGGAATCTTCTACCTCCAGAAAGGTCTCCCGATCCGGCCAGGGGGCATCAAACGGTTCAAGGTTCACCAGCCAATCCGGCACCGGCGCCTGGCGCTGGGTCATATACTGGATCAACCCGGGAAAACTCTCGACAAATCGCCCATCCACGCCTTCCGGGTACCAGATGAAGTGGCCGATGCCCAGTGACGGAAACGCTTCTCCTTCGTTCCAGTGCACCAGGCACTGCAGCTTGCCGGCACATTCGTTCTGGAAAATCTTCTGGCCTACCCAGTCCATCTGGGCAGGCTTGAGGGCCAGGGAAATATCCGTACCCGATGACGGCGTGGCAGTTCCTGCCTCCTCGGCTGGTTGACCGGGTTCAGCGGTCTCCTCGGTTTCCGGGCCGGAATCACAACCGGCCAGAACGAAGGAAGACAAAAGCAGAATCAGTGGGAAGAATCCTTTAACCAATCAATCACCTCATAGACATGGTCATCCGGCGGAAACACCGGATAGAACACCTTCTGGATTTCGCCATCTTTGGCAATGAGCGTCACCCGCTTGTTCAGGGTCACGCCCTCAACGGTAAACAGCGGAAGCTCCAGCGCCTTTGCCAGGTCCAGGTTCTCATCACTCAGGAGCTCAAACGAAATGCCCAGTCGTTCGACGGCCTCCTGCTGGTACGCCATGTCCTGGGTACTCACACCGAAAACCTGAGCGCCCATATCTGCCAGTTCCCGATGATGATCCCGGAAGGCGCAGGCCTGGGGGGTACAGCCCAGGGCCCCGGGAATCTGGGACCAGCCTTCCGGCGATGGCTGGTCCGGGCGGCCGGTGCGGGGATAGAAGTAAAGCACTGAGGTGCCTGCCAGACTGCCCACATTTACCGCTCGCCCCTGAGAGCTGGTCAGCGTGACGTTCGGCAACACCTGTCCTTTCAGGTGGTCGCAGGCGCCGTCGTCTAGCGGTGCCGGCGTATTTTCGGGAATGCTTGTCATGGTTGATGTCTCCTGTGGCATGAACCGGGTTATACCACGTTGGCCAAGATTCGGTTCAATAGCCCCAGGCATGAAATTTAGTCCATAACATGCTCTGCCAGCTTCGCCTTGATCTCCTCGGGAATCGAAACGGATTTCTCATGTTCATAGTCGAAATGAATCAGCACCGAGACACCACGGGCAATCTTCTTGCCGTCCTGCCAGGCTTCCTGGATCACCCGGAAAGAGCTGTTGCCAATGTCACCGACACCGGTGCGGATTTCCACGGGCATGTGCCAGTAACTCTGGGCCAGCAGATCAATTTCCAGGCGGGCCAGGATCAGAGGCCAGGTTTTCACTTCCAGCGTCGGGTGGAAGATCCGGAAAATCGGTGTACGGCCCTGCTCGAACCAGACGGGCAATGACGTATTGCTGATATGCCCCAGGGCATCGGTATCGCTGAACCTGGGTTCAATCTCGAGTGTGAACATCCTCGTTTCCTGTCTTGGTATCTCTGTGCGGGTTATTCGTGCCGCAGTGCGTCAATGGGATTGAGCATGGCGGCTTTCCGGGCGGGAAAATACCCGAAGATGATCCCGATCGCCACGGAAAATGAAAATCCGACAGCCATGACCGTGGGGGAAATGACAAAGGGCATGTTCAATTGCCAGGTCACGAGCCAGGTGCCACCCACCCCAATGACAAGACCGATAACACCGCCGAGGGTCGACAGGGCAATGGATTCCACCAGGAACTGGGTCAATACATCCCGGGCCCGGGCCCCGATCGCCAGCCTTATACCGATTTCCCGGGTCCGCTCGGTGACCGATACCAGCATGATGTTCATGATCCCTATGCCGCCCACCAGCAGGCTGACCGCGGCAATGGCGCCCAGCAGGATCGTCAGGGTGTTGGTGGTGCTTTCCAGGGCCTGGGCGATGTCCTGGGTGTCCCGCACATAAAAATCGTCCACACCGCCGTTGACCGGAGTGCGGCGCTGGCGCAACAGGGATTCAATCTGCTCCTGTACCACACCAGTGGTACCGTCAGCCAGCGCAGACACGTAGATGGCACTCACATCCAGCTCACCCACCAGACGGCGCTGAACCGCCTTGACCGGCATGAGAATGGTCTTGTCACGGTCCTGGCCCATGGACTCGCCTTTTTCTTCCAGCACACCGATGACCCGGCAAGCCGTTCTCCCGACCCGGATGTTCGCTCCCAGTGCTTCCTGCCCGAGGAACATCTCCTCGATCAGGGTCTTGCCGATAATGCACACCGCCGCCCCGGAAGACAGTTCGCCGTCCTCGAACTCGCGGCCGTAATCCAGGTAATGGTTCCGTACGGTAAAATACTCGTTGGTGGTCCCGATCACCGGAATGGTGTCGTTGGCATTACCGACAACCACCGTGGCACTGGTGGTGAGCGCGGGGGCTACCAGGATGCCGTCCACCTCGTTGCGGATGGCTTCGACATCGGCCAGCTCGAAGTTCTCCGCAGTGGTGCGCAGGCCACCGGGGCCCCGTTGCGCGGTACCCGGCATGACAAACAACAGGTTGGAGCCGATGCTGGCAATCTGCTCGGTCACGCTGCGGGTAGCAGACTGCCCCAGATGGACCATGGCTACCACACTGGCCACGCCAATGATGATACCCAGGGTGGTGAGAAACGAACGCAGTTTGTTGCGGGCAATGGCCTGCACCGACATGCCCAGGGTATCCAGGGCCCTCACGGAATCACCTCCGCCGGCGAGCCGTCCCGGATCAGCTTGCCATCGGTGAAAAACAGCACGCGATCCGCATAACGCGCGATATCCGGCTCATGGGTCACCATCAGAATCGTGATGCCCTTCTGTTCGCGGATGGATACAAGCTCCTTCATGATCTCCCCGGCCATGACGGTATCGAGGTTGCCCGTGGGCTCATCCGCCAGCAAAACCGGGGGCTCGGTCACCAGGGCGCGGGCGATTGCCACCCGTTGTTGCTGACCCCCGGAAAGCTGGGCGGAGGTCGCATGGGCCCGCTCGGCCAGGCCAACGGTGGCAAGGGCCTGCATGGCCAACTCGTGACGCCGCGCTGGCCGGACTCCCTCATAAATCAGCGGCAGCTCAACGTTGCTCAGGGCGCTGGTGCGAGGCAGCAGGTTGAAGCTCTGGAACACGAAGCCCATGAAATGGCGGCGTAGCAGTGCCAGTTCGTCCCGGTCCAGGCCGCCGACTTCCACGCCCCGGAACCAGTATTCCCCGGAGGTGGGCACATCCAGACAACCCAGAATGTTCATGCAGGTGGATTTGCCGGAGCCCGACGGCCCCATGATGGCGACGAACTCGCCTGAGCGGATACTCAGGCTGACACCATCCAGGGCACGAACCTCCGTCGCGCCGCTGCCATAGATCTTGTAGATGTCGCGCATCTCCACCACGTACGGGGCGGGTTGCGATCTGGCCGACTGACCGACATTACCAGCTTCAGTCATGGTTGCTCCGCCGCCTGCATGCCGGTAATCACCGCGTCGCCCTCTGCCAGCTCGTCACCGGGCAGTTCCGTGAACCGACCATCGGAGGCCCCCGTTTGCACCACCACTCGGGTAGGCTGCCCGTCACGCAGCACCCAAACCGTATTCGAGGGTCCTGCCCGGTTTCCCCCGGCGCGCGCTCCGGGATGGCTGAACAGCCCGCCACCGCCGCTATCCGTCGCCGGCGGGGTAAAACGAAACGCCATATTCGGAATCCGCAGGACGTCCTCACGCCGGCCGGTTTCGATGGTGGCGGTGGCCGTCATGCCCGGTTTGAGCAAACCGTCGCTGTTGTCCACGGAAAGCACGGTGGTGTAGGTAACCACGTTGTTCTCGACGGCCGGGTAGAGGTGAACCTTGAGTACTTCGGCAGAAAACTCCCGGCCGGACCAGGCATCCACGGTAAAGGTTGCCGACTGCCCGGCTTCCACCAGCCCGACATCCGCCTCGTCCATGGATACATGCAACTCCATGGCTTTCAGGTCCTCTGCCAGCAGGAACAGCACCGGGGTCTGGAAGCTGGCAGCCACGGTATTGCCGGGCTCGATACTTCGCTGCAGAACCACACCATTGATTGGAGAGGTAATCACCGCTTTTTCCAGCCGGGTTCGGGCCTGAAGAACCGAGGCCTCCGCCTGCCTCACCGAGGCACGGGCATAGGCCAGTTTGGCTTCGGCCCGCTTGCGGGCGGCGATGGCAGCATCCAGTTCCGCCTGGGCCGTGGTGCCTCGCTCACGCAACGCACTGATCCTGCGCTCGTCCACCTGTGCTTCCTGCAGCGTCGCCTCGGCCTCCGCTACCGAGGCGCGGGACAGGGCCAGTTGCGCTTCGGCCTGCTCCAGCGCCACTTCCAGTTCATCGGTTTCAAACAGGGCCAGCGTCTGCCCCTCGGTCACCAGGTCATTTTCATCCACCAGAACCCGGGTGATCAGGCCCGATATTTCCGCGCCCACGGACACCTCACTCTTGGGCTCAAGACTCCCGGTAGCCGTGGCGGTCAGCACCATATCGCCCCGGTCCAGAACATGAGTCTGCCACTGCACTTCGCCGTCGTCCGGCCACAGCCACCAGCCAGCAAGCGCCAGCAGTGCCGACAGCAACAGCAGCCAAAGCAGTCGCCCGGCCCTGCCCCGTTTGCGCTCCGACCGGATGACGCGATTGACTTCGTCCGCCATTTCCTGCGGGGACGTCTCTTCTCCCTGTTGCATCAACTTCTCCTTCCAAACCGGATTACATATGACACGGATTTGAGACACGTCAATATGCAATCTACTGAGTAGCTTCTATATTGCCATCACAGGACGTGCATTTTTTGGCCAACTCATCAGGGCCATTAACGTTTCTGCCCACAATATGTATCAAGGCTCGGCCGCATGGCCAACAAAAGCCAGGGAGATTTGAATTATGGGTAGAAGATTTCTGCGGTCCGTCGTGCCAGGGGCTCTGGCAGCGGGCCTGGTAACAACGCTTGCCGGCTGCAGTGGCAGCGATCACGATGCCTCCCTTGGCACTCCAGAAGGGGAAGCCATTGTTGAGGCGTTCCTGACCGAAAAGGTCGTCCAGATCGGCGGTGCTACAACCGCAACGGCCCACGCCGAGATGGGCGAAACTGACTGGGCCGTGTACAACATGGCCAATCGGCTGGCGATCACGCCAATCCAGACTACCGCAGGTGTTGTGCACGAAATTGAGCTGGAGAACTTCATCCAGGACATTCTCGTGGTGCCCTACGAGGGCCGCACCTATGCACTGGCGGCAGTCCGCGAATCCGGCATCGCCGTGGTGGATATCACCGATCCGGCGGCAATGCAGGTGTTGCACACCACGCCGGTGAATTATTACCAGGACGGGATCATCTTCGCAGAGGGTGGCGGGGATCTCGTCACCGACGTGGTTATTGAGGGCCATGGTTTTATAAAGTCGCTGGAAGCTGATGACACCAATCTGTGGATTGCGGACGAAAGTTACGGGATTCACAGGACAGCACTTGCCAATGTTATCAGCGCAACACCAGCGCTTGAGGACGACGGGACTCTCCTTGTCGACGACGAGGTCTACACCCTCCAATACTCAGGGGAACACCCCTGGGGTGCTCCTGCCGATTTGCAACTGCATGCTGACGGTAACTTGTATGCGGCCATCGGTTTCCTGGGGCTTGGAGTCTATGATCCGACCACTCTGGACCGCATCGGTTACTACAACCTGTACACCGACACCAGCGTTTCCGAAGATTGGTTTCTTGACATGAATGTTGCCGATGAAGTCGTGGATTCGAGCACATACCTCGACCCCGACACCGGCATGCCGAACTATCTACAGGCGTCATTCGAAATTCAGGAAGTCTGGCACGGAGATAATGACACTGCTGCAACCCCATGGGCGGATTTCGACCGCTATGGCAAGTACTACTACAAGGCCAACAAGCTCGATGTCGAAACCTACGGGGATGGCGGCCAGACAATTGTCTACCTGGCGTACGGCCTGGGTGGCCTGGTTGCAGTAGGTGCCACTGATCTCGGCAATATCACCTATCAAGGCTATGCTCCAGCTGTCCCGGCCCATGGCCCGGATGAACCAACCGGTGAGCAGTCAAAGAGCCTGTTCCCCTACTTCGGCGTAGGCATGCTGAAGGAAGCGGGGGTGATTGACGTTGAAGTCGACACCACCAACGACCGGGTGTTTTATGCGGATCACTTTGCCGGACTCGTCGCCCTTGAAGGCGCACAAACCCCGGCGACCAGTTGGCAGCAGAGTGGTGCACCTTTTGACAATGACGATAATGATCGTCTCCACTGGCCCGACTACGAGTTCGTCACCTCCTACAACATGGGCGCCTGGGATCCAGACGACAACGAGTCCCTGCCAATCTGGATGTATGAGGCTCCGAGCCTGTTGGTCACCGGCGAAGTCAGTGGCCACGGCAATGCTCTGTTCCTGATGCCGACCCTCAGTGACACCACTGGCGCGGTTGACGTGGTTCAGGCCACCGGTGCCGGCGGCCTGAACTTCATGGATCTGGGCGACCTGACGACCACTGAAACGGACATGAGCACCAAGTTCAGCGTCCCGGCCTACTTCGCCAGCACCGACGAAATCTATGCCGCTGCGGATGGCACACCAACGTCGCCCCTGGCCGTTGGCCATACACAGGGCGTTTCGGCTACCCAACAATACCTCTATATGGCCGATGGCCCCCATGGCATGAGCGTTTGGCAGATCGCAGACGCTGACGGCAATGCGCTTGATGAACCACACGTGGTAGCCAATACGGTGGTTGATGAATACGAAGTCGACAACCCGGACGGCTCCACGGTCTACCCGACTCCCCATGCCTATAACGTGATCATGAGTGGCAATGACGACATGGCCTATGTAATGTCGCAGAGCCTGGGGCTGCGCCGCGTGGATGTAACCGGGGCAGAGGCCGGTCAGGGTGTTCCCGGCACACCGCTGCTGCTGACACCGCAGCCCTCGGATTTCTATGAGCATAACCTGGCAACCGGCTCCTACGGCGAGATCAGCCGGCAGGACCATGCCTACGATGTGGACTTCCATAACAACTACGCGGTGGTGGCCGATGGCAGCAACGGACTGACCGTCTACGACATGACCATGAACCCGGCCGACGGCACCGGCAATCATGTGGTCGCCAACCTTGGCTCGGCGACCGGCAAACCACTGCTGGGACGTACCTCCGGCGTGGAACTCTGGACCAACCCTGAGAACGATAAGATCTATGCCTTCGTGGCCGCCGGCCATTCTGGTATCGCGGTGGTCGACATGACCGACCTCCTGGTGAATGGCGTGACGCCGGGCATGGAACTGATCAAGATATTTCAGCCGATCAAGATCGAGGAAGAGCTGGATGGCACCGTTCACATCGGCAAGGCTGACAGCCGCAGTGTGGATGTCGACGTTATCGGCGACCACGCCTACTTCAGCTATGGCGGCTTCGGACTGCTGGCTTACAGCATTGACGATCTGCTGGCACCCCTACCCGACGGTGTCGAGCCAGACAGAGTATTCGCACCGGGAGGCGGTGGTGCGGACTACCGCCCTGAGGCTGTAGCCCAGTATCGCCTACAGGCCGAGCCTGGTTTGGAGGACTCCGATCCAGAGGCCCTGTACATGACTCCACAGTACTTCCCGGCTGATACCCTGCTGGTGGACGGCGACGGCCACTGGTACACCCTCGACGAACCGCGACTGCTGTTCTATGTGGCCTACGGGGAAGCTGGCGTTGCCAAAATCGACTGGAGCGATCCGGCCAACCCGATGCTGATGGAACACCAGCACACTGTGGGTGAAGCTACCGGAACCACAATCGCAAACGGAAGGGTCTATGTCGCCGATGGCGGCGGCGGCCTGGTCATCTTCCGCCAATAAACCCTCAACACCTGAATGAAGAAGGCCGGGAATTCCCCGCCTTCTTCATTTCAGCATCCGCAAATCCGGTTCAGAAACGGTAGCCCACTCCCAACTTGAACACGACCGGGTCGATCTCCATTTCGACCGTTTCGTCAACGGTCCCGGAGAACTTGGCGTCTGTGTCCAACAAGGTATATCGAACGTCAAAATTGACCAGCACCGGCGTACCAAAGTCCATCTCAACCCCCGCCAATACCGTGGGGTCAAAGGTGCTGTCCAGGTTTACGTCGAGCCCCGGTGGCGTGGCGTTCTCATCATAGAACTTGTTGAAGGCAACGCCCGCACCAAGATACGGCGTGACCGCCGAAGTATTCTGGAAAAAGTAGTTCATGGTGAGATAGGTCGGGACGTATTTAACGTCTCCGACATTGCCGATCCCCAGCTCGTTCAACCGGTGATTGCCCTCCAGGTCAGGCGAATATGGCAATGAGGAACTTATTTCAAGGGCAGCAGAGTCCGTAATAAACCAACCCAGGGCACCGCTGAGGGTTATATCGCTGTCCAAGCGGACACCGCTCCCGGGGATAGTCGAAAAGCTCTCACTGCCCGTATCCGGGTCCATGGCACTCACGCCGGCCCGAATATAGAAGTCACCAGCTGCTGCGTACACCGGGCCTGCCAGCGCTATTCCCAGCAAAGAAATGGCCGTGGTACTCGCCAGTTTGGAAACAGAAAATCCCTTCATAATGTTTCCCTCCCAGGAAAGTTTGTTGACGGGATGAGATATCGCTCTCTAGAGTCTAGTAAAGATCAGCTTTCCTTGACCAAGCAGGAGACAGTCACCGGATGCCGCCCCTGAAACCCGCCAGACTGGGCCTACGAACCCGCCTTTTCCAGCTAATCTTCGAGTCGGACACGCCGGTCGCCAAGGCCTTTGATATTTCCCTGATAATACTGATCTTCCTTAGCGTAGCGATCGTGATGCTGAACAGCATAGACGAGTATCATGAACGTTTCGGTGAGCTGTTTTACTACACTGAGTGGGTCATTACGGTCCTGTTCACCATCGAGCTGGCCCTGAGGGTTTACTGTCTCGAGAAGCCCTTGCTCTACTTGAAGAGCTTCTATGGCATCATCGATGTTCTGGCGGTCTTGCCCACCTGGCTGGTGCTGATCTTCCCCGGAGCGCAGGTATTGGTCGTTGTGCGCCTGTTGCGGGCGCTGCGGCTGTTCCGGGTTCTGGAAATGATGACGCTGGAGGGTGAAAAGCGCCTGCTCTGGGGCGCGCTGGTGCGCAGCCGGCACCAGATCGGAATTTTCCTGTTCACCGTGGTGATGCTGGTGACCATCTTTTCGTCTGTCCTGTACCTGATCGAACCGTCAGAGGCAGGCTTTACCAGCATCCCCAAGGCCATTTACTGGGGCATCGTCACTCTCACCACAGTCGGCTATGGGGATATCACTCCCGTCACCGCACTGGGGCAGTTCATTTCCGTGGCCATCATGCTGATCGGTTATTCAATCATCGCGTTGCCGGTGGGCATTTTTTCAGCCGAGGTCATCCGGGCTCTTCAGAAGGAGCGGTATTCCGATGAGGCCTGTCCTGGCTGCGGCAAGCACCGGCACGAACAGGACGCCCGCTACTGCAAGTACTGCGGGACCTGGCTGGATGAAGAAACCACGGACCCCCGCAAGAAAGCAAAAAGCCCCGGGGCCTGAGGCACCGGGGCTCTTACCAATGAGTGTTCCGGATCGGGATCTTACTGCTCCACGAACGCCCGTTCGATCACGTAGTGACCCATATCGCCACCCCGGGCCTCCCGGAATCCCATTTTGTCCAGGATCGCGCAGGTGTCCTTGAGCATGCTCGGGCTGCCGCAGATCATGAAGCGGTCGGTGTCAGTATTGAAATCCGGAAGTCCCAGATCCCGGGTGATCTTGCCTGATTCCATGGCGTCGGTCAGGCGGCCCTCGTTACGGAAGGGCTCGCGGGTGACGGTCGGGTAGTACAACAGATTGCCCTTGACCATCTCGCCAAAGAATTCGTTCTCCGGCAGCTCTTCGATCTCCTTCTGGTAGGCCAGCTCGGAGATGTAGCGCACGCCGTGGGTCAGGATAATCTTGTCGAAGGCCTCGTAAACTTCCGGGTCCTTGATGATGCTCATGAACGGTGCCAGGCCAGTACCGGTGCTGATCAGCCAGAGGTTCTTGCCGGGCAGCAGGTTGTCCAGTACCAGAGTGCCGGTCGGTTTCTTGCTGAGCAGGATCTCGTCACCCGGCTTGATCTGTTGCAGGCGTGAGGTCAGCGGGCCATCCGGCACCTTGATGGAGAAGAATTCCAGCTCTTCCTCATAATTGGCGCTGGCAATACTGTAGGCGCGCATCAGCGGCTTGCCATCGGTCTCAAGGCCGATCATCACAAAATGACCGTTCTTGAACCGGAAACCCGGATCGCGGCTGGTCTTGAAGCTGAACAGGGTGTCGTTCCAGTGATGGACGCTGGTGACCGTTTCTTTCATCAGGTTGCTCATGTAAACCTCGTACCTGCGCTCAAGCAAAAAGCGTGAATCGTCTGAATATCAATTGCCTGAAGTGTAACCCACGTTTAACCTATCGATGAAATGGGATATACCCATAACCTTATTCGACAAAATCGATTAATGGCGCATCCTTATGAAATTCAGTTTCCGTCAGCTTGAGGTCTTCCTTGCCGCCGCACACTTCCAGAACATCACCCGGGCCGCCGATTCCCTGGCCATGTCCCAATCCGCCGCCAGCAGCGCCCTGAAGGAGCTGGAGAGCCAGTTCGATATCCAGCTCTTTGATCGGGTGGGCAAACGCCTTCAGCTCAACGAACTCGGGCGCCTGTACCGGCCCAAGGTGGAATCCGTGCTTGCCCAGGCCCGGGAACTGGAGCAGGCCTTCAGCAAACACTCGGAAGTCGGTGCCCTCAAGGTCGGCGCCACATTGACTATCGGTAACTATCTGGCCGTGGGCGTCATGGCCCAATACATGAATACCCCTACCCGGCCCCGGGTTTCCCTGGAAGTGGCCAACACCAGCACCATTGCCCGGCGGGTAAAGGATTTCGAGCTGGACATCGGGCTCATCGAGGGGGAGCTGCAATCATCGGAGCTGGAGATGATTCCCTGGCGGGAGGACGAACTGGTAGTGTTCTGTTCCCCGACCCATCCCCTCGCCAGCAAGGGAAAACTGACCGACGAAGACCTGCGGCAAGCCACCTGGATCATGCGCGAACAGGGCTCCGGCACCCGCCAGAGCTTCGAACGCGGCATGCACGGTTTGCTGCCGGACCTGAACGTCTTGCTGGAACTGGAGCACACGGAGGCGATCAAGCGGGCGGTGGAGGCGGACCTGGGCATCGGCTGCCTGTCCCAGGTGGTCCTGGTTGACGCCTTCCGCCGTGGCAGCCTGGTGCCGCTGGACGTGCCCGAGCACCGGCGGTTTGACCGGCAGTTCTACTTCATTCTGCACAAGCAGAAGTATCGGAGCGCAGGGATTGATGCGTGGATGGAGCTTTGCCGGGGGCTGGAATAATGATGAAGACGGGGTCAGATGAAAGCTTTCATCAGACCCCATTTTAAGGCAGGGGTCTGAAGAAAGCCTTCTTCTGACCCCATCTTAGCGGGCCTGCACTACCCCACCGGCCCACTATGAAACCGGAATTCACTATCCGGCGCCTCGATCAATTCCTTCTCGATTGCCAGAAACTCCCCCACCCGCTCATCCACAGGCCCGCCATTTGCCTGCACCGCCAGCTTCAGGTAGTCCTGATAATGCCGCGCCTCAGACTTCAGCAGGCCGTTATAGAAATCCGCCAGCTTGTCATCCAGATACGGCGCCAGCGCGGCAAACCGCTCACAGGAGCGGGCCTCGATAATCGCACCGACAATCAGCACATCCACCAGCCGTCCCGGATCCTCGGTGCGCACCGCCTGCCGCAGCCCGGCGGCATAACGGGCCGGTGTCAGGTGGCCGTACTCCACGCCGCGCCTGTTCATGATCGCCAGGACCTGCTCGAAATGGCGCAACTCTTCCCGCGCCAGCCGGGACATCTTGTTCAGCAGGTCGCTGTTGTCCACGTAGCGGTACATCAGGCTGAGCGCCGTGGAAGCCGCTTTCTTCTCGCAGTGAGCATGGTCGATCAGCAACAGGTCCTGATTGGCCAGGGCATTGTCAATCCACTGCTGTGGCGTGCGGCACGGGAGAAAATCGTGAATCTCTTGCAGGGCGTCGGTCATATCGGATTTCGGGCTGAAAATTCGGGAGGCGGGAGTATAGCGCACTTAGCAGATTCCTCCGACCTCTGTCCAACTTAACTTTATAAGGGGTTTCCTATAGAATGCAGCGCCAGTTCAGGGAGTCTCTGAATAAATCCTGAAACCCCATCGGTGATTTGAGGCGTTATTCAGAGGCTCCCGCGGCCTTTTCGCCATAAAACTCCCGCCAGGCATGATGCCAACCGCGGGACATTCCAACTGATGAGGGTCCATATCGTGTTAGAAGCATATCGTGAGCACGTTGCCGAACGTGAAGCCCTGGGTATCCCGCCCAAGCCCCTGAACGCCGAGCAGACCGCAGCCCTGGTCGAGCTGCTGAAGAACCCGCCGGCGGGTGAAGAGGAAACCCTGGTATACCTGCTGGAAAACCGCATTCCGCCAGGCGTGGACGAAGCCGCTTACGTCAAAGCCGCATTCTTGTCCGCTATCGCCAAAGGCGAAGCTACGTCCCCGCTGATCAGCAAGGAATATGCTGTAAAGCTGCTGGGCATGATGCAGGGTGGTTACAATATCGAGACTCTGGTTGAGCTGCTGGATGACAGCGAACTGGCTGAACTGGCCGGTGAGCAGCTGAAGAAGACCCTGCTGATGTTCGACGCCTTCAACGACGTGAAGGAAAAGATGGACGCCGGTAACGCCGTCGCCAAGTCTGTTGTTGAATCCTGGGCCAATGCCGAGTGGTTCACCAGCAAGAAGAAGGTTCCCGAGAGCATGAAGATGGTTGTGTTCAAGGTAACCGGCGAAACCAACACCGACGATCTGTCCCCGGCTCCGGATGCCTGGTCCCGCCCGGACATCCCGCTGCACGCCCGCGCAGCCTATAAAATGGAGCGTGACGGCCTGAAGCCGGAAGAGCCCGGCGTAACCGGCCCGATGAGCCAGATCGAAGAAATCAAATCCAAGGGCCTTCCAGTTGCCTTCGTAGGAGACGTAGTCGGTACCGGTTCTTCCCGTAAGTCTGCCACCAACTCCGTTCTGTGGTTCTTCGGTGAAGACATCCCGGGCGTGCCGAACAAGCGTGCTGGCGGTGTCTGTATCGGTAACAAGGTTGCCCCGATCTTCTTCAACACCATGGAAGACGCCGGTGCCCTGGTATTCGAAGCCCCGGTTGACAACATGAACATGGGCGACGTAATCGAAATCCGCCCGTACGAAGGCAAGATCCTGAACGAAGCCGGCGAAACCATCTCCGAGTTCAAGTTCAAATCTGATGTGATCCTGGACGAAGTTCAGGCCGGCGGCCGTATTCCGCTGATCATCGGCCGTGGTCTGACCAACAAGGCCCGCCAGGCTCTGGGCATGGGCGCTACTGACATCTTCCGTCTGCCGAAAGATCCTGAAGCTGGCGACAAGGGTTTCACCCTGGCCCAGAAGATGGTTGGCAAGGCCTGTGGTCTGCCGGAAGGCAAAGGCGTTCGCCCGAACACCTACTGTGAGCCGCACATGACCACCGTAGGCTCCCAGGACACCACTGGCCCGATGACCCGTGACGAGCTGAAAGACCTGGCGTGTCTGGGCTTCCAGGCAGACCTGGTAATGCAGTCCTTCTGTCACACCGCCGCTTATCCGAAGCCGGTTGACGTTGAAATGCAGCACACCCTGCCGGACTTCATCCGCACCCGTGGCGGTGTTTCCCTGCGGCCGGGCGACGGCATCATCCATTCCTGGCTGAACCGCATGCTGCTGCCGGACACCGTGGGTACCGGTGGTGACTCCCACACCCGTTTCCCGATGGGCATCTCCTTCCCGGCCGGTTCTGGCCTGGTGGCATTTGCCGCTGCTACCGGCGTTATGCCGCTGGATATGCCGGAATCGGTTCTGGTTCGCTTCAAAGGCGAAATGCAGCCTGGCATCACCCTGCGTGACCTGGTACACGCCATCCCGCTGTACGGCATCAAGCAGGGCATGCTGACCGTTGAGAAGAAAGGCAAGATCAACGAATTCTCCGGTCGCATCCTGGAGATCGAAGGTCTGGAGCACCTGACCGTCGAGCAGGCGTTCGAGCTGTCTGACGCCTCTGCCGAGCGCTCCGCGGCCGGTTGTACCATCAACCTGTCCGAAGAGTCCGTGGCCGAGTACCTGCGCTCCAACATCACCATGCTGCGCTGGATGATTGCCGAAGGTTACGGCGATCCGCGTACCCTGGAGCGCCGTGCCCAGCAGATGGAAGAGTGGCTGAAGGATCCGAAGCTGATGCGTGCCGACAAGGACGCGGAATACGCCCACGTGATCGAGATCGATCTGGCCGACATCAAGGAGCCGATCGTGTGCTGCCCGAACGATCCGGACGACGCCAAGTTCCTGTCCGAAGTGGCTGGCGACAAGGTGGACGAAGTGTTCATCGGTTCCTGCATGACCAACATCGGTCACTTCCGTGCCGCTGGTAAGCTGCTGGAGCAGCACAAGGGCGCCCTGAGCACCCGTCTGTGGATGTCTCCGCCTACCAAGATGGACCAGCAGCAGCTGATGGAAGAAGGCTACTTCAACACCTACGGCACCGCCGGTGTTCGTACCGAGATGCCGGGCTGCTCCCTGTGCATGGGTAACCAGGCACGTGTCGCTCCGAAGTCGACTGTTCTGTCCACCTCCACCCGTAACTTCCCGAATCGCCTGGGCGATGGTGCCAACGTGTACCTGACCTCTGCGGAACTGGCAGCTGTGGGCGCGGTACTGGGCAAACTCCCGACTCCCCAGGAGTACATGGAGTACGCCAAGGACCTGAACAGCATGTCGAAAGAGATCTACCGTTATCTCAACTTCGACCAGATGGAGGAGTACACCAAGAAAGCGTCCGAGGCCAACGTTGCCTAAGTCGCTTCTGGAGTAACCTCCAACAAAAACGCCAGCCCTCGGGCTGGCGTTTTTTATTGCGTCCGCACTGCTGGCGGCATCAGTAGAAAATCAGTCGGATCAGAATGGCCGCCACCATCACCAGCGTCAGCCATTTCACCCACCGGGCGCCCTGACTGCTCAGGTTCACCTTTACCGCCAGAAACGCACCGACAATGTTGCCAACCGCCAGCGTCAGACCCATCCCCCACCGCACCTGATCGTTGAGCGCAAAGATCAATAATGCCGGCACGGTATAAAGCAGGATGATCGACACCTTGAATACGTTCACCTGGGGCAGGTCAATCTTCAGAATCCGGTACAGAACCACCAGGAACAGCGCCCCAACCCCGACCTGGATAAAGCCGCCATACAGGCCGATCAGGAACATGGCCAGGTAGATGACCGGCCCGAGACGGTCCGTGGTGAGTGGCCGGGTATCCAGGTTTGGCTGCGGCAACAGCATGAACACCGATACGCCGATCATGGCGAGGATGAGCACCAGCTCGAAAACCGCATCCGGGACCCAGGTGGCGATCCAGGCCCCGAACAATGAGCCAATGACTGCAGGAACCGCCAGGTGCAGGCTGACCCTGAGGTTGCCGTGCCCCATACGGCGGAAACCGCTGGCCGCAGTAATACTCTGGAGGGTGATCGCCACCCGGTTGGTGCCATTGGCCACCTGGGGTGGAAGCCCCAGGAACATCAGCAACGGCAGGGTCAGCATGGAGCCGCCGGCCGATAGCACATTGATAAACCCGGCGATGCCTCCGATCGCCAGAAGAGCCAGTACTTCCGCAATGGTCATGGACGCAGCTCCATCATGCTTTTGCCGTAGCCGGAACGATTCCCCGGCCCTGGCGGCTGCTCCAGATAAACACCAGTACGAAAATCACCAGGCCCGCGGCATCCAGCATCACCTGGCCGTGGGGCCAGAGCATCAGGGCGCCTATCGGGAACATCACCAGCCGCACCACCGGGTTCAGCGGATGCTCCAGATACCCCTCCAGGCCCGCAATGATGGCGTAGATGCCAAACAGCGCGAAGCAGAACACCCGGATCACCTCGGTGAAGTCGCCGGTGATCAGCGGCGAATAGGCAAACAGCAACGGCACGATATACAGGCCCTTGGCCAGCTTCCAGGCGGTAAACCCGGTGCGCATCTGCGGCGTGCCGGCGATGGCTGCGGCCGCAAAGGCAGTCAGACAGACCGGTGGAGTGACATTGGAATCCTGGGAAAGCCAGAAAATGATCATGTGGGCCGCCACGAGGGCCATGGACAGGGTCGCCGGTGACAGCGACTGGTCCAGCAACTGGCTGCTGAAAGTGTCTGGAACCACTGCCAGCAGTTCCATGGCGGTTGCCCGGTCCATAGGCGCATTGAGCAGCTCCACCTTGTCCGGCGCCGCCAGCATGAAAATGGCCTTTGCCTGTTCGGGCAGATTGCCGGCCATCACCATCTCGAGAAGCTGGCTCTGGGCAATCAGCTGGTAGATGGCCGGAGCCGACAGCGTCGCCAGAACGATGTAGGCCGCGGTCACCGGCAACCCCATACCCAGGATCAGCGAGGCCAGGGCCACCAGGATAATGGTCACCAGCAGGCTGCCCCCGGCCCAGTCGGTAATCATCAGCGAGAAGGTATTACCGATACCGGTGGTGGAAACCACCATCACGATCAGGCCGACGGTAATCAGCAGAATCGCGGTGGTCATGATATTGCGCGCACCCATGGCCAGGGCATCAAGAATATCCCGGAAGCCCATCGGGTGCTTCGACAACCAGGAAGCCACGATTACCGACAGGATAGCGATACCAGCCGCGTAAGTCGGGGTAAAGCCATAGATCAGTGCCGCCACCAGGACCACCAGCGGCAGCAGGAAGTGCCAGCCGCCCTTGAGTACCTCGGCCAGTCGGGGAGCTTCATCGTCCTCCAGCTTGACCGCATGGCTGCGCTTGGCCTCGATCCGCACGAACATCGCCACGGACAGGAAATACAGCAGCGCCGGCAAAGCTGCCACTCCGATGATGGTCAGGTAGGACACCTGGGTGTACGACGCCATGATGAAGGCACCCGCCCCCATGACCGGCGGCATCAGCTGCCCACCGGTGGAAGCCGCCGCCTCGACCCCGGCCGAAAACCTCGCCGGAAAACCGGATTTGCGCATCAACGGGATGGTAATAACGCCGGTGGAAACCGTGTTGGCCACACTGGAACCGGAGACCGAACCCATCAGGCCCGAAGAGAACACCGCCACAAAGCCTGGCCCGCCAACAAAGCGCCCGGCGGCACAACGGGCCAGCTCGATAATGAAATCCCCTGCCCCCGACTTCACCAGGAACGCCCCGAACAGGATGAACATGAATACGTAGGTCCAGGAGATACGGGCAATGGAACCGAGCATGCCCTGACCGCCGATGTAGGAGCGGAACAGCACCGTCTCCCAGGTCAGGCCCGGGAAATTGAAAATGCCTCCAACGTACTGGCCCCACCAGGCCACGTAGGTCAGCGCCACGATGCAGAGCAAGGGGATAAACCAGCCGACTGTGCGACGCGCAAACTCGAGAACCAACACCACGGCCGTGATGGAAACCAGCCAGTCCGTGGTGTTGAAGTTGACCCCACGTTCATAC
The DNA here is from genome assembly GCA_018623515.1 of Marinobacter sp. Taxonomy (GTDB): domain Bacteria; phylum Pseudomonadota; class Gammaproteobacteria; order Pseudomonadales; family Oleiphilaceae; genus Marinobacter. Next base: position 22,417 of record JAAZVL010000008.1, read on the forward strand.
AGCGCCGTTTCGAAAACAATCAGGTAGAACGCACAGGCCAGGGCCAGCAGCCCGAGAATGACATCAACGCCGAGCACCAGCCGTTGCCCCGCTGTCGAGCGGACCCTCAACATCGGCGTGGTCAGGGTACAGATCAGCCCGAACAGCCCGAAGTGCAGCGCCGAGGTCCACAACTCGGACAATGTCGAGATGGTGTTGAAGTACAGGTGTGTCAGTGAGGTCAGTATGGCCAGGCCAAAGATCACCGGCCCGAGGAGCCGGTGATCAAGGCGTTCGCTGGCCCCACTGACACTTTCATCCCGGATCCCTTCGAGGGATCCGTCCTTTTCCGTGTCAGTCACGGTTATTTCGCGATCAGACGATCAGGAATGGTCAGCCCCTGCTCCTGGTAGAAACGGGCGGCGCCCGGATGCAGTGGCATGGGCAGACCAGCAATCGCCTTTTCCAGCGCCATGGCCTTGGTTGCCGGGTGGATGTTGTTCAGGAACGGCAGGTTGGCATAGATGGTCTTGGTGATCTCGTACACATCTTCCTCCGAAACATCCGCCCGCACAGCCAGGATGTTCGGCTGGGCAATGGTATTGATGTCCTCGTCCTGGTTCGGATAGGTGCCGGCAGGAATGTTGTACGAGCTCCAGAGTTCAAAATCGCTGTTGACCTGGGCCAACTGCTCTTCCGTGAAGTTGAGGGTGGTAATGTCCTCCCCCATGTTGGCATAGGCACGGGTCACGGCCGATGCGGGAACGCCCGCCGGGATATTCATGCCGTCAATGTTACCGTTCTGCAGGGCATCGGCACTCGGACCATAACCAAGGTAGGCCATGTCCATCTGTTCCAGATCCACGCCAAGATTGCCCAGGATGAAACGCCCGGAGCCCTCGGTTCCGGAGTTGCGGGCGCCGATGGAGAACGTCTCGCCATACAGGTTGGTCATGTCCTCGATGGTGCCGGTCTCCGCCAACTCATTACGAACCACGAAATGCTCAACGTTCTGCCAGAGCATGGAGACCGAACGCAGGTTCTTGTAAGCCTTGGGGACCGGACCGGTGCCGTTCCAGGCATAGGCACCATAGAGCCCCTGAAGAATGCCGAACTGGATCTGCCCTTCGTCCATCAGTTTCAGGTTCTCGCCGGAGCCGGCGGAACTGATGGCAGAGACGGAAATGCCGGTCTTCGGTTCAAGTTTCACCTTGATCAGGGTGGAGATGGCGACCCCCACCGGGTAATAGGTGCCGCCGGTCGTGGCCGTACCCATGACATAGTTGCCCTCGGCGTGAGCCGTGAGCGGAGAAAGGGAAACCGCTGCGGCAGCAACCAGCCCCATGGCGGATTTCAGGAAGTTTCGGTTGATCATAACCCGTTGCCCCTTTTGGTTATTTTTACTGGTTTGGTGGACTTTAACCCTCTCAACATAGTCGTTAGATCATCCGGTTTCCACCCGCGAGGCAAACATAACTTTCTGTTACGGCACAAAAAAGCCCCCGACACCAGTGCCGGGGGCTTGTTGTATCCGGGATTATCTCCCGACCACAGTTACTGCCTTACGGCAGGTTGTGATACCGCGCCTTGATGGCCTTGTCGAAGCCGGCCAGGATATCGGCATGCGGCTTGTCGCCGATCTTGGACACGACCACGATGGCGATGGTGGCGAAGATGAAGCCCGGGATGATCTCGTACAGATCAAGGATGCCACCGGACATGTTGCCCCAGACCACAACGGTTACACCACCTACGATGATGCCGGCAATGGCGCCCGCCTTGGTCATTTCACGCCAGAACAGGGACAGGATCAGGGCCGGACCGAAGGCGGCACCAAAGCCTGCCCAGGCGTAAGACACCAGTTCCAGAACCTTACTGTCCGGGTTCAGGCCCAGGATGCAGGCGATGATTGCGATACCGACCACTGCGAAGCGGCCTACCCACACCAGCTCGGCCTGGGAAGCATCCTTGCGGAAGATCGCCTTGTAGAAGTCCTCGGCCAGGGCGGAAGAGGAAACCAGCAGCTGGGAATCAGCAGTACTCATAATGGCAGCCAGGATGGCGGCCAGCAGGATACCGGCAATCACCGGATGGAACAGGGCGTCGACCAGCAGCATGAAGGCACGCTCGCCATCTTCCAGCGGGGTCTCAAAGTAGCCGATGGCAGCAAAACCGACCAACAGCGCACCCAGCAGACCCAGGCCACTCCAGATCACCGCAATGCGACGGGCAGTCGGTACGTCTTCTTCGCTGCGGATGGCCTTGAAGCGGGCCAGAATGTGGGGCTGGCCGAAGTAACCGAGGCCCCAGCCCAGCAGGGACAGGATCGCCAGGATACCCAGGGACTCACCGTCGGTCCCGGTGAAGGCACTCATCAGTTCCGGGTTCTTGGCTTCCATGGCGCCCATGGTTTCGCCCCAGCCGCCGGCCACGTTGATGGCCATGATCGGCACCAGCAACAGAGCAGCGAACATCAGCAGGCCCTGCACCACGTCAGTCCAGGAAACCGCCAGGAAGCCACCGAAGAAGGTGTAGGAAACCACCGCGATGGTACCGACGACAACGGCAACGGTGTAATCCAGGCCGAACACGGTTTCAAACAGCTTGCCGCCTGCAACCAGACCGGAACTGGTGTAGAACAGGAAGAACAGCAGGATGAAGAACGCACAGACCACCCGGAGGATCCGGCTGGTGTCGTTGAAGCGGTTTTCGAAGAACGACGGCAGCGTGAGCGAGTCACCGGCAGCCAGCGAGTAGGTGCGCAGGCGGCTGGCGACAAACAGCCAGTTCAGCCAGGTACCGACCAGCAGGCCGACGGCAATCCAGATGGCCTCGAAACCGGCGGCATAGGCATAGCCAGGCAGGCCCAGCAGCAACCAGCCACTCATATCGGAGGCACCAGCACTCAGTGCAGAAGGCAGCGGGCCGAGGGAACGGCCGCCGAGTATGTAATCAGAGAGGTTGGAAGTACGCTTCCAGGCCACATAACCGATGCCCAGCATCAGCAGGATGTAGGCGATAAAGGTTATCGTGACCCCTACGTTATTTCCTATCATTTCGGTTTTCTCCCCGTGCGCTTTTTGGGTTGCTTGTTGTTGACTTGCAACGGCTCTCCTTCTGCACCCTGGGTCCAGGATGAGAGGGACAACCCTGATCCGGGCACGTCACCGCCCGAATTCAGTGAGACATCCATGTCTTCTGTTCTTATTGATCCTTAAACCTTTTCGATACCCAGCGACAGCAACGACGCATTGCCCCCGACTGCTGTGGTATTGACCGTTCTTGTGCGCTCTGTTGCAAAACGCTGCAGGTAATGGGGCCCCCCAGCCTTGGGCCCGGTCCCGGACAGACCACGGCCGCCGAAGGGCTGAACCCCGACCACCGCTCCGATCTGATTGCGGTTGACGTAGGTATTGCCCACTTTCACCCGCTGTTCGATGTACGCTGCCGTAGACTCGCTCCGGCTATGAATACCCAGCGTCAGCCCGTACCCGCTGCCATTGATTTCGTCGATGACCTCATCCAGCCGCTCGGCATCGTAACGAACTACATGAAGAATCGGCCCAAAGTGCTCGTTTTTCAAATCTTTTATGCTTTCGATGCCATAGGCGGACGGGGCAATGAAGTGACCCGACTCGCAGGTTGCCGGCAACGGCGCCCGGGCAATCAGCCTTGCGTTCCGGTCCAGTTCATCCAGATGGGACTGGAGCGCCTGCTTCGCATCGCCATCAATCACCGGCCCGACATCAGTACGGTGTAACTCCGGATTGCCAACGGACAACTGTTGCATGGCCCCGGCGAGCATGGTTTCCATACGATCCGCCACATCTCTCTGCACATACAGCACCCGCAGCGCCGAGCAACGCTGCCCGGCGCTGGCGAACGCGGACTGCAACACATCGCGAACCACCTGCTCAGGCAGCGCGCTGCTGTCCACGATCATGGCGTTCTGTCCGCCCGTCTCGGCGATCAGAGGCACGATTGCTCCATCACGACCGGCCAGCGTCCGGTTCAGCCGATGGGCAACCTGTGTAGATCCGGTGAAGGCGATGCCGGCAATCCTGGGGTCCGGGGTCAGTATGCCGCCAAGTTCTTCGCCATCACCGGGTAACAGTTGAATCACATCCGGCGGGAAGCCCGCCTCCAGCATCAGCTCCACGGCCCGGTGCGCGACCAGGCTGGCCTGCTCCGCCGGTTTGGCAATCACGGTATTACCGGCCACCAGCGCCGCCATGATCTGGCCGGTGAAAATCGCCAGCGGAAAGTTCCAGGGGCTGATGCACAGGAATACGCCCCGACCTTCCATATACAGCTCGTTGCTCTCTCCGGTCGGGCCAGGCAGGGCAATCGGGCTGCCAAAACGAGCACGGCCCTGGATCGCGTAATAACGGCAGAAATCCACCGCCTCGCGGATCTCGTCGATACCGTCCTGGATGGTCTTTCCGGCCTCGCGACAGCAGATCGCCATCAGCTCTGCCATGTTCTGCTCGAGCAGATCCGCGAACCGCTCCAGCAATCCTGCCCGCTCGGCAACCGGCCGGCCGTTCCATGCCGGGAAACCTGCATACGCTGCCGCCAGTGCCTCTTCAGCCTGATCCCTGCCGGCCCAGACCACGGTGCCGGGGCTTTTTGAGACGTCGTAGGGTGAATGCACTGCCCTGCGCTGCCCGTCGAGCACACGAGTACCTCCGATCACCGGGCCGGCATGCCAACTGGTTTCGGACCACTGCCCTAGGCGACCCAGCAGCGACTCCAAATGGGCTTCCACGTGGGTATTCAGCCCTCTGGAATTGGTCCGTTCGCCACCATAGATCCGTTCGGGAAGCGGTATCCGGTCATTGGCCAGAGCGGAGTATTTCTGAAGCTCCTGAACCGGATTCAGGACCAGCTCTTCCACGGGGGTCCTGGCATCCACCAGCCGGTGTACGAACGACGAATTGGCACCATTTTCGAGAAGCCGGCGGACCAGGTAGGGCAACAAATCCTTGTGGGCACCGACCGGAGCATATATCCGCACCGGAATGTCGTGGTCCCGAAGGATGCTGTTGTACAAGGCATCGCCCATGCCGTGCAGGCGCTGAAACTCGAATGCCCTGCCCTTGTCACGGGCCATGGCCAGGGCCGAGGCCACGGTGTGGGCATTGTGGCTTGCCAATTGCGGGTAGAGTGCTCCGCGGGTGTAGTCGCTCAGCAGGTAACGCAGGCAGGCCAGGTAGGAAGTATCGGTGGCTTCCTTCCGGGTAAACACCGGGTAGCCTTCCAGCCCCAACTGCTGGCAGATCTTGATCTCCGTGTCCCAGTACGCGCCCTTGACCAGGCGGATGGGGATTTCGTCGCCCTGCTCTTTTGCCAGTTTCGTCAGCCAGCACAGGGCCGGCAACGAGCGCTTGGAATAGGCCTGGATGACCATGCCGAAGCCGCCCCAGCCCTTGACCGCATCCGAACTGTAGACTCTCTCGAAGAGCTTCAGTGACAGCTCCAGGCGGTCCATTTCCTCGGCATCGATGGTAATGGCAACGTTGTTCTGACGGGCAACGCCAATCAGATCCCGCACGGTTCCGCACAACTCCTCCATGACCCGGTGTTCCTGGGCCACCTCGTACCGGGGATGCAAGGCGGAGAGCTTGATCGAGATGGACGGGCGCGGAGCCCCGTTGCCGGGATAGCTGTCCCGACCGACAGCTTCAATCGCGCCGAGATAATCCTTGAGGTAGCGGCCTGCATCCTCTTCGGTCAGCGCCGCTTCACCCAACATATCAAAGGAGTAGGTGTAACCCAGCTGCCGGTATTCATGGGCGCTCTTCAACGCCTCCTCGATATCGCGGCCCAGTACGAACTGTTTGCCCATGATCGCCATGGCTTTGTACATGGCGTTGCGGATCACTGGTTCACCGCTACGCTTGACCAGTCGCTTCCAGATATTGGAGGGCGAGCCGTCCAGCCGCTTGTCCATTTTCACCACACGGCCGGTCAACAAGAGTCCCCAGGTGGAAGCATTCACCAGGGTGGATTCGCTGCGACCCACATACCGGTTCCAGTCCGCAACGGACATCTTGTCTTCAATGAGCGCATCGGCGGTATGCTTGTCCGGGATACGCATCAGGGCCTCGGCGAGGCACATCAGCAGAATGCCCTCTTCGGTGTCGAGACTGTATTGCTGGAGCAGGGCATCGACCATATGGACAGCGTCGTCCTGCTCTCGGACTTTCCGGATCAGGTCGGTTGCCGTCTCGGTCACGGCCCGGTATTCCGCGGTGTCACTCTCAGCGAGGGGAATCAGCTCTTTCAGGTAGGCGGACTCATCGACGGCATAGTTCGCAGTCAGGGCGTGCCAGAAGAACGATCTCGGCTGCTCCTGAAATACTGGTTCTAATACCCTGCTCGCTTGAAACATCTGAGCGCCCTTGAATGACACCGGTATGGGAACCGGTCGACGGTTTGTCCTTGTTATAACGACCCGCTGCGTCCTGACGGCAGTTCATTGAGGGTATAAGTTAGTATTACTACGGATCCACGGCTTACAAAATCCTACGATTCTTTTGCAAAAACGTCCGGAATCGGCAGTTTTCTTACAAATTCAGGCAACTTTTTCGCCAAATCGCAGTTTCGAAGGGGTCGTGCCCTTGTGTTTACGCAAGGTGTTGGTAAGGGCGCTTTGGGAAGAGAAACCTGTGCGGTAGCTGACCTCAGACACAGACAGCGAGGTTGAGACCAGAAGCTGAACGGCCTGATCAATGCGGGTCTGCAGCAGGAACTGATGCGGGGTGATGCCGGTGACTTCGCGGAACATCTCATGGAACCGGCTGACACTCAGGCAGGCCACGCCGGCCAGGTCTTCCACCCGGATCTTCCGGTGCAGGTTTTCCATGATGTAACGCCGGATCACCTCGGGACTGATGGCATTACGGTTGGTGACGACGTCGCGGCTGTCGTTCAGCCTCTCGGCCATGCAGTGGAGAATGCTGGCAGCCAGGTGTCGCTTCATGCCGTCGTTGTCCGGAGCCCGGTCAAACTCGCAGGCAACAAACTGGACCAGACCCTGAAGACGGTTATCCATCTCGAGCGTCCGCGGGCGCTCGAACAAGGGCGCCAGACGTTCATAATCCTTGTGGGCCGGTGTATTCAGTGCCGGCATGTAGGGATCCAGGTTGATCACCAATACATGATTCTGGTTGTCGCCGCAGTAGTCGTGCCTGGCTTCAGTGGGCACCAGGCAGGCTTTCCAGGTGTCCAGGTGGGAACCGGTGCCGTCAACGCTCAGATCAGCCTCACCCCGGACACCAACGACCACCTGATGGTGTTCGTGACGGTGCTGGTGCGTTGCCATAGGCAGTTTTAACAGGCGAGCGTCAAGCATGATGACAACCGGTTGTAACTGAGAATGTCACTCAATTAAAGCAGATCCGCGCAGAAAGTGCACGAAATGGGCAGTTTACGGCCCCGATCGGGCCAACCACGTCAGCGCGAAGCAGCAACCAGTGAACGGACCAGACTGGCAACCTGCTCACTCACTTCCGCCAGCGGGGCCGAGGCATCAATTCGGTGATACCGGTCAGGTGCCTTGCCGGCACGCTCAAGATAGGTGTCGCGAATGCGCTGGAAAAAAGAGACGGCTTCCTGTTCGAACCGATCCAGCTCACCGCGGTGACGGGCCCGGGCCATACCGGTTTCTACTGGCGCGTCCAGGAGGATGACATGGTCCGGTCGAATGTCGCCCTGAACCAGGTTTTCCAAGAGAGCAATACGTTCCATGGGCACCCCGCGCCCCCCGCCCTGATAGGCGAAGGTAGCATCGGTGAAGCGATCGCAGAGTACCCATTGCCCGGCCTCGAGCGCCGGCAGAATCCGGGTATGCAGGTGTTGGGCGCGAGCGGCAAACATCAGCAGAAGCTCGGTCAACTCGTGCACCGGCTCGTCCCGTGGCGCAAGCAGCAGCTCGCGAATCGCTTCGGCCATGGGCGTCCCGCCCGGTTCCCGGGTCACAACCACGTCGATACCTTCCGAACGCAGCACCTTGGCGGCATTAGTCAGCTGCGTGGATTTGCCAACACCCTCGGTACCCTCAAAAGTGATGAACTGCCCCCGTTTCACTGGTCCGGCTCCTCACTGTTGTCCTCTCCATTACCCGGAGGCGGAGATGACCGGTAATCGTCACGACGGTTCAGCTGGAATTCCCTGACCGCCTTCTGGTGTTCAGCAAGGGTGCGCGAAAACTTGTGGGTGCCGTCGCCACGGGCGACGAAATACAGGGAATCCCCGTCGTCCGGATGCAGTGCAGCGTGAATCGCCTCCTGCCCCGGCAAGGCGATGGGCGTCGGCGGAAGACCGTCAATCCGGTAGGTGTTGTAGGGCGTGTAGGCACGCAGATCCCTGCTGCCAATCCGGCCCTGGTACTTGTCCCCCATGCCGTAGATGACAGTGGGGTCCGTTTGCAGTCGCATCCCCTTCTGCAGGCGACGGACAAACACCCCCGCCACTTCGTCCCGTTCGTGGGGTACACCGGTCTCGCGTTCGACGATCGAGGCCATGATCAGCGCCTCGTAGGGGCTGTCATAAGGCAGGCCCTCTTCGCGATTCGCCCACTCTTCCGCGAGCACGGCTTCCATCCGGCTGAAGGACCGTTTCAGGAGGTCCAGATCAGACTCACTGCTGGCGAACAGGTAGGTGTCCGGGAAGAATCGACCTTCGGGGTGCTCTCCCTCCGCTCCCATCGCCACCATGATTTCCTCGTCGCTCCAGTCTGCGGTTTCCTGGCGAAGCTTCTCCGTTCGCGCCAGTGCCGCCCGCATATCCCTGAAGGTCCAGCCTTCGATAAACTGAACACTCCAGTGCTTGATATCCCCGGCGACCATGGCATTGACCATGTCCCTCGCAGACATGCCATCGGTAAATTCATATTCACCGGCCTTGATTCGGGCCTGCTCCGGATTCAGGCGCCCGTGCAGTTTCAGCCAGAGACTCCTTTCCACGAGCCCCTCGGTTTCCAGCTGTTGCGCGACCCTGTTGAAAGCCGTGCCCACCGGCACATTGAACAGCACCGGCTCGTCAAGACTGACCGGTTCCTCAAGGGTTTTGAGCCCCTGCCAGACCCACAGCCCGGTACCGGCGGCAAGTAGCACGGAGAGAGATACGCAAACAATCAGTAACTTCTTGAGCAAAGGACTTATTCCAGAGTTTCGAGCGGATCGCAGATTGTCGCAAGTCCGTCATCCACAGGCAAATCCCGACCGGCAATATTGCGAACCGGGACAACGCCGAGGACACTGTTCATGAGGTAGAGGGCCCGGCACGACGATCCCGTCAGGTGTTCCGGGAGCACCGGCCGCTCAGTCACGACCTCGCCCCGGGCCGAAAGGCGTTCCAGCACCCAGTCACGCATGACACCGGCAACCGCCAGCGACGCCCGGGGTGGCGTGATCCAGCTTTCCGTAGTTTGCAGCAACAGGTTGGTCCGGGTGCCTTCCACCACATTGCCGTTCACGCTGGACTGCAGGACTTCGAAGACATCCTCGGCCAGCTCCCTGGCCGCCATCACCTGTTCCAGCCGGTTCAGGGACTTGATGCCGGCGAGCACCGGATTGACGGTCAATGGAATACGGGAATAGCCGACCCGGACACCCTCGACGGGCGCACCGGGCGGGGCCGGGCTGGCAGACACCAACAGATTCGGAGACATGGCCGGATCGGGACGGTAACCGCGTCCGCCGGCGCCCCGGGTCAGGATCAGCTTGAGCACCCAGGGCTTATCCACCCGGGATGAGCCGTAATGACTGGCAGCCCGGGCATAGACATCCTGCACCTCCGCCCTGCTCACCGGAATACCCAATCTCCCGGCATCCCGGACCAGGCGGTCCAGGTGCAACCTCACCAGCGTACCTTGAGCGCCGACCATGAGAATGGTCTCAAACAGACCGTCCCCGTAGGCCAGGCCACGATCGTTCGCAGGCAGGCCGCCGTCTTCCGCCCAGAACACCTGCAGCACGGGCAATCAGCCCTCGTAACGGCGGAAGATCAATGTTCCGTTGGTGCCGCCAAAGCCAAAGGAGTTGGACAGCGCCACCTGGAGATCCGCCTTGCGGCATTCATTGGCGACCAGATCCAGATCGCAGCCCTCGTCGGGATTATCCAGATTGATGGTTGGTGGCAGGATGCCTTCCCGCAGGGCCAGAACCGAGAAAATCGCCTCGACCGCGCCCGCTGCACCCAGCAGATGGCCGGTCATGGACTTGGTGCTGCTCATCGCCAGCTTCTCGGCGTGAGCACCGAACACACTTCTGACGGCCTTCACCTCGGCAACATCACCCACCTGTGTGGATGTTCCGTGGGCATTGATGTAATCCACCGCCGCCGGATCAAGCCCGGCATCGCGGATGGCATTCTGCATGGACCGGGCAGCACCCTCGCCGGATTCCGGCGGCGCGGTGATGTGGAAAGCATCATCGCTCATACCGAAGCCGATGACTTCACCATAAATGGTCGCCCCACGATTCCGGGCATGCTCCAGATCCTCAAGGACCAGCACCCCGGAACCGTCACTCAGGACAAAACCGTCCCGATCCCGATCCCAGGGCCGACTGGCCTTCTCCGGTTCGTCGTTGCGGGTGGACAGAGCCCGGGCGGCGGAGAATGCTGCAACACCGGTACGGGTGGTTGCCATCTCGGAACCGCCGGCGAGCATGACATCGGCATCGCCGTAGGCAATCGTCCGGGCGGCATAGCCAATATTATGGGTGCCGGTGGTACAGGCAGTTACAATCGAGATGTTGGGGCCACGGAAGCCGAAGCGAATGGCAGTATTCCCCGACACCATATTGATAACGGACGCAGGCACGAAGAAAGGAGAAACCTTCCTGGGCCCCGACTTCTCCATCTGGATGACGCTTTTCTCAATGAATTCCAGACCACCGATACCGGAACCGATGGCCACACCTACCCGGTCCCGATCGAGTTCGTCGAACTGCTCAAGGCCACTGTCATCAACCGCCTGCTGGGCGGCGATCAGCCCGTAATGGATGAAGGCGTCGAGTTTCCGGGCATCCTTGGGGGAGAGATACTGGTTGATATTCAGATCCTTTACCGCCCCGCCAATCCGGGTGTTGTACCCGGAGGCATCAAAACGGTCGATCATGCCGATCCCGCTGCGCCCGGCCTTGATGGCATCCCAGGAACTCTGCACATCGTTACCGACCGGTGAAAGCATGCCCATACCCGTTATGACGACCCGTCGTTTACTCATATCCTCTTACACCTGATCTTATCCGTGGAAAACAGAACGCAGATTGAACCTGAATTTCAGCCAATAAAAAAGCCGTCCCCTGATATTTCACAAGGACGGCTTTTTGCCTGGCTTACTTAATCGCAGAGTATCAGGTGTGCGCGACGATGTAGTCGATCGCGTCCTGAACAGTGGCCAGCTTTTCAGCCTCTTCATCAGGAATCTCGGTCTCGAATTCCTCTTCCAGGGCCATAACCAGCTCAACAGTGTCCAGTGAGTCAGCGCCAAGATCCTCTACAAAAGAAGATGTGTTCTGAACCTCGGACTCTTTAACGCCCAACTGTTCACAAACGATCTTCTTCACGCGCTCTTCAACTGTACTCATAATGTCCTCACTTTGTGTGTCAACCAAGCAACTCAAGTGCTGCCAGTTTAGATTAAACCCTACCTGCAAACAAGCAGGGACTCAGTCAAACATGTTGCGCGACAAGGAGTTGCGCAGAAGCCCCGGAGTCGGGGCTTATCCCATGTACATTCCGCCGTTCACGTGAATGGTCTCGCCTGTCACGTAACCGGCTGCTTCCGACGCCAGGAAAGCCACCACAGCGGCCACTTCCTCCGGCTCACCCAGACGACCAGCGGGGATGATTTCCAGCATAGCCTCACGCTGCTTGTCGTCCAGTTTTTTGGTCATATCCGTGTCGATAAAGCCCGGCGCCACGCAGTTGGCGGTAATGCCGCGGTTCGACATTTCCTTGGCCAGACTGCGGGTAAAGCCTTCAACACCGGCCTTGGCGGCGCAGTAGTTGCCCTGCCCCGGGTTCCCCATACCGGCAACCACGGAACTGATGTTGATGATCCGCCCCCACCTGGCCTTGGCCATGCCCCGAAGGACCGCCTTGCTGGTGCGGTACACGCTGGACAGGTTAGTCTCGAGAACCGATGTCCAGTCGTCCTCTTTCAGGCGCATCAGCAGATTGTCCCGGGTAATACCGGCGTTATTGACCAGGATCTGGGGCGCACCGGATTTTTCGGTCAGCGCCTTGAGGCCAGACTCTATACTTTCCGGGTCCGACACATCCATGACGATGCCGTAACCTTTCAGGCCGGCATCCGCCAGCGCCTTCGAAATCGACTCGGCACCGGCCTCACTGGTGGCGGTACCTACAACTTCGACGCCCTGCTGCGCGAGCGCCTGGGCAATGGCCTTGCCGATGCCACGGGTCGCACCGGTCACCAGTGCAACTTTACCTTCCAAAGACATGAAAGACTCCTTTCGTCAGGATTGGCCGAAAGCTTCCAGAGCCTTCGCCAGTGAATCCGGATTCTCGATTCCGTATACCGGGAGGCCACGGTCAATTCGCTTGATCAGCCCCGCCAGAACTTTTCCGGTTCCGCACTCAACCGCCATTTCGACGCCTTCAGCGGCCAGCTTACGCACCGAATCTGTCCACAGTACCGGTGAATAGAGCTGCTTGAGGAGGTTGGCCTTGAGCTTGTCAGCATCGGTTTCAGCCGATGCGTGAACATTCTGGACCACCGGAATGACAGCATCGTTAAAGCGCACATCGTTGAGCGCCTCCGCCAACTCTTCGGCGGCGCCTTTCATCAGCGCACAATGAGACGGCACGCTGACCGGCAGGGGCATGGCCTTACGGGCACCCTGCTCTTTACAAGCCTCGATGGCACGATCAACGGCCGCGGCAGAACCAGCGATCACGACCTGGCCGGGGGCATTGAAGTTGACGGCAGAGACCACATCGCCCTGGGCCGCGCTCTCGCAGGCGGCGACCACGTCGGCATCGTCCAGACCGAGAATCGCAGCCATCTTGCCTTCACCGGCAGGAACCGCCTGTTGCATGAGTTCGCCCCGAAGGCGGACCAGCTTGACGGCCTCGATAAAATCCAGGCTTTCAGCAGCGACCAGAGCGCTGTACTCGCCCAGGCTGTGACCAGCGACGAAACTCGGTGCGCGACCACCGGCAACAAACCACTGGCGCCAGAGGGCGACACTGGCGGTCAGCAGAGCAGGCTGGGTAACCATGGTCTGGTTGAGCTCCTCGGCTGGTCCTTTCTGGCAAAGCTGCCAGAGATCGTACCCAAGCACATTGGAGGCTTCAGCGAAGGTCTTGTTGATGATGGGCCAGGCCTCGGCAGCGTCACTGAGCATGCCAACAGACTGGGCCCCTTGTCCGGGAAAAATAAAGGCTGATTTCATAGGGCGAATCTTATCGTCATTGAAGGGTTGCGGGAGATTAGCCAATAGTACAAGTTAGGCCAATTATCCGCGAATGCACGGCAGATCAGGGACAGACTTTAGTCTCAGGCTCAGAGCATGAGATCGTCCAGCCTTTCATTGATGCGGCGGGGAACTTCCAGTTGCACTTCCCGAACCGCCTGGCGAATTGCGGCCAGCATGGCCCGCTCATTGGCATTGCCGTGACTCTTGATCACCACGCCCTGAAGCCCGAGCAGGCTGGCCCCGTTGTGCCGGGACGGATCCATCAGCTGCAGGAGCCGGCCAATGATCGGTCGCGCCAGCAGGCCCACAAAACGCCCGTAGAGTGAACGGGTAAACGCCTGCTCCATCAGTTCGATCAGCAAGCCAGCCACACCCTCACCCGTTTTCAGGGCAATATTGCCGACAAAACCATCACACACCACCACATCGGCCACATCCCGGAACAGGTCACTGCCTTCCACGTAGCCGATGTAATTGATGGTTTCGCACTGGGCCAGCATGTGGGAGGCAAGGCGCACCTGTTCGTTGCCCTTGATCTCCTCCTCACCCACATTGAGCAGGGCAACCCGCGGCTCGGTCTGGCTGCAGATGGCCGAGGCCATCAGCGAGCCCATGAGCGCATACTGGTAAAGATTCTCCGCCGTGGAATCGACATTAGCACCAAGATCCAGGACATGGCACTTGCCACGGAGGGAAGGAATCAATTTCGCGATGGCCGGGCGCTCGATACCCGGGTACATCCGGATGATGGAGCGGCCAAAAGCCATCAGTGCCCCGGTGTTGCCGGCGCTGACGCAGCCCTGGGCCTCACCATCGCGGACCAGGCCGAGGGCAACAGCCATGGAGGAATTCTTCTTGTGGCGCAAGGCATGGGAGGGGCGCTCGTTCATCCGGACCACATCGGCGGCCTCGACCACCCGGATCCGGGCATGCCCCTCACGCAACAAAGCCTCGAGCTCACTCCGGATACCCACCAGAATGATGCTCAAGGCTTCGTTTTCACGCACTGCCATCAGTGCCGCGGACACCACAACCTCGGGCCCGCGGTCACCGCTCATAGCGTCTATTGCGATGGTAACCGGGGTCACGGCTCTTCCATCCGACACTTGGGCGGTGACTGGTCGCAACGAGATTACTCGTCGCGCGCTTCGATTACCTGCTTACCACGGTAAAAGCCGTCCGGAGACACGTGGTGACGACGATGAACTTCACCAGTGGTTGCATCGGTGGACAGAGCGGCAGTGCTCAGAGCGTCGTGAGAACGGCGCATGCCACGCTTGGAACGGGTCTTACGATTTTGCTGTACAGCCATGATTATGCTCCTGACCTGTTAACGTAAAAATAACGTGTGTTCATTGTAACGCGCCGACTCCCGATCGGAGGCTGCGCCCGGTTAATGCTTCGTCTTCTTGAGATCCGCCAGCACGCTGAACGGATTCTCTTTCCCCGACTCTGCCGGAGCTGCGTCGGGCTCAAGGGCTTCCAGATCTTCCCGGGCCGGACACTCATTCCGATCGTGAAGCGGGAACGGCGGCAGTACCAGCAACAGCTCATCCTCTACCATGGCCCAGAGATCCGCACTGAACTCATCGGTCAGGAACGGCTCGAGCTCTCTTGGCAGCTGTTGCGCCTGTTCGTCACTGGTTACCAGCCCCAGCACAAACCGGGAGTTCTGCGTAGTAGCCATTGGCCCCATACACCGCTGACACTCCAGATTCACCGGTGCCTCCAGCTCACCCGAGACGATGCGACGACGCTCGCTGTCCATCGAAAACGACAGCCTGACGCGGCACGCAGCACCCTCGTCAAATCCCAGAACCGATTCCCTGAAACGAGCCAAGGCACTGAGAGGAATCACTCCCTCCAGTACGGTGTTCTGCTCCGCCAACCGATAAGGGTCAACAGATTTGGGCAACTCGGCGTTTGACGCTTTTGACATAGGCGCGCAATTTTAGGGGCGAGGCCCGCCGCTGTCAAAGACTTCGTTGCCATTTCGCCACGGGTTACCATGGGGATACGGGTATTTAACGACAAAAGGACCTCGGTAATGACCAAACCCCTGCTACTGGCCTCCTCTTCTCCCTACCGCAGGGCCCTGCTGGAGCGCCTGGGATTGCCCTTCACCACCGCCAGCCCGGACATCGACGAAACGCCCCGGCCCGGCGAACCCGCTGAAAACCTTGCCCTGCGACTCGCCGAAAGCAAGGCCCGGGCCCTGGCAGCACGGCATCCCGGCCACTGGATCATCGGCTCCGACCAGGTCGCCTGCCTGCCGGACGGCACCCTGCTGCACAAACCCGGCAACCACACGCAGGCGGTGCAACAGTTACGCCAGAGCAGCGGACACAGGGTGCTATTCCTGACCGGACTCTGCCTGCTGGATGCAGATAGCGGAGAGTGCCAACAGGCCTGCGAACCTTTCACGGCCCATTTCCGCAAATTGTCCGACGAGGAAATCGAAAGCTACCTCAAGCGGGAGCAGCCCTATGACTGCGCCGGGAGCTTCAAGATGGAAGGCCTGGGTATTACGCTGTTCGACCGGCTTGAAGGGCGCGACCCCAACAGCCTCGTCGGGCTGCCACTGATCGCCCTGAACGGGATGCTCCGGAGCTGGGGATGCAACCCGCTGCTGGAGGGCTGAACAGCCCTCAGCGCAATTCCAGGCGGGATTCGAGCAACTGACCGGCGAAGCCCTCGCCAAAGGCAACACCCAGCTGGTCCACAAAATCCTGGAGCGGGGATTTCCGGTGGCTGTAATCCACCAGCTTCTCCGCCCCAACCACTTCACGGGCAACAGAAGAGGCGCTGCCAAGACCGTCGACCAGCCCCAGCTCCATTGCCTGTTCACCGCTCCAGACCAGGCCGCTGAACAGCCGCTCATCGTCCGCCAGGCGATCACCCCGCCCCCGTTTCACCGCCTCAATAAACTGGCGGTGAGTATTTTCCAATACTGAATTCCAGAACTGGACCTCGTCCTGGTCCTCCGGCGAGAAGGGATCCAGGAAGGCCTTGTTGTCACCGGCGGTATAAAGCCGACGCTCAACCCCCACCTTGTCCATGACCTCGGTAAAGCCAAAACCGCCGGCAATCACGCCAATGGAGCCCACAAGACTGGCCCGGTTGGCGTAGATTTCGTCCGCGGCCGCCGCGATGTAGTAGGCACCGGATGCACCTATGTCGGAAATGACCGCGTAGACTTTTTTGTCAGGGTACTCCTCCCGAAGCCGCTTGATCTCGTCGTAGACATAGCCGGACTGGACCGGACTGCCACCGCCGCTGTTGATTCGCAACACCACAGCCTTCGCTGATTCGGCCTCAAATGCGGAACGCAGGGAACCCACGATGTTATCTGCGCTGGCCAGCTCGTCCGCAGCGATGGTGCCATTGATCTCGATCACCGCCGTATGGGCTCCGGTCGCGGCATCCAGGCTTTCTCCGAATGGAAACCGGATCAGGAACAGCAGCAGGAAAAGATAGCCAAAAGTCAGGAACTTGAAAAAGATCCCCCAACGGCGACTGCGGCGCTGCTCCGCCTGGAGGGACATGACCAGCTTCTCGATCAGCTTCCAGTCGCGATTACTCTCCGGCGGCATGGCCGGCCCCTTTCTGCCCAGCCACGAACGGCCAGAGGACTTCCCGGCAGGCTCATCACCCCATTCCGGCGACTTGTCAGAATCCCACTCACTCATGCATACATCCTGTCAGCAACTGCATTGATAATACCGGGCTCAAAGCCCCAGTACGCGGCGAAGCTCCGGCACCGATTCGACGATGGCATGGGGATCATACTCCCCCAGCACATCCCGCTTGTGCACGCCCCACTCGACACCAATCGAAGGCATGCCAATACGGCGGGCCATTTCCAGATCATAGCGGGTATCGCCAATCATCACCGCCTCGGACGGCTCAATCCGGTAAAACTCCAGAATTTCTTTCAACATGGCCGGGTCTGGCTTGGAGCGGGTCTCATCGGCGCATCGGGTGATTTCGAAGTGCTCACCCAGGCCGCTGGTGACCAGTGCGCTCTCAAGCCCCCGACGGCTCTTACCGGTTGCAACCGAACAGCTACGCCCAAACTCCCGCAGGTCGGCTACCAGCTCGGCCATGCCTTCGAACACATTCTGGGGTGTGGTGACCTTGCTGAAAAAATAGCGGGCGTAACCCTCCCGGATCGTGTTCATCTCTTCCCGTGAAATACCCGGGTACAGTTTTTCCAGCGCCTCGACCATGCCCAGACCGATAATATCCCGGTAGGCCTCGCGTTCCAGCTGGGGATAACCCAGGTCGGTCGCCGCCTGGTGCAGACTGTCGGCGATATGGTCAACGGAATCCACCAGGGTGCCGTCCCAGTCGAATATCACTACTTTTACTTTCATTTCTCTGATCCTGTCTTGCGGGCCCCGAGGGTCCGGAGCACGCGTTCAAATGCTTCGTCGTAGGGCGCTTCAAGCCGCATCGGCTCATCACTGCCCGGCAGGCGGAACTCCAGGGCCCTGGCATGAAGCATCAATCGCTGCCCGCCAATGGAGCGGAAAGCCTTCATGCTCACGTCATCCATATACTTGTCATCGCCCGCGATCGGATGACCCGCCCAGGCACTGTGCACCCGGATCTGATGGGTCCGGCCGGTCACCGGCGAGGCCTCCACCAGACTGTATCCCTGGAACCGCTCCAGGCACCGGAAGGTGGTCAGCGACGCCTTACCGGCCCTGTCGACCCGAACCCGGCGCTCTCCGTTGGGCATCTCGTAGCGCAGCAACGGTTCATCCACCCGATCCACACCTTCCGGCCAGCTTCCGGCGACCAGAGCGTGGTAGAACTTGCGCACCCGTTTCTGACGCAACTCGTCCTGCAAGTAACGCAGGGCCGAGCGCTTCTTGGCAATCATAACCAGACCGGAGGTGTCGCGATCCAGCCGGTGCACCAACTCCAGAAAACGACTGTCGGGCCGCGCGGACCGGAGCACCTCGATAAGACCAAAACTCAGCCCGCTACCAC
>JAAZVL010000253.1 GCA_018623515.1 Marinobacter sp.
GCGCCGGCCAGGTAACCGGCGGGCCGGCCCCGTTCAGCCAGACCGACCGCAAGGAATTCGCAGATAAGCTGGACCGGTGGCTGCAACGAAACGCGCGCAAGTGATAATGATTAAGTTTTAAATTGCCACCAAATCCGCTACCCTTGCCGGTTTTCACAACCGAGCCCAGCCATAAGGAAGCGGATCATGTCTTCAAACCGCCAGCACACCAGCAGCTTCGCCGCCCTGGGTCGCCTGCTCCGGTACGCCCGGGGCTACCGCCGCCGGATCATCGCCGCCACCACCTGCTCCATCATCAACAAGCTGTTCGACATCGCCCCGGAAATCCTGATCGGCGTGGCCATCGACGTGGTGGTGAACCAGGAAGAAAGCTTTGTGGCCGGGCTGGGCTTTGAGACCGCCCAGGAGCAGATCACCGTGCTGGCCGCCCTCACCTTCTTTATCTGGGCCGGCGAATCGCTGTTCGAATACCTGTTCCAGGTGCTCTGGCGCAACCTGGCCCAGCGCCTGCAGTCCGACCTGCGCCAGGACGCCTACGAGCACGCCCAGCGGCTGGACATGAGCTTCTTCGAGGCGCGCAGCTCCGGGCAGCTGGTGGCTACCATGAATGATGACGTCAACCAGCTCGAACGCTTCCTCGATGGTGGTGCCAACGCCATGATCCAGGTTCAGGTCACCGTGGTGGCGGTAGGCGCCGTTTTCTTTGTGCTCTCCCCTACGATCGCCTTGCTGGCCTTCACTCCGATTCCCCTGATTATCTGGGGCGCCTTCTACTTTCAGCGCAAAGCCGGCCCACTGTATGCCGACGTTCGTGAAAGGGTGGGCGATCTCTCCAGCCGCCTCGCCAACAACCTTGGCGGCATCGCCACGATCAAAAGCTTTACCGCCGAGCAGCGGGAAGCCCAGCGGCTCAAGGCCAGCAGCGAGGCTTATGTGGAGGCCAACCGAAGGGCCATCCGAATCAGCTCCGCCTTCATTCCAGTCATCCGCATGGCGATCCTCGCGGGCTTCCTGGCCACCTTTACCGTCGGCGGCATGATGGCCCTGGAAGGCACGCTCAACGTCGGCGCCTATGGCGTGCTGGTGTTCCTCACCCAGCGTCTGCTCTGGCCCTTGACCGGCCTCGCGGAAGTCATTGACCTGTTCGAACGGGCCATGGCCAGCACCCGGCGGATTCTCAACCTGTTGGCGGAACCCGTGCATGTCCGGGATGAAGGCGGCAGGGATCTGGCGCAGCCAGTCAAGGGTGAGGTGGAATTCCGGAACCTGAGCTTCCATTACGCCGCCAGCGGTGCCGGTATCCGGGATATCAGTCTGCATGTACCAGCAGGCAACACCCTGGCCCTGGTGGGCGCCACCGGCTCCGGCAAGTCCACCCTGATCAAACTGCTGCTGCGCTTCTACGACCCGAGCCACGGCGATATCCGCATTGATGGGCAGCCTATCCGGGACATCAACCTCAGGTCACTGCGCGGTGCCATCGGTCTGGTCAGCCAGGACGTGTACCTGTTCGAAGGTTCCATCCGCGAGAACCTCGCCTACGGCAAGCCTGATGCCACCGACGAGGAAATCATCGAAGCCGCGAAAACCGCCGAAGCCTGGGGCTTCATCGAGGCCCTGCCCGAGGGCCTCGAAACACCGGTCGGGGAACGTGGCGTACGCCTGTCCGGCGGTCAGCGCCAGCGGCTGTCTCTGGCCCGGGCTCTGCTTAAAGATCCTCCAATCCTGGTGCTGGATGAAGCCACCAGCGCGGTGGACAACGAAACCGAAGCCGCCATCCAGCGCTCCCTGCGCCGCATCGGGCATAACCGTACGGTCATCATGATCGCCCATCGCCTGTCCACCATTGTGGATGCGGATACCATTGCCGTGATCGAAAACGGCCGGGTTGTCGAGCAAGGCAACCATGAGTCTCTGCTGACCCGTGACGGAGCCTACCGCGCCCAGTGGCGCGTTCAGACCGGGCAGGTGTAACGCCCGACTTGATCGACTCTTATTGATAGTAATTCGCATTTAGATTACTCTGCACGCTCTCAGCACAAGGGAGTCTGCATGTCCGCGTTTTTTGAAGTCAGCAACCTGGATGTCAATATTGGCGACACCGCCATTCTGCGTAATATCAACCTCGGGTTCCGGGAGGGCGAAGTGACCGCCCTGCTCGGCCACAACGGTTCTGGCAAGTCGACATTGCTCAAGGTGCTGGCACGGCACCAGGCTCCTTCCGAGGGCACCGTCAGCCTGCTCGGTCAACCCTTTCGTTCCACCGGCGCCCGGGAATTCGCCCGCACCGTCGGCTACCTCCCGCAGCACCCTCCGGCCACGGACGGACTGACCGTGAGGGAACTCGTGGCGCTCGGTCGTTACCCGTGGCGGGGGCCGCTGGGTCGTTACAACCAGGAAGATCAAAGACTGATTGATCAGGCCATCGCCGACACCGGGCTCGAGCACTTCACCCATCGGTCCGTAGATACCCTCTCCGGTGGTGAGCGCCAGCGGGCCTGGATCGCCATGTTGCTGGCCCAGCAGACCCGCTGCCTGCTGCTGGACGAACCCATCTCCGCACTGGATGTAAAACATCAGGTGGAAACCCTGCGTCTGGTGCACCGATTGGCCGAGCAGCGCGAACTTACCGTCATCGTCGTACTGCATGACGTCGACCTGGCCGCCCGCTTCTGTGACCGGCTGGTGGCCATCAAGGCCGGCCGCCTGGTCGCGGATGGCCGGCCCGACGAGATCATGGACTCGGGAATCCTGGAGAACATCTACGGGGTGCCCATGGGAGTCATGGAGCGGGCACCGGGCCAGTGGGTTTCCTATGTCCACTAGAACCGCCCGGGCGATCGCCTTCCTACTGCTGACGACACTGTTCGCCACGTCCGCTGTCGCGGGCACCTGGCAACACGAAAACGGCACCCTTACCCTCGACAAGGTTCCCGAGCGCATCGTGGCCCTCAACTGGGCGGCGACCGAAGCGCTGTTGTTGCTGGGGATCACACCAGTGGGCGTTGCCGACCTGGCCGGGTACAGCTATTGGGTCAAGGAACCGGCGCTGCCGGAAATCGGGGTACGAAACGTGGGGACCCGGGTGGCGCCCAGCCTGGAGGCCATCGCCGAGCTGGACCCGGATCTGATCGTGACCAGTGCCGAAATGGCGCCCGCTGCCGGTCTGCTCGAACGATTGGCCCCGACCTACGTGGTCAGTGTGTACAAGGAGGGTTCGCAACCCTTTACAAAAGCCCGGGAGATGTTGCTGACGCTGGGGCAGATGCTGGACCGGGAAGACCGGGCCCGGGCGGTGGTGGATGACCTCGAGCAAACACTGGAAGATCAGCGGGCCCGGCTCGCCGAGGCCGGTATTACGAAACGCCCGGTGGCACTGGTGAATTTCCTGGACGCCCGCCACGTGCGCATCTACGCCCCAAACGGGCTTTACCAGACTGCGCTCGAGGCCCTCGGCCTGACCAACGCCTGGCCCCACCCCGGAAACTTCTGGGGATTTTCCGTCGTCGGCCTGGAAGCCATTGCGCCGTTTGCCAATGCGCGGCTTGTGGTGATCTCGCCGACACCACCGGGCCTGAGTGAGACTCTTGCCAACAGCCCCTTCTGGACCTACCTGCCGCCCGTGCAGAGGGATCAGGTCTACCAGATCGAGGCGACCTGGCCATTTGGTGGCATCTACCCGGTCAAGCGGCTGGCCACGGAGATTGCAGACAGCCTGCTGGCAGGAGGTTCGGACAATGTACAGTAATACCGCTGCCTTCACGGCCCGGCGCCCGGTAC
>JAAZVL010000254.1 GCA_018623515.1 Marinobacter sp.
ATAACGGGTCTCGAACGCATCCCTCCCGAACCAGGACTGACTCAGAACCGCTCCCAATTGCCGGGTCTGGCCTGAATCCTGCGCCGACCGGGCGAGTTTCCCCTGCAAAAATCGGGTGTTGTAATCATCGTCGTCCGGATAGTCCCGGCCAAAAAAGGCACCTTCCAGATCCCATCCGCCGTCCCTGTGGCCCCGGATCCGGGCACTGCCGGCAACAACGGCATCGAGGAACAGGCCGCCCTCCCGGGTGGTGGCAGTCTCCGGAAGGCCGGCAATGTTACTGTCGTAGCCACCCGAGGCGGCCAGGTAGAGTCGACGGGGCAAGGGGCTTGAAGCCGGCACGCCACTGTCCAGTTCCGAGAGCCTGATCCGGGCCAGTTCCCGCAGCTTTTCGGAGCCGCCATTTTCGCTCACCGAGACAAAATAGGCGCGAGCCGCCGCCTGATCATTCCGGGCCAGAGCTACCAGGCCAAGATTGTAGCGCGCCAGGGTTTCATGGGGAGAGGACAAAAGGCGGGCGAACGACTGTTCAGCGGCATCCAGTTCACCCAGGCGGTAATACACCACACCGAGGTTGTAGTGGAGGGTCATGGAGTCCAGGCCGGCAGCACGCGCCGCTTCCAGCCGTTGCCGTGCCGCGGTCAGGTTACCTTGCTGGAAAAGCTCGACGCCACGGCGAAAGTCCGTCTCCGCCGATGACTCTCCGGACGGGTCCTGTGCCAGTGACGGCAAGGAGGCAAACAGGAGCGAGCAACTCAGCAGCAGCTTACGGGTGAGGCAGGCAGCCAGCAAACAACACCTTCCGTTCAGTTCCGGATCAGAGGGATCGGTCGGCGGGCTGACAGTGAGCCAGCGTTACCGAACGATAACGCGGCAAGTATAACAGGGAGACTTCAAAATGACTGCCCGCCGCGTTGTGGCGGGCAGGAGAATCAATTGCGGGGTTTGGCAGCCTCGGGCAGGTTGTCCCGAACCTCCTGCACATGTTCAGGCAACTCCGGCCTGTCCGGCTTTTCCCCGGCGGATTCGCGGACCTTATCGGCCATTTCCTGGCCAAATTCGCGGCCCTGCTCACGGGCATCCCGGGCCATGTCCATCCCCGGTGCCTCCCGGTTCTCTCTCGCCTGGTCCGGACGTTCGACAGATGCGGGTTCTGGCAACTCAATCTCACGGACCACGGATTCAGTCAATGCCCGTTCATCGAGTACCATGCGCATGGTGACATCAAGGTCTTCACGCGCGTGGGCCTCCGATACGAACAACCCGATCACCATTGCCACCGGAACATACCATCTCATGATGCCGGCACCTCCTGATTTTCAATCGTACCGGGAAACTCGACCCGGAAACTCTTTTGCTGCTCTCCTGTATTCAGGCGAGCGACCAATTCTCCCCTGCCGGGGAATAGCACTTTCAGCGGCAGGGAAACCACGTTTTCGCCGGCATCCAGGCTGATCTGCCAGCTGAGCTCCTGCCGCCCCGGCCATGGCGACAGCTCCACATTCGGCGGCAGCTCAAGCGTCAGCGTGACATTATCCAGGGCCTGCCCCGAACGGAATGCCAGCTTTACAGTCTGCTCCACAGGCTCGAACACCACTGGCTCCGACGCCTGCTGACCGGCCAACTGCTGAGGTTCAGGAGAGGTTCCCTTGTTCAGGATCACCCCCAGTGACACGCCCAACGCCAGCGCCGCCGCGATCGCTCCACCAAGCACTCGATGGCTCCACCGGCCATGCCGGGCAGGCCCCGTCGTCGCGACCGAAAGTACACGGGACTCAAAATCCCGGGAAGGCTCGGGAATACGCTGGCGAACCTTCAATTTCTCACCCAGCAGGCGTTCTGCTTCCAGCGCCCGGCTGCAAGCTGCGCACGTGGCCAAGTGCTCGGCAACCGTCTCCCGGTGCTGGGCTGGCAATTCATTGTTCAGGTAAGCGACAAGGCTTACGCGGATTTCCCGACAGGACATAGTCATCACCTCAGTTTTCAACACGCCCGGCGCTTGCCGTTGGTTCCAGCTGTTGCTGCAATTTTTTTCTCAGTGCAGCACGGACCCGGTGCAGGCGGGATTTCACGGTCCCGAGGGGGATATCGAGAATGTCGGCAATCTCGTCCTGGCGCCAGCCATCCACATCGTGAAGGAGCAA
Source organism: Marinobacter sp. (assembly GCA_018623515.1). Classification (GTDB taxonomy): domain Bacteria; phylum Pseudomonadota; class Gammaproteobacteria; order Pseudomonadales; family Oleiphilaceae; genus Marinobacter. The sequence continues at coordinate 2,145 of JAAZVL010000254.1, forward strand.
CAACGTACGCTGGTCAGGCCCCAGCGTCGCAATGGCCCGATCCAGTTCCGGGCCCAGCCGATCCAGTTCCAGCAGGGCCATCGGCCCTGTGTCTTCCGCATCCAGGCTGTCGAGCCAGTCGGCCTGGCTGTCCGCCTCGACCAGCTCACTCATGGGCCGGTCACCCTGCCGGCCCTTACGCCGCAGCTGGTCGATGAAATGCCGGTATAGCACGCGATTCAACCACGGGCGCAACTGGTCAACCGCCTCCAGCTCTTCCAGGCGTGGATACAGCTTGACCACAACGTCCTGAACCAGATCCTCGGCATCATGCTGCTGGCCCGCCAGCCGGAAGGCAAAGCGGTACATGGGCTCAAGATGGGGCTGGATCAGGAGCTCGAAACGCCGCTTTTTACCTGGTTTGAAGGAAAGAATCGCCAAAACCGTTACTACCCGCGTGGTTCGCTGTTGAAGCGGCAAGTCTATATCAGACTGACCCGTGGTTGCAGTTACAGGCAGGCCCCGGGCATCCGCATATTACCGGCAAGTGAGGAAAGGTTAACAAAATTTCCGGAACCCTCATCGATTTTGTGTCGTGGATTGAGGGAGATTCAACCATAACCCACGGAGGTTGTATGAAGCGTTCAATCCAGATTTTTGCCGTATCTGCACTGGCAGCGGGTATTGCCGCCTGTGGTGGTAGCAGTGATGGTGGCTCGTCCACCGGCAGCGTGAGCGTCGGGCTAACGGACGCACCGATTGATAACGCCGACGCCGTAAACATCGAGGTTGAGGCACTGGTACTGCAGGCACCAGACGGTGAGCGACTCCGGTATGAATTTGACTTTCCACAGCCGCTCAACCTTCTCGAACTTCAGGGCGGTGCGGTTGAAGCACTGATTCAGGATGAGGAAGTGCCTGCCGGAGAGTACAACTGGATGCGCCTGGAAGTTGGCACCAACAACACAATTGAGATCGATGGTGCTGTCTACGACCTCACCACTCCCTCAGCACGCGGTATACAGACCAGCGGCTTCGTAGTTCCTGCCGGAGGCGAAGTGGCGCTCACCATCGACTTTGACGTTCGCAAATCCATTGTCAATCCACAGAACGATTCAACTTACAAGCTCAAGCCTGTGGTGAGACTTGTCGACAATTCGACAGTAGGAACAATCAGCGGAACTGTGACAGCAGAACTAATTAATGAACAATGCACTGACGTTACCACAATGGAGGAGTCTTTCCTTGGCAACGTTTATGTGCATGAGGAGTTCAACCAGACTCCGGACGATATTGGTAGCGCGAATGAGCCACTGGTTGTCGTTCCCGTAACTAACAATGGAAGTGACAGCACATACACAGCAGCATTCATTCCGACGGGCGAATACACCGTCAGCTACTCCTGCGGCGATGACTTCGTCGAGACTGCTGATGGGCAACCAGCTGATGACGATCTGACATTTGTAGGGATGCAGAATGTAGAGGTAAATGAGGGTGAAACCTCAACTGCAGACTTTGATAATCAGGTAGCTCAGTAAACAGCTCTGCCTAATAAAGGGAAAGGGCGCGGTAGAGATCCGCGCCCTTTCTATTTCTAAAGCGCAGCAGCCCGCGCTTCCGCCTGATCCGCCCCGGCCACGTTCCC